>JAEUKJ010000540.1 GCA_016792665.1 Deltaproteobacteria bacterium | reverse complement strand
TTCTCTTCGGCGAGGCAGGCCGCGCCGTCGACGCACTCGAGGGAGGTCGCGTCGGCGTTGCAGCTCTGGCCGACCGGCTTGCCCGCCGAGGAGAAGCAGCCGGTGCTGCCGTCCTGGGTCGGGTAGCAGGCCGCGCCCGTGTCGCACGAGCCGCCCGTGATGGTGCAGGGCGGGCCCGAGAAGCAGGCGGTGATCTCGTTCGCGCAGTACTGCTGCGCGCACTGCTGGTAGGCCGTGTCGGTCGTCGCGTTCGCGCAGTTGGTGTCGAGGCAGGTCAGCATCGCGTCGATCTGGGTCTGGGCCTCGGCGGTGCCGTCCGAGTAGCAGGCCGTCGCGCAGGTGTTGTCGCTGCAGTCGACGAGGCAGTTGTAGACCGCCTCGCACGAGTCGGTCCCGGTCCCGACCGGGCCGGTGCCGAAGCAGGCGCCGACCTCGTTGCCGCACTGCGACTCCGCGCACTGCTGGAAGGCCGTGTCGGTCGTCGCGGTGCTGCACTTGTCGTCGAGGCAGACCAGCAGCGCGTTGAGCTGGGTCTGGGCGTCGGGGGTCGCGGCGGCAAAGCACGCGTCGACGCAGGCCTGGTCGGAACAATCGACCAGGCAGGTGTACGCCTCGTCGCAGGTCGAGGTCGCGCAGACCGCGTCGTTGCAGGTGCCGTCGGCCTGGCACGCATCGGCGCAGCTGCACAGGGCGGCGTTGGTGCGGCAGTCGGGCGGGGCGAGGTTCAGCTTGCCGCTGATCCAGGTCGCCTGATAGTCGACGCGCGTGGCCGTCGTCGGGGTGCGGCAGGGGTCGCAGTTCGCGCCGTTGCAGGCCTCGCCCGCGCTGGTGACGCCGATCACGTACTGCGTGCCGTTGATGGTCAGGAGCGAGGGGCCGCCCGAGTCGCCAAAGCAGGTGCCGGTGTTGTTCGGCGTGAAGTTGCTCACGAAGACGTCATTGTAGACGTTGCTGATCGGCGCGTTCACCGAGCGCTTCACGCCCGAGCCCGACTCGTTCACGCCCTCGGTCGCGCCGTAGCCGATGAAGAACGCGTTCTGCCCTTGGTAGGGGCGGAGGTTGGTCTGGTTGAAGGCCATCGGCGTGACGCCGACGACCGAGGTCTGGAGCTGCACCAGCGCGATGTCGTTGGACAGCGAGTTGGGGTTGTACTGCTCGTGCGGAATGAGGCGCGCGGCCTTGTAGAAGGTGCCCGAGTTCGGGTTGTTCGCGTTCGCCCCGACGAAGAAGCGGGTCCGCCCCGCGGTCATGTCCTCGACGCAGTGCGCGGCCGTGAGCACCCAGGTCGGCGCGATGAGCGTGCCCGTGCAGAAGGCGCCGTAGTACTGGTTGCCCTCCCAGTCGGTGAGCGCGCCCACCATGTTGTACCCGGTCTCGGTCTGGCCATTCACGATGGGCCCACCGCGCACGCCCACGGAGTCCGCCGTCGCGTCGCCCGAACCGGAAGCCCCGCACGCACCCATCGACACGAACGTCAGCAGTACCGACACATCTCGAAAACAGCGCTTCATCCGTCCTCCCTCGTGCACCAGAGTCCCGGCATGACGGCCTACGCCTCCCTTAGAAGGGCGGCAATCGCCCAGTCGACCGGTTTTGAAACTCGAACCGGGACACAGCCTTCCGGGCCCCGAGCGCCTCGCCAACGATCGGGGGCCCGACCTTGTCCAAGGCCGTGGTCTGCCTGCCCGCTTGCCCGCGCGAGGCCGGCTTGCTAGAGGCCGCACATGCCGCGCTCGCGGTACGCGCTCTCCGGAGGTCCTGTGTCTCATTCCGCCCACGGTTCGATTCGCGCCGTGCTCCTCGCCGCAGGGGTCGGTGATCGCCTGTGGTCCGCCGACTTCCACACCGGGCGCACCCTCTGATGGGTCACGCGCCCTCGAGCTCTGCCCAGGTGTCCGCGCGGCCTCGCGTCCCGGGCTGGGTCCCCTTCGTCGTGCTGCTCGCGCTGCTCGTCCTCGTGCCGACGCTCCTCTGGGGGTTCGCCGGTCCGTGGGTGTTGCTTGCGCTGGTGCCCGCGGCGGTCGGTGCGCTGACCATCAACCACGTCCGGATCCCTCGCGAAGAGCGTGCGGTATCGCCCGGCGGGGTCGCCGGTCCGACCGTGCGTCCCGGGGTGGTCGTCCTGGGCGGCCTCTTCACGTTGGTCACCGGCTTCGCCGCCGTGCTCTTCATGTGGGCGGAGCCCGCGCCCCCGCGCATCGCCATCTCGGCCGAGCGGGTCATCGCCGCCAGCGCCGACCGCGTCTGGGCGCGCGTCGCCGACGTGTCCGACCGCAAGAGCTGGTGCCCCTGGATCGCCGACGCCGATCCCATCGGCCGCGGTGGCCCTCCGCAGGTCGGCTCGACCTCTCGCGGTACCCTCGCGCTCGAGCGCTTCACCGTCCCGGGCGACCTCACCATCACCGCCTTCGAGCCCGACGCGCGCTTCGCGTGGAACGTCTCGCCGAGCGGCGGCTCCGAGCTCTCCAACATCCACGAGACCATCACGCTCATCAAAGAGAGCGACGTGCTGACCCGGGTTCGCTACGAGATCGCCTACGAGGTCCCGACCGTGTTCGGCCGCATCGGCGAGCGCATCGCCGTGCGCGGCTCGGTCGAGAGGCTCGCCGAGACCTCGCTCGACAACCTGAATCAACGGGTCACGGCGCCCCGATGAGCACTCAGGCGATAGCACCTTTGGGCAGCCTGGTTCCGCCAGGCTTTCGGCGGTGATCGAGGTCGCCGTCATCGGCTCGGTCGAAGCTCTCGGCCGCGCGACGTGGGACGCGGTCGCGACCGCCGTCCCCGGCTCGCCGTTTCTGCACTGGGGCTTTCTGTCGGCCCTCGAGGAAGCCAACGCCGTCGGCCCGCGCGCCGGCTGGGTCGCCCAGCACTTCGTCGCGCGCCTGACCGTCCCAGGACTGCCGGCGCGCATCGTCGGCCTCGCGCCCGCGTGGCTGAAGTCGCACTCGATGGGCGAGTTCGTCTACGACTGGGCCTGGGCCGATGCGGCCGAGCGCGCCGGTCTGCGCTACTATCCGAAGCTCGTCATCGGTGCCGCGTTCTCGCCAGTCACGGGGCCGCGGCTGCTCGTCGACCCGACGCTCGACCCCGGGCTCCAGCGGCAGATCAAGCGGGCCCTGCTCGTGGCCGCCCTGGACCACGCGCGCGCCAACGACGTCTCGGGCGTGCACCTCCTCTTCTGCACCGAAGACGAGCTCGCGATCGCCCAGGAGCTCGGCATGGCGCACCGCCTGGGCTGCCAGTTCCACTGGGCCGACGCGGGCTATGCGGACTTCGACGCCTTCCTGGCCCGTTTCCCGAGCAAGCGCCGGAACCAGATCCGTCGCGAGCGGAGGCGCGTGCAAGAGCAAGGGGTGACCCTCACGAGTCAGGTCGGAGCCGAGGTCGAGGACCGCTGGATCGGGACCGCCTTCGACTTCTACGGCGCGACGGTCGATCGCTACGTCTGGGGTCGACGCTACCTCTCGAAGCGCGTCTTCGAGCTCCTCTGGGAGCGCATGCGCCCCTACCTGAACCTCGTGCTCGCGCGGCGCGGCGACGAGGTCGTCGGCGGCTCACTGAACCTGCAGAGCCACCCCGACCCGCGCCTCCTGCCCGCGCTGGCCGCCTCGCCGACCTTTGCCGCCGCACCGGTCCGCCGCTTCGGTCGCTATTGGGGCGCCCTGGCCGAGGTGCAAGACCTCCACTTCGAGGTCTGCTCGTACTACGCGATCGAGGACAGCATCCGGCGCGGCGTCTCGATCTTCGAGGCCGGCGCAGGCGGGGAGGGGCACAAGCTCGGCCGCGGGTTCCTGCCCGCGCGCACCCACTCGGCCCATCTCTTGTTCCAGCCGAGCTTCCACGACGCCATCGCCGACTTCTGCCGGCGCGAGAAGGCGCACGTCGAGCGCGAGATCGAGGTCCAGTCGGACGAGGTCTTCGTGCGATGAGGTGCCGCGCGCCAACGTTGACCATGACCGATGGTCTCGATCGCGGGGTGACCCATGACCGATGATCTCTCGTCGCGCTTCGGGCCCCTCGATGACCCAGGTGAGCCGCGCCGTGATCGTCCGCCGACGCGACCGGTGCCACCCGCACCGCGCCCGACCGCACCGCGCCCGACCGCACCTCGCGCGCTGAGCCCGTCGACGCAGACCTGGTACGCCGCGCCGCTGTGGCGTCGCTCTCTCGCGGCCCTCATCGACCTCGTCCCGACCCTCGGGCTCGCGACCGTCGCGGCCTGGGTCCTCATCGCGTCGGACCCCGAGCCCCCGTCGATCCCGCCGTGGAACCTCCTCGACCAGGTCGTCGACTACCTCCAGAACCGTCCCGGTCGCGCGACCCTCATCGCGCTCGTCCTCGTCCTGGTCCAGGTGCTCTGGCCACTCGTCTTCCGCACCCAGACGCCGGGTCGCCGGGCCCTCGGCGTGGGCCTGGTCGATGCCCAGGGCCTGACCCCGACGCGCGCGCGGACGCTGACCTGGGCGCTCGCCCGCATCCCGAGCGTCCTCTTTGGCGGTGTCGGCGTCTGGTGGTCGCTCGTCGACCCCGAGCGCCGCACCCTCCACGACCGCGCCGCGAAGCTCTGGCTCGTGCAGCGCTCGCGGGCAGGCCGCCCCGACGCTTGATCGACCCATCGTTCGTCGGGCATGACGGCACGATGGAGGCCGATCATGACAGAGGCGATCACAGCACCGGGCTTGTCCGACAACGAGGGGCGACGTCGATGGCGTCGTCCCGGAGCCACGCGCGCGGACCATGGGACATCGCTCGCTTGGCGCGCCGATGAGCTCTTGCAGGCCTTGGGTGAGCTGGTCGGACGGACCGTCGGCGACCGCTTCGCCGAGGCCCCGTTGTTCCTGCCAACCGAGTCTTTTGCGGGCGAGCCCTTCCGACCCACGCTGGGTTGGTACAAGCGCGTCGCGAGCCGCCTCATGGGGCACGCCGGGCTCGGGGCCTACCAGCTCGCGATCGGGCTGAAGGCCGATCCCAAGCGGCCCGAGGCCAACGGTCCGGTTGCGATCCCAGACCCCTCCGGTTCGCATGTCCTCGCGTGGTTCGCGGGGCTCGATCGCGACGCCGTCCCGCCCGTCTGCCACTTCGGCTTCGACGCCCGCCAGGCGGCCGAGCCCGAGGTCCTGGTCGCGGCCCTCGCGCACGAGGTCGCCCACGCGTTTCGCGCTCACCACGGACTCGACCCGCATCTGCATGGCGAGGTCGAGGACGCGCGGGCCCGTCGCCTCGAGGAGGAACTCACCGACATCACGACCCACGCGCTCGGCTTCGGGGTGCTCACGACCAACGCGTCCTATCGGTATCGACCCGCTCACCCAGCATCCGTGGCCCCGACTCGGCGCCTTTGCCGTCGTCCTCGGCGCGGCGCTGGGCCTCTCCTCCTGGGTCCCGAAGTACCCGTTCGCCTTCGTCATCCTCCTCATCATCGCGACGGCGCCGTTCGTCGACCTCGCCGTTCGCCGTCGCCTTGCCATCGACCTCCGACGATGCGCTGTGCGCGACTGCTTGACGCTCCTCCCCGAGGGCGCGGTCGCCTGTCCCGGCTGCGGCGGTCGCATCCTCGGCGACATCGCCATCTGGCGTCATCGCGTACACGCGCGCGAGTCGTTCGCCCGCGCCTTCGAGCGACGTCGCGCACACCGGGCCTGACGACGCGAGCACGCCTGCTCATATTTCGCTGAGGCGGCCTGCCTTCGCCCCGCCTACGACGGAATACTTTGACACCCCCTGGGAGACTCCTAACGTCGCGACCGTGCATCCAACCTCCCATCGCTCATCATCGCGCCTCGCGCTCGCGCTCCTCGTGTCGGCCCTGGCCACGCCGAGCCAGGCGCGCGACCTCTCGGGTCACCTCGGCCTCGGCGGCCAGCTCGACTCGGTCCACGGCGCGGCGTTCAGCGTCAAGTACTGGGTATCCGAGCTCGGGCTCCAGGCGCTCTTCGGCCTCGACACCGTGAAGTCGACCGAGACCGAGGTCGGGTTCCTCGAGTACCGCCCGGCGATCCGCGTGCTCTACGCCATGACGCGCTCGCGCCGCACCAACCTCTACGGCCTGGTTGGCCTCTCCGCGCAGCTCCGTCGCTCCTCGGTCGACTCCGGCAACCTCGCCTTCTTCGATGCCGGCATCGGCGCCGAGTACTTCATCTCCGACGAGCTCGGCCTCGCGGCCCACACGACGCTCTCGGTCGAGCTCGGTGCCTCGCCCGATCGGATCGTCTCGACCGCGGCCTTCGGCGCCTCCTTCCATTTCTACTTCTGACGCTCCGTTCGTCCCATCACGAGTCGCGTCCGCCCCGTCGCTCCCGCACCCTCACGAGCTCATGCGATATTTCGTCTTCGCCGCCCTCTTCCTCGCCTGCGACGCCGCCGACCCTGCCGATCCCAACGGGCCACCGACGCTGGCCGAGGGGGTCCCGGTCGACACGTTCATCGTCATGCGCCACACCTCGGGGATCCACCTCGTCGATCCCGCGACCGGCAGGGCCTCCGCGACGCAGCCCGCGTACTACACGTCCCCCATCAGCGCGATCGAGGACGGCTTCGCCATCTCGCCGGACGGGCAGCGCATCGCGTGGGTCAAGACGCTCGGGACGGTCGCCGTCGGGCAGGCCAAGGTCGTGGGTGGCGAGCCCGTGCTCGAGATCATCAAAGAGCTTCCCGAGGTCACCTACCAAGGGGTCAAGTGGTCCCCCGACGGCGACCGCCTCGTCACGACCCACGCCCTCATCGACGTCGACACCTGGGCCGTCCACCTCTGCCCCGACGACGACCCGACCGGCAACCCCATCGTCTTGAACGAGACGCTCCCCGTGTTCCCGGGCAGCCACCGCGCGATCTGCCCCGACGGTCACAACCTCTACGATGACGGCGTCTTCGTCGGGCACGGGGGTCGCGAAGCGGCCATCACGACCGCCGACGGACAGCTCGCGCGGCTCGACCTGCACGTGCCGAGCGCGACCCTCCAGACCACCGAGCTCGTCCCCGATGTCCTCTGGAACCGCGGCGACCTGCCCCACTTCCTCTTGCCCGACGGCAAGACGCTCGTCCCTCCCGGCGGCGGTGGCGAGAGCGCCGACGATGGCTACGTCTACGACCTGCCGGCCATCTTCACGTCACGCGTGTGGGCGCGCAGCGCGGCCGATCGCTGGTTCATGAAGGAGGCCCTGGACCCGTTCCTGCACGAAGCCGACGCCGCCGTCGTGCGCGCGCTCGCGCTCCAGGACAATGGGCGCGCCGTGGTCTTCCGCGTCACGTCGCAGACGCTTGTCGGGTTCCCGCCCGAGCTCGAGGACAGCGACATGGCCGTGGTCGAGGTCACCCGCGATGGAGCCGCGCGCGGCTTCATCACCTCGCCGCTGGTGTCCGAGGTCAGCCATATCCAAGTCACCGATCGGGTCTACGATCTCGTCGGTGACGACTTCCTCGTCGCCGGCTGGACCTCGAAGGACAACGGCCAGGAACCGCACCTCGTCGGCTATATCGGCGGCGAGGAGACCCACTACCGCGGCTTCGACACGCTCACGCCCGACGGCCGCTGGTTCTATGGCTTCCGTCGCTACACGCCGAACCCGAACGAGGGCGGGCAGCACTGCTTCTACGATCGCAAGACCCAGCGCGCGACCTGCTTCCCGCAGGTCTCGATCGGCCAGCCGATCGGCCTCATGGGGCAGGGCGTCAAGCCCGAGCACGACGGCGAGGCCCCGGCCATCTCCGGCGTGTCCCGCACCGCGGCCTGGCCTGGCGCCCTGGTAGTGGTGTTCGGCGCGCACTTCGGCAACCGCGGGACCTTGACACTGAACGGTGTCGCGGTGGCGGCCGAGGCCTGGACGCCGAACCAGATCCGCTTTCGCATGCCCGCGACCGGTGGCGTCGTCGCGGTCTCCAACGACCAAGGCGCCTCGGGCTACCGCGAGTTCCACGTCGGCGTCAGCGCCCTCATCGAGACGCCGTTCAGCGGCATGACCGCCACCGAGGTCTCGGTCGGGCAGGGGCTGAACGTGCTCGCGCTCGGCGACGTCGCGCTCGAAGAACCCGCCTTCTTCCCGGTCGGCGCGGCCTACGCCTACCTCTCGGACGGAGCCTCGCCCGCGCGCACGGTCGACGTGACGCTGCATGCGGGCGGGGCCACGCGGGCCTTGCGCGTACACGAAGAAGACCGCTCGGCCGACCCGGATCGCTGGCAGATCGTGGCCGATCACCCGATCACCGAAGGCCGCGACCCACGGCTCGCCACCCTCGCCGGCCTGCTCGTCGAAGAGAGGCAGGCCCGTGTCCAGTCGCTTCACGGCGAGCGCGTCCTGGTCGACCCCGTCGACCCGCGCATCTTCTTCGGCGGCGGCAACGAGCGCGGCCTGCCCGACTTCTGGCGCAACGTGCCCGGCGTCGACGCCGCCTGGACCGCGAGCCGCTTCGCCGAGAACACGAACGCGGCGTGGAGCCTCCGCTACCTCGAGGCCTGGGAGTCGACGATCTTCGGGTGGCGTCCCACCTACGCGACCTCACCACGCTCGACGCTGCCGCCTGGCATGCGCGGGGTCGCCGCCAAGGACCGCACCGTCCTCGTCGTCGGGCGCGACGACAGCGTCGCGAACGCGGCCGGCAGCTTCCGGTTGAGCACCGACGGCGGCCTCTCGTTCACCGCTCATGACGCCGGCACGATCGGGCCGCTGCGCGAGCCGCTCTTCGTCGAGACGGCCGTGCCGTTCTTCCTGGTGCTCGAGGCCGAGTACGCGGGATCGGGCGTCGCGTTCCACACGGTCGGCCTCGACGGCACCTTCACGCGCGACGTCCTGCCCGCACTGCCCGCGGCCTCTCTCTCGCAGGACCCGGTCTTTCCCTCGTACCTCTCGTCCGCCCAGCAGGCCGGCAAGGTGGCCCTGCACTTCAGCAACACCCACACCGCGCACCTCGCCGACTTCACGGGCACCGCGACCTGGACCACGCTCTCCGACGTGCGCTCGATCTATCACGACGCTGACGGCGCCACGCTCTACGCGGTGATGTTGGACGGCACGATCCAGCGCTCGACCGACTGGAAGACGTTCACGCCGGTCGACCTCGGCATCGCCTTCGCAATACCGCTGACGGCGGCGCCCTACGCGATCGAGAAGCTCGATGGACGCTGGGTCGTCATCGCGAAGCTGTTCGAGCCCGGCGGCGCACCCAGTGCGCTCATGCGCTCGGCCATCCTCGTCGGCCCTGCTGTCACCCCATGACGACGTCCCGGGGACGACCCATGCATGACCTGCGCACGCCCCAACCCTGCTTGCGTTCTTCTGCCGCGTGCCCGCCAAGGCTCGCCTCGAGGCCCACGATGTCCCGACTCTTCTTCGCAGTGCTCTTCGTCGCGGCCTGTGGTGGTGGCGACTCCGGCTCCGAGCCGGTCGCGATCTCGCTCGCCAACCTCGAGGGTTATTGGGTCGTCGCCTCGCCCGAGTCCGGAGGTCCGCGGCCGGGTCTCCTCCACTTCGGCCTCGATCCATATCCGGGCGAGGCCCCCGAAGGTGCCACGCACGTCGGCGAGAGCGATGGGCAGGTCGTGACCTACGCGCTCGTCGGCCAGAGCCTCCAGCTCGAAGGGCGCGATGGGTCGAGGGTCTACGAGATCGAGAGCCTCACCCGCGACACCATGGTCGCCCGCTACGGCCTCTCGACCCTCACCCTGACGCGCCAGTCCGACTGCGCGGGCCCGGGCTTCTGGATGGATAGCCGGTCGCGCATCGTCGACGCCGCCTGGGATCGCTTCGGCGGGCTCCACGTCATCAGCGGCACGGGCGAGCGCACGAGCTACGGCTGGGTCGCGCCGGGGCGCTGCGCCATCACCCTGCCCGAGACGACGCCGATCGGCGCCACGATCGACATCGCCGACAACGGCGACATCCGACTGCTGCAGTTCGCGCGCAGTGGGGCGCTGCCCGGAGAGATCACGGTGACGACCGTGCCGGCCAAGCCCTGGGCGCGCGACACCCTCGACTCGACGCGCAAGATCTATCCGGCCCCGAGCACGCCCGCCAACGACCCGCCGCCCTTGCGATCGATCGAGATCGACGGCCAGTTGGTCGTCTTCTACGCCTACGGCTCGAAGGTCTTTGCGGTGAGCGACGCCGGCGAGACCGAGCTCACGTTGTCGAACGCCTCGACCTTCACGCCCGGACTCCTCACCATCACGCACCTCCCCGACGGCTCGTGGATCCTGCGCGAGGGCAATGGTCGACAGGGTCTGCGCTACGTCGACGGCCGCTACGAGCCCTGGTCGGCCGAGCGGGTCGACGCGTCCTCCGCCAGCCCCTTCGCCTCGATCTTCGCCTACGACGGGGACACGCTCTACGCGGCCTGGAGTGTCTCGGTCGCGGGCAGCTTTCCGGCCCTGGTCGTCGGCAAGAAGGTCGGCGACACGTGGCAGCACGTGAGCGCCGGTGCCGGGTTCCCGATGGCGCTGCGGGTGAGCGACGGGGTCATCGATGTCATCGGTTCACTCGACGACAGGCAGCTCGGGCCGATGGTGTGGACGCGGCTGCCGAGCTTCGCCGAGAACGTCTGGAGGCAGGAGTACCAGCTCGGCTTCGACGCCACGATCAACGCGGTCGTCCCGCGCAGCAAGGCGGCGGGCGGCTTGTTCGGCCCCGACGGCGAGATCTTCATGGCGGTCGAGGGCGCGGTGTGGCGTCGCCCCAACGCAGAGAGGGCCGGCGAGTCGTATCACTGGGGCACGGTCTCGGTGACGTTCGAGGCCGAGACCGACGCAGCGGTCGTGTTCCCGACGCTCGGCGTGCGCTGCACCGAGGACTGCACGTTCGCGGCGCCGAGCTCGGCGATCTTCCCCGCAGAGGTCGAGGTTCCGGGCGAGGCCGCGGCGTCACGGCTCGTCGGCGCGCGCATCATGCCGAACCGGGACAGCTACGGCGTGCAGGTCAACCCCGAGGTGCGCTTCGATGCCGGTCCGACCACGCTGCGCCTCGAGTCGACCCTCCGCCGCATGGACCCGGTGGCGCTCGGCCCGGACGAGGTGCAATCGAGCGCGGGCGTCGCGGTCGCCTATCCCGGTGGCTTCGCGGTCACGCGCAATTTCGGTGGCGTCGTGCTCTCGAAGATCGAGGGCGGCGCCGTGGTCGACGAGGTCGAGCTGAGCAGCGTCGAGCCCGGCCGATTGCGGGCGCGCGAGGGTGGGGGCTTTGCGCTGCCGCTGATGGCACCGACCCTCACGAAGGCGGGCGTCGGGCTCCTCGCGGCCGACCTCACGCTCGAAGCGGAGGTCCCCTTTCCCGAGGACCTGTACAAGTACGTGGTCACCGACGACGGCTTCATCGGCTTCCGCTACGACGGTGCGACGCTGGTCTTCGCGGTCCACACCACGGCCGGCGCGACGCCTGCGGTGGCCTCGCCGGTCGCCGACACGACCGAGCTCGTGGCGCTCGGCGACGGCTTCGTCGCCTTCGATCGCCAGGACAAGGGCACGGCTCCGACTTTCGTGGGCGATCCCTCCCGGTGCGCGTGGCGCAAGGTCGGCGGCGACGGTGTCATCGACTGGACCCTCTCGGCCTCGCGGTCGGCGCAGCTCGTCTGGAGCCTCGTCGACGGTGACCTGTTCGTGGCGACCGGCATCGGCGCGACCTTCGAGATCGGCGGCGAGACCTATGGCGGCGGGGGCGCGAACGACCCGTCGCAGTACTTCGTCGGCCGCTTCGATGGTGCGACCGGCGCGCTGAAGACCCAGCGCGTGGTCTCGGTGCCGGGGCTCAACGGCATCGCGCAGCCGACCTCCATCACCGGCGACGCGGGCGGTGTCCTGCTCTCGGAGTCCTTCGCCGCGAACCTGAGGGTCGTCTACGTGCCCTTGACCTCGACCGACGCGCCGACCCGGGTCGACTACGAGGCCCAGGTGATCGGCGGCTACTGCCTCCAGCCCGGTGTGCAGTGCTCGGCGAACCCGGCCTCCTTCGCGGCGCTTGGCGGCGGTCGCTTCGGCGGGGTCTGGACCCAGCTCCTCACGACGAACTACGACGGCGAGCTCGTCGAGAGTGTCTCCAAGAAGGCGACCGCCGGCGTCTTCACGCCTGCGCCCTGAGGCGTCGCCGCCGCGAGCTCGTGACCTGCGGCCGATCCGTTTCGCAGCGTCGCGCACCGCGTTTCGCGCGGGTCGGATGCTCCGAACGAACGCTCGGTCATGCGCACGGTCCGCACCTCGCGCCGGCGCGCCTCATGCGTGCGAGACCCGCGTCGCGACTGGCCTCGGTCTCCGTCGCGACGCCGACCGAGCGATCGCTTTCGCGAGCGTCGAAAATCACCCCACGACCGGAAGTGGTCTGCGAGTTGACTCCCCGGATCGGGCTCGCGTACATGCGCGGCTCGCTCGCCGGGAGGGGTGCTGCGACTCGACTTCGCACCCTCCCGCCAGGCCCTCGAACCCAACTCGGGAGAAGCTAGGATGCGCAAGGTCTACACCGGTCATGTCCCCACCGAATACGACCCCCAGTGGACGGTTCGCCGCGGCGTCGAGGCTGCCAAGAACGTCAATCCCCGCCCCGATGCGGGCATGCGCTTCATCCTCGAAGACGGTTCGGACAAGAAGTTCACGTTCCGCGAGCTCGAGGAAGAGGTCATCCGCCGCGCCCGCTGGCTCCTCTCGCTCGGCCTCCAGAAGGGTGACCGCGTCGCCTTCATCGTGCCGGGCCCGCTCGACTTCGTGCTGACCTTCCTCGGCGCGACCTACACCGGCATCGTGCCGGTGCCGCTCTACCCGCCGATGGGCTTTGGCAAGCTCGATGCCTACGTGCGTGACACCGCGCGCACGCTGGAGATCGCCAAGGTCAAGATGCTCGTCACCCAGAAGAAGGTCGAGCCCATCCTCTGGTCCCTCATCGGCAAGGTCTCGACGCTGAAAGACCTCGTCTGTGTCGAGCGCTTCGTCGGCCCGGCCCCTGACAACGCCCCCGAGCCGGCCATCGTCCAGCCCGAGGACGTCTGCTTCGTGCAGTTCACGTCCGGCTCGACCGCGGCCCCCAAGGGCGTCGTCGTCACGCACCGCTCGCTCGGCGCCAACGGCTACCAGATCATGCAGAACGGGCTCGAGGTCGACATCCAGAACGACCTCGCCGTCTCGTGGCTGCCGCTCTATCACGACATGGGCCTCATCGGCTTCGTCATCTCGCCGCTCACGGCCGGGCTCGAGACCTGCTTCATCCCGACGCTGAGCTTCATCAAGCGGCCGTCGGTCTGGATGGAGACCATCTCCAAGTTCAAGGGCACCATCACCTTCGCCCCGAACTTCGCCTATGGGCTGGCCGCCAAGCGCACCCCGCCCGAGAAGGTCAAGGCGATGGACCTCTCGCAGCTGCGCCTCCTCGGCGCCGGTGCGGAGCCCAACAACCCGCTCACGCTCGCCAACTTCATGGAGCACTTCGCGCCCGCGGGTCTCAAGCCCGAGGCGATGCTCCCGGTCTACGGCATGGCCGAGGCCACCCTCGCCATGACGTTCTCGCACCTCGACCAGCCGCTGCGCACCGAGGTCCTGGACGGCGAGATCTACGCCACCGAGGGCCGCGCCGTCGTGGTGCCGAAGGACCAGCAGGCCTCGCGCGCCACCGTCGAGTTCGTCTCGTGCGGCTACGTCTTCCCCGACCACGGCATCGCCATCCTCGACGACAACGGCCAGCCCCTCCCGGACCGGAAGGTCGGCGAGGTCGTCTTCTCCGGTCCCTCGGTCGCCGCCGGCTACTTCGAGAACCCCGAGGCCACGGCCAAGTCCTTCCGCCCCGATGGCCTCCGCACCGGCGACCTCGGCTACCTCGCCGACGGCGAGCTGTTCGTGACCGGCCGCAAAAAGGACCTCATCATCCTGAACGGTCGCAACTACGACCCGCAGTCGATCGAGTGGATCATCGCCGAGATCCCCGGCGTGCGCATGGGCAACGTCATCGCCTTCTCGCGCCCCGGCGAGAGCTCCGAGGAGCTCGTCATCGTCGCCGAGACCAAGGAGAAGCAGGACCTCCAGGCCCTCGCCACGCAGATTCGCGAGGCCGTCCGCGAGAACCACGCGATGAACCCGGCCGACGTGGTGCTGCTGCCCGCGGGCGCCCTGCCCAAGACCACCTCCGGCAAGCTCCAGCGCCAGAAGGCCCGCCAGCAGTACATCGAGGGCAGCCTCGGCGTCGAAGGCGTGCGCACCATGGGCGAGCGTGGCCAGACCCTGACGCTCGCGAAGCACGTCGCGCGCTCGGCCATGACGCGCGTCCGCCACGCGGTCGCCAAGCGGGCCAGCGGCATTTTCAGCCGTTTTTCCCCTTTCAATCGCAATCGGACCTGATTTCTCGACCGCGCGTTGGCGTGGGCCCGACTCCGCGCGGTCGGCCGGTCTCCTCCGACCGATCGCTCGCTCGGACCTTCTCCCAGGCGCACCTGCGCATCGCCCTTGACCCTCTGCCACGCGCCGAGTAATCACCCCCGGTCCGCGACTCCGAATTCGCAAGAGAGAGAGTGACATGACCGAAAACGAGATCCTCAGCCTGATGAAGTCCAGCCTCGACCAGGTGGCCCCCGGATGGTCCAAGGAAGTCAAGGACTTCGGGCCCAACGTCAAGTTCAAGGACATGGCCGTCGACTCGGTGCAGATCATGGAAATGGTCGGCATCATCGAGGAGCGTTGCTCCTGCCAGTTCGCCGATGAAGACCTCGCGCAGATCAACAAGGTCGGCGACATGATCACGCTGATCAAGAAGGTCGCGGCCTGATCCACTCGCCCCGGGCGAGCTCGATCCCCCAGAGGGCGCGGCCATTCGTCGCGCCCTTTTCTTTTCTCGCGTGTCCCACCCGCCGCCGCCTCTGAGCGCGGCGCGAGGCACGCGACGTCCGCAATGGAATCCGCATGTCCCAACCCATCGCCATCGTCGGAATCGGCTGCCGCTTCGCCCGCGCGGATGATCTGCAGGCCTTCTGGGAGATCTCGCTGAACGGCGAGGACACCTTCGCCCCGATCCCCACCGACCGCTGGGACCACGCCTCGTTCTTCGACGCGAACCCGCGCTCGCGCGACAAGAGCTATTGCCCGACCGGCTCGTGGATCTCCGATATCCGCTCGTTCCCGGCCGTGGCCCTGCAGATGCCCCCGCGCCGCGTCGAGGTCATGGACCCGCAGCAGCGCATCGCCCTCGAGATGGCGCTCGCCGCCATCGAGGACTCGGGCCACGCGCCCGAGGACCTGCCGCGCATGACCGGCGTCTACATGGGCGTCACCGCGGTCGAATACCGCACGATTTCGTCGGCGCGGCTCACCGCCCAGATGATGGCCTCCGGCGCCCTCGGCCGCATCCCCGAGAACGCGCCCGAGCTCGGCGCGCTCGCGGCCTCGGTCGAGAATGTCATCGCCACGCGCCCCTACACCGCCTCCGGGCTGCTCTCCAACATGGTCGCCGCGACCATCACGCAAGAGCTGCGTCTCCGCGGCCCGTCCTTCACCACCGACGCGGCCTGCGCCAGCTCGCTCGTGGCCATCGACTCGGCCGTGAAGGCGCTGCGCGACGGCTCTGTCGACTGCGCCCTGGCCGGCGGCATCTACCTCTGCATCACGCCCGAGCACCACGTCGCGTTCTCGCGCATCGGCGCCATCTCGAAGCAGGGCAAGTGCCTGCCCTTCGACCAGCGCGCCGACGGCTTCGTCCAGGGCGACGGCGCCGGTATCCTCATGCTGAAGCGCCTGTCCGACGCCGAGCGCGACGGAGACCGCGTCTACGCCGTCCTGCACGGCATCGGCATGAACAACGACGGCGGCGAGAACGGCCCGATGGCCCCCGTCAAGGAAGGACAGATCGAGGTCATCGGTCGCGCCTGGGACGACGCCGGTCTCGCGCCGACCCACCTCGGCTACGTCGAGTGCCACGGCACCGGCACTCTCGTCGGCGACCACATCGAGTTCGACGGTCTCGCCACGGCGCTTGGCGACAAGATGAAGGCCGCGGGTGCGCGCGCCGGCATCGGCTCGTCCAAGGCCAACTTCGGCCACACCATGTCGGCCGCCGGCGTCACCGGCGTCATCCGCGCCGTCATGGCAATTCACCATGGGCAGATTCCGCCGATGGCGAACTTCGAATCTCCCAAGCCGGATTTGCCGCTGTCCGACTCTCCCTTCTATATCCCGAAAGACCCTGTCGCCTGGACCTCGGACGCGCGCCTCGCCTGCGTGTCGAGCTTCGGCTTCGGCGGCACCAACGTGCACATCGTCCTCGGCAACCGCGCCTCGGTGCCGACCGCGATCGCGCCCGCGCTGCCGCCCGTCGCGGCCCGCACCGCCCCGTCGGCGCCCGAGCTCGTGCTGATGTCGGCCCCCGACGAGGCCACGCTGCGCAAGCTCGCCGCACACACCGCGGCCGCCATCCGCCTCGACGCCACGACCACGCTCGCGGGTGTCGCCCGCGCGTTCGCGCATCGTCGTCGCCAGCCGGCCCGCCTCGCCATCGTCGCCCACAGCGTGGCCGATCTGGCCGAAAAGCTCGCCGACATCGGCCAGGGTGGCCACCCCAAGGGCGCCTTCCTCGGCACTCACAGCGCGGACCTCGCCCCGAAGGTCGCCTTCCTCTACCCAGGTCAGGGCGCGCAGCGGGTCGGCATGATCGCCGGCCTGCGCGACCGCTTCCCCGTCGTCGCCCAGGCGCTCTCCGAGATGGACGCCGCGACGGCCGGCCTCATGGCCCACCCGGTCACGCACTACCTCTATCCCGAGCGCCGCGGCGAGGCCAACGCCGACCAGGCCCTGGCCGACCTCACCGAGACCCAGAACACCCAGCCCGCGCTGTTCGCGGTGGGCTACGCCCTCACGGCGTTGCTGCGCTCGATCGGGATCCGTCCGGACGTCGTCGCCGGGCACTCGGTCGGCGAGTTCACCGCCGCGACCTCGGCGGGCCTCCTGTCCCCCGCCGATGGCGTCCGCTGGTGCGCGCGTCGCGGTCAGGGCATGGCCTCCATGAGCGGCGACCGCGGCGCCATGGCCGCGTGGGTCTGCGACCGTCACAGCGCCGACAAGTACCTCGTCCCGGGCGCCATCGTCGCCAACGTGAACCACCCGCGCCAGGTCGTCATCTCGGGGGCCACCGCGCTGGTAGCGGCCTCGAACCAGGCGGCGCGCGCGGCGGGCATCGAGGTCACCGAGCTGCGCGTCTCGCACGGGTTCCATTCGCCCGTCTTCGAATCCCTGAATCTGGATTCCGAAGTCGACAAAATCGAATTTCTGGCACATTCCGAAATCCAGGTCGCCTCGTGCATTTCGGATGCGCCCTACGCCGACGCCGACACGGCGCGCGCGGTCTTCAAGCGCCACGCGCGCTCGCCGGTGCTGTGGACCGACGCGCTCCAGCGCTGCAAAGACCTCGGTGCCGAGGTCTACCTCCAGGTCGGCGCGGGTGGCCCGCTGCTCTCGTTCGTGCGCGGCACCCTGCCCGGCGCGCCGGCCGTCTCGCTCGCCGGCAAAGAGGACAACGACCACGGCGCCTCACTGCTGGAGGGCCTCGGCCAGCTCTTCACGGCGGGCGTCGACCTCGACCCCACCTCCCTCATCGCGCCCGCGCCGTTGGCGTCGGTCCCCCCGACCGTGCTCGCGCGCGAACGCTACTGGATCGTCGCCGACCAGCCCGTCGATGCCATCGCGCTGAAGACCCCGGGTGGCCTCGTCAAGCCCGGTGCGGGCTCTCACGCCAAGGTCCCGGCGCCGAGCGTCGGGCTCACGGTCGATGGACGCGGCGCAGGTGAGTCCGCCGAGAAGTCCTCGGGCCAGCCCGCGTCGGCCCCCGCTGCGCGCGAGTCCGACCCGCTATCCGATATCGTCTTCGCGGCCGTCGCCAAGGCCTCGGCCTATCCGCGCGCGGCGCTGCGGCCGACGATGAAGCTCGGCGACGACCTCGGCTTCGACTCGATGATGGTCGCCGACCTGGCCGAAGAGCTCCGCAAGCAGATCCCCGGCTTCTCCGGCATCCCGCAAGAGCTCCTCATCAACGCGCCGACCATCGCCGACATCGTCGCCTACGTGCAGTCGCCCGGGGCCACCACGGCCACGGTCGCCGTCGACGACGACCGCCCTCTCGAGGGCTACGCGCCGACGTGGTTGGCAGAGGCCCTGCCCACCTTCGGCGCCCGCGAGCTCGCCCCGCAGAAGGTCTTCTTCGGCGGCGACGTCGCGGCCCTGTCGGCGCTGTCACTCCCGCATGCGACGCGCGTCGAGTCCGCGGCCGAGGCCGACCTCATCGTCTTCGCCGCGTCGTCTTCGGCGCCCGTCCAGCTCTCGGCCGTCCTCTCGGGCGAGGCCGACGCCCCCGACCCCGCGGGCGCCCTGGTGGCGCTCCTCGATGCCCGCGCGCAGGCCGGCAAGACCGCGGACCTGCTCGTGCTCGTGCGCGACGACGACCTCTGGGCGGAAGCTCTGGGGGGTGTCGTGCGCGTGGTCGCGCGCGAGTGGCCCGATCGCGTCGCGAAGTTCATTCGTGGCGGCCTGTCACTCTCGTCCGAGGTCATCACCGCGGAGCTCCGCTCCACCGATCGGTCTTCGGACATCCGCTATGTCGATGCCCTCCGTCATGTCCCGGGGCTCGTGCCCGCGACCGTCGCGGCCGCGGCCCCGCTGACCGAGAGCGACGTCGTCGTCATCACCGGTGGTACGCGCGGCATCGGCAGGAAGCTGGCGCTGCGCCTGGCCGCGAGTGTCGGAAAGGTCATCCTCGTCGGCCGCGGAAAGGTCGACATCGAGAGTGTCCTCGCCGACAAGATCGTCTCGGTCGCCGCCGACGTCACCGACCGCGCGTCGCTCGTCGCCGCGCTCGAGCCCCATCGCCCGACCGTCCTCATCCACTCGGCCGGCCTCCTGGCCGACGGCGCGCTCGGCTCGGTCGACCCCGAGCGCGGTCGCGACGCCCGCCTCGTCAAGGCTCTGGGCCTCATGAACGCGGTCGTCGCCTGCGGTCCGCGCCTCACGCGCGTCCTCGCGCTGGGCTCGTGGGCCGCGCGCTTCGGCAACCGGCACCAGGCGCACTACGCCGCCGGCAACGCCCTCATGAGTGCCATCGCGGCGGCCCTGCCCGAGCGCATCACCGCCGTCACGGCCGAGTTCGGTCCCTGGACCGACTCCGACATGGTGCAGTCCATCCCCGAGGCGATGCGCCAGGCGATGCGCACCGAGGGCGTGGACTTCGTCGGCACGACGGCCGGTCTCGACGCGCTCGTCGCCGACCTCGCGCGCCCCAGCTCGGGGGTCATCGTGCGGGGCCGCGACCTGCCCGCGACGCTGCGCCGCGGGGTGCGGCAGCTGGTGCTCTCGGTCGAGTCGCACCCGTTCCTGAAAGACCACGCCGTGCCTTCGGACAAGGGGCCCGTGCCGGTCTTCCCCATCGCGTCGTCAGCGACGCTGGTGGCCGAGACCGCTGGCCTCGATGCGCACCTCGCCCCCTTCGAGGTCCGCGACCTGCGTCTCTTCCAAGGCCTCGCCGTGAAGGAGCCGCTCGCCCTCGAGTGCTCGGTCCTGGATGGCAAGGCCGAGATCCGACAGGGCGACAAGCGGGTCCTATCGTACCGGGCCGAGGTGCGCAGCCTCAGCGCGGCCGACCTCGCCAGCGTGCCCAGGCCGGCCCCGCTCACGGGTGGCGAGGCCGGGTCGCTGCCGCTCGCCAAGTTCTATGGCGGCGTCACGTTCCACGGGAAGCTGCTGCAAGGCATCACGTCGATCGACGGCGTCGGCCCCGACTTCGTGCGGGGCAAGGTCAAGACCTCGCGGCCGGGTGACTGGGTGCGCGCTCATGACCTGCAGGGGCAGACGCGCTGGGCCATCGACCCGCTGGCCTTCGACTCCGCCATGCAGCTCGCGGCCTATGTCGCGTGGGTGCGCTATCGCCGCGCGGGGACGCCGGTCGGCTTCGGCCGCTGGGTGCAGCTCCGCCCGTGGCCTGCGGCCGCCCATACTGCGATCATCGTCGAGGCCCGCTTCGAGGCCGCCGATGTCGAGCGCCTCTCGGCCGACCTGGTCTTCCGGGACGACGCGGGCGAGATCATCGCGATGGCCTTCGAGGTCGTCGCCGACATGAAGAAGGTCGAGGCCGAGGCGGCCGCCGAGTCCGTGCCGGTCGACGACACCTTCGTGCCCAAGCCCGAGTGGACCGACCCGTCGAAGTGGCGCGGCTACAAGGACCTCGCGATGCGGCTCTACGCGGTCGAGGCGATGGGGCTGCGCCAGCCCTACTTCGACCTGCACGAGGGCACTGCGCGGAACACGTCGATGATCGGCGGGCGCGAGGTCGTCAACTTCAGCTCGTACAACTACATCGGCCTCTCGGGTGACGACCGCGTCATCACCGAGGTCGTGGACGCCATCCACAAGTACGGCACCTCGGTGTCGGCCTCGCGCGTGGCCTCCGGAGAGCGCCCCTTCCACCGCGACCTCGAGCGCGAGCTGGCCGCGGCGCACGGGATGGACGACGCGCTGGTCATGGCGGGCGGTCACGCGACCAACGTCAACACCATCGGTCACCTGTTCGGCGCCAAGGATCTCATCCTCCACGACGAGCTCATCCACGACTCGTGCATCCAGGGCATCAAGCTCTCGGGGGCGGCGCGCCGCAGCTTCAAGCACGAGGACATCGCCGACCTCGAGCGGCAGCTGAAGGAGCTGCGCCGTCACTACGAGAAGGTGCTGATCCTCGTCGAGGGCGTGTATTCGATGGATGGCGATATTGCCAATATCCCCGAATATGTGCGCCTGAAAAAGAAATATGGCACTCTCTTCATGGTCGACGAGGCGCACAGCTTCGGCACCGTCGGCGCGCGAGGGCGCGGTGTCGGCGAGCTCTTCGGCATGGACGATCCGGAGAGCGACGCGCGCAAGACCTGGGGTCTCGTGCGCAATGACGTCGACATCTGGATGGGCACGATGTCGAAGTCGCTCGCGTCGATGGGCGGCTGGATCGCGGCGCGGAAGGAGCTCATCACCTATCTGCGCTACACGACGCCGGGCTTCGTCTTCGCCGCTGGTATCCCGCCCGCACTCGGCCAGGCTGCGCTGTCGTCGCTGCGCTACATGCTGGCCGAGCCCGAGCGGGTCGCCAACCTGCAGCGGAACAGCAAGCGCTTCTATACGCTGTTGAAAGAGCGCGGGCTCGACACCGGCCCGGCCACCGGGGACTCACCCGTGATCCCGGTCATCACCGGTGACTCGATGTGGGCCTTGAAGCTCAGCGAGCGCCTCCTCTACACGGCCGACGGTGCAGTCGGCATCAACGCGAAGCCCATCATCTTCCCGGCGGTCGCCAACGATGCCGCGCGCCTGCGCTTCTTCATGACGAGCCTCCACACCGAAGACCAGCTCGTCTACACGGCCGACCGCATCAAGCTCACGCTGGACGCGATCCGCGCCGAAGCCCCGAAGAAGTGAGGTGAGGCCGCGGGTCTCGATGGCGCAGTGCGGGGCCGAGGGGCGCCGCGCTTGATCGCGCAACCCGAGCTGGTCGTGCATGGCGGTGACCTCCGGGTCGCCGTCCTGCCCTTCGACGATGGCGAGCTCGCTGGCGTTCGTCATCGCCTCCTGACATGCGACATCGATGTCGCCCTTTTGTGGCTCGTCCCGGACCTCGCCGGCGCCGGGCAGCGCGACCTTCCCAAGGTCGGGGCGGCGTTGTCGGCGGCCGAGCACGCGCGGCTCGGGCGCATCCAGCACCCGCGTGCGCGCGCCGAGTTCCTGGCGGGACGTCTCGTCATCCGCCACGCGCTGGCGCGCCTCTGCGGCACCACCCCCGCCGCCGTCGATCTCCACGAGTCCGAGCGCGGCGCTCTCTCGATCCCCGACTCTCCTTGGCACTTCAACCTGTCCCACAGCGACGGCCTCGTCGTCCTCGCCGTTGCGCTGCGCCCGGTCGGGGTGGACGTCGAGTACCTCGCGCGGGTCGGGCGCACCGTCGAGCTCGCGAACCGCTACTTCTCGCCGCTCGAGGTCGCGGCGTTGCAGGCCCTGCCCGAGGCGTCGCGTCGGGATCGATTCTTCGCGCTCTGGACCCTGAAGGAGGCCTATATCAAGGCGCGCGGCCTCGGCCTGGCGGTCCCGCTGGCCTCGTTCTCGTTCGACTTCGAGCCCGCGCCGGCGCTCACGCCCGCGTGCGATGACCCCCACCACTATCGGCTCTTCCTGGCCGACCTCGGCACCGAGCATCGCCTCGCCGTCGTCCGCGTCGCATGATCGCCGAGCGCGACGTCTCCTCGGGTGCGGGTCAGTCTCCGCGCGTGCGCGGCCTACGCTCCGAGTGACGCTACGCGAGCTCGCGCTCGAGCGCTTCGAGCGCCTCGGCCTCGTCCCTCAAGCGCTCGACCTCCTGGCTCAGATCGTCGCGCTCGAACACAGCGCGCGCGCGGCTCTCGCTCCAGGCTGCACGAGCCGGCTCTACGCGCTCGATCCGGGCGTCCACCGCCTCGCTGACGGCGCGCTCGACCAGGCGCCCACGCAGCGCCACGGCCGCGGCGCGAGCGGCGTCGAGGCGCGCCACATGGGCGAGCTGGCGCCCGCGGAGATCTTGCAACAAGGCGGCGTTGTCACGGTGGCGCCGCACATCGACCTCGGCCAGGACACGCCGCTCGTAACGCGCGTAGTCAGCGGCCACCGCGGCACGCAGCGTGTCGAATCGCGCCAGCACGGCGTCGACCTCGAGCGCGCTTCCAGCCGGCCCGAGCCGCATCCGGTTCTTGCGCGCGGCCGCGGCCTGCGCCTTGCGCCTGGCCCCCGCCGCACCGACCAGCGCGCCGAGTCCGAGCACGGCTGAGCCGGCCGCGAGCGCCCAGCCGAGAGGCGTCGCGATGAGCGCTGCCGCGCCGAGGACCGCGAGCGTCGCGCCGCCGGCCTGCCCTGCGATCCCGAGGGCGCCAAGGGTCCGCGCGCGGCGCTTGGAGCGCGCGTGGATCCTCGTCAGCGCCCGGTCCTCGGCGCGCAGGCGCTGGAGTTGCCCCTCCGGGTCACGCAGCGCCTCCTCGAGGGCCCGCTCACGCAGCTTGTCGTGGCTCATCGCCAAGCGATCTGACCCATGCGGCGTCGGCTGTCGAGCTGGAAGCGCTCCTGTCGCGCCACCTTGGTCCGAAGAGCGCCGAGCGGAACGCGCGACTATCGCCCACCCTGAGTCGCCCGCGCGGCGCCAAACGTGGTCTGGTAGAGCGAGCCATCCGGTCGGTGTCCGAGGCATGGTGCATCGTCGCTCCCCGGACCCATCGGTCTTGTTTGTAGTTCTCCGTCCTTACAGGCAGTTACCACGGCTCCGAGGGCTGCGCCTTCCCAAGGCAAACCACTCGAGCAGTAGAGCGGTAAGGTCGGAAACGCAGCCGTTCCTGTTTTCACTCGCCTGGGCACTCTATGGAAGAAGTCGTGGATTGGCCCCCGACGACACGCGAAGCTCATCTCGCCCGCCACAGCGCGTTCGGACCGATCAACGCCGAAGGCCCCCAACTCGTGGCCTGCCACTCCCTCGACGTCGTCGGCGCGTGGACCCACTCGAACGAGCGTGATTTCGGCATAGATCAGCGGCTCGCGAGCCCCTTGGCTCGAGCCGGGCTCGAGCGGAGCAGCTGGTCGTGTCGTACTTGGATCGACAACCGAAAGGGCTGCGCAGATCAGGGCTATGAACAGGTGGAGACGTGGACGCATGAGGTAGTCGCCGTGGTCGTGTAGAGTCGTTCCGTGGAGCGGGGCAGCAAATATTGCGCCATGCAGATGCACGGCCGCCTCCGCCGAATCTTGGGCGAAAGCACGACCCGGAAAACTGCCAGACTGGCAAATGCGCGTGCCCCAGCACGTGATCGGTGTCAGCTTGTCAATCCGTCACCAAGAAGGCGGACACCGGCGGCTCCGGGCTCAGAAGAGAGGGGTCAGACCTTCGGGCACAGGCGGTCGTGACTTTCGCGGTCACAGTGTTCCGCGGGCGGCGTGATCTCTGTGCCCAGCCCCGAACGATGGTCGAATGGCCGCGGCTGCGTTAGCCTCTCCGCGTCATCGTCGCATTCGTTCAGGCGGCGTGACGGAGGTCTCGATGTCAGCGTCGTCTCAACGCGTCACCTGGGTCATGCTCGTGTGGGCCCTCAGTGCCTGCTCCCGCGCTCCCGAGGCCACGCCCGCTTCGCCTGTCGATACGACAACCGCCGCGTCCGACACCGCGTCCGCCGCGTCCGACACCGCGCCGCCAGCACCCACTGCCTCCGACGCCGCGCCAGCACTCGCCGCGTCGGACACCTCGCCCATCGCGGTATCTGACGCTACTCGCGCAGCCTCGGCCTGGACCGCACCGCGCGCCCCAGCCTCATCCGCTGCCGCCGTCGCACGCTGCGTCGCGGCTGACGCCGCCGCTTGCGCCGAGGTCGCCGCGTCCTTCCCGAAAGGCACCCCATGGGCCTTCGTGCGTCCCTACACCCTCCGCGCCTGTGACCTCGGCGACCGCGCCGCGTGCACCTCCGCGGCCCAGGCCGACGCCTCGCTCGCCGAGACCCACGCCCTGTCTCCCTTCTTCGGTGGCACCATCACCGTCCCTGGCTTCGACTACCTCGCGACCCTCGACCTCGGCTGCACGCGCGGCACGTGGCGCTCCTGCGCGAAGCTCGGCGACCTCTTCCGCGCCGAGGCCTGCTCTCCGGAAGAAGGCGCCCCTTTCGAGCTCGCTCCCGACCCCGCTCGCAGCCAGGCCGCCGACCTCGAGGCGCGCACGCTCGCTGACAAGGCCTGCCTCGACAACGACGAAGACGCCTGCCGCTGGGTCGCCGAGCGCACCATGCTCGGCTGTGGCCAGCCCAAGGACACCAAGGCCTGGGGCGCGCGCTTCGAGATGGCGCACACCGGTCTCGGCTCGCGCTGCCTCGCGGGCGAGCTCCAAGCCTGCATCACCATCACCCGCGACTGCCTCGCCATCGACCCCGCGCGCGTCACCCTTCCGAACGTCGACCAGCCCGCGCCGCTCCGCCCTCGTACCGTCCTCGCCAGCTCGACCCTCCCGCGCTGGAAAGGCTATCGCTTCGACGCGCGCCAGGTCACCGATGGCGACCTCGGCACGAGCTGGCAGCCGATCGACAAGAAGACCGGCGGCGTCGGCCAGTGGCTCGAGCTCGACTTCGGCGCCCCCGTCATCGTGTCCGCTATCACCATCGGCAACGGCCTCCAGCGCGTCGATCAGCTCGGCGATCTCTTCGCCCTGAACAACCGCATCCGCAAAGCGACCCTCACCTTCTCGGACGGCACCTCGCTCCCCGTCTCGCTCGCCAAGGATGCCCGCGGCCTCATCACCCTCCCTATGACACCCCGCCGCATCTCGTCGCTGCGCCTCACCGTCGAGGGCATCTGGCGCGGCGACAAGTGGAACGACCTCGCGCTCGCCGAGCTCAGCGCCGTCGGCATCCCATCGCCCGAGCTCCAGCGCGCCCCGCGCCCGTCTGTCTGCTCGACCCCCACCAACGTCAGCGAGCGCCTCTGCCGCGAAGGACAGTGGTCCGCCTGCGAGCTCTTCTTGAACCTCTCGCGCGACGAGCAGGACGCGGGCGCGGGCGGCGCGGTCGACGTCGCCTTCACCGCTGCCCTCGAGGTCTGCGACCCCACCCACAAGCCCGCCCCCGCCGCCGAGTCCAAGGCGGCCGCAGCGTGCTACCAGGCCGCGTCCCTGCTCGCGCAGTCCCCACAGCACCCGCGTGCCGCCGAGGCCCAGGCGCTCATGACCCGTGCCTGCAAGCTCGGCCACGACGCCGCCTGCGGCGAGCTCTTCTGCCACGGTGAGATCCTCGGTGCCTCGCAGGCCAGCGGCGCGTTCGAGCCCGCGCCCGAATCGATCTGCGACGCGGCCTGCAAGCGCGGCGACCTCGACGCCTGCCTCGCCGCCCTCGAGCGCGAGGCCCCCGGCGCCAGTGACGACCTCGACCAGCCCAAGACGCGCCGCTTCCTCGACTCGCTCTCCGGGTGCGACACGGTTGCCGCTTGCCAGGCCGAGGCCGCCGCGACTGGCCTCGACGACCCCAGGCCGATCGGGTACTCGAGTCGCCTCAGCACGCTCAGCTACATCGCCGCCCTCGCCCGCGCCTGCACCTTCGGCAGCGCGAACGACTGCCAGCGCGCCAAGCTGTTCGCCGACGAAGGGGCCTTCGCCGACGGCCTCGAGGCGCGCGCCTGTCGCATCGAGCCCGGCTGCGGCAACGGCCCGTCGCCCGCAAGCCCCGAGCCGGTCGGCCCCGACCTCGCCGCCTCGCTCGCGCGCTGCGCGCAGTTCGACGGCGCCGCCTGTCGCGCAACCTGCACCGCCCTCGAGCAGACCTTGGACAAGTCCTTCCGTAGCGTCGAGCCGCCAAGCGTCGAAGCCCTTGCGCGCGCGCTCGCGAACCTCCCCGGCGCGGCCGCATCGCTCGGCGCCGAGGACCTCTTTCACCTTTGCATCGAGGCGGCGATCGAAGATCCCTGCGCCTGCGGTTGCTGCTGAGACGATCTCTTCGCGACCTGTGCGAATCGGGTTTACTCCGCGGCCCTTCTGCGCTCCTGTCCTCCGCGATCGGGTGCGGTCGTCCGAGTCATATGGGAGTCATCACGATGAAGATGCGTAGTTTCATGGGTCGTTCAGTGCTGGGCGCGACGCTCGTCGCCTCGGCGTTCGGGGTCACCTCCGTCTCGGGCGAGGCCCACGCGTGGCCGATGCCCAAGGTCAGCGTCGACCTTCCCAAGGTCCCCTCGGGCGTCGAGGAGAGCGACCGCAAGCAGCTCTCCGAGGTCAATCGCATGGCGCAGGAAGGCGCCCGCATCGTGCCGGCCAACTTCGAGAAGAACTGCGAGAAGCGCGCCGCCGACATGGCCAAGGCCAAGGCGATCTACGACGACGGCAAGGCCCGCCTCTCGACTGTCGTCAACCGCAAGCTCGACGAGGGCGCCATCCGCCGCTGGGATGAGTTCGCGCTGGCCTTCACCCAGGCCGAGCCGCAGCTCGACATCTGCGTCAAGTACGAGCCCGTCTCCAACCTGCACGGCCAGCGCATCCCCGTCGTCGACGCCGATCTCGACGCCCTCGACGGCGCCATCGCCGCCTTCGGCAAGGTCGTCCACAAGGACAACAAGCGCATCTTCGAGAACTGGCAGAAGCTCGCCAAGGACGCCCGCCAGACCAACAAGAAGTTGCTCGAGACCGAGGCGGCGCGGGCGGCCTCCGAGGCCGCGAGCCTCGATCTCAAGAAGCGCAACGACGTCCTCGATCGTGCCGACGCGGCGCTGGCCGCCATGAAGGCCACCACCAAGGACGACAAGGCCGTGATCGACCCCGCCGTGTGGGCCGACTTCGAGGCCGCGCTGAAGGACGCCGACCAGTACTCGAAGAAGATCCGCACGAGCTACGAGTTCAGCGCCTGGACCTACAAGATCTACGATGCGTGGTTCGCGGCCGACGCACCGACCTCCGTCGCCAGCGCCTTCTTCGGAAAGGTCGCGGGCTCGGGGCAGATCACCACCAAGAGCGGCAAGGTCTCGTTCAAGGCCCAGAAGGGCAAGTGCTACGCCTACGTCGGCCGCTTCGGCGCGCGCACCGGCAACGAGAAGGTGAAGGACATCGACCGCGTCTGGGGCAAGGACTTCGCCGAGACCATCGCGTTCACGCACTGGGTGCCGAGCGAGGTCCCGTGGGAGCGCTTCGACGGCGCGTGCCCGACGAAGGACACGACGCTCACCTGGGACGTCACGCTCGACACCCCGGGCTCGAAGGTCGACTTCCGCTGGGTGGCGATCGAGTGGCCGCGCGACGCCTTCCCGGTGCAGATCGCCGCACGCGCGCACGCCTTCGGTGCCACCAACTGCAGCGCCGCGCAGACGATCTCCGCGTGGCAGAACCACATCCCGGGGCTGCTCGTGTGGACCGACAACGGCGTTCCGATGCTCATCCGCGAGTCCGACCAGGGCTCGCTGCGTGGCGACGTCCACAACGAGAAGGAGACCGCCGTCAGGATCTCGCGCGCCACCCTCGCCTGGCCCGAGAAGCGCTCGCTGCCCGAGCCGAAGTACTTCCAGCAGTGCGCCTCGTATGAGGATTCGATCGACCCGATCGTCGACAAGTTCGTCAAGTGCCACCGCAATATCGACAAGCAGTTCGGGCCGAAGTACCAGGCCGCCAACAAGCGCAAGGACACGGCGCTCACGCTCGGGGCCCACAACGCCGCGGTGCGCGAGCTCGAGAATCTGGGGGTCGCCGAGGGCAAGGCCCGCGAGTCGCAGTGCGGCCCGCAGGAGAAGAAGATCGAGGCCGCGATGACGGACGCCATCACCAAGCTGAACGACTGGTTCCTCGCGGGCCAGACCGAGCCGAACCAGCCCGACGTGCCGGCGTATCTGCGCGAAGTCGACGAAGGCAGCGCCCGCTTCAAGTGAGGTCGTTGAAAAGGGGGCATCTGCGGCGTCGCCTTCGGGAGCGCTGCATCTGCCCCCTTTTGAACGACCTCACGGCTGGTCGGGGCATCTGCGGCGTGCTCTGCGCATGACCAACAGGCCCAGCAGCCCGACCAGGCTCCACGCGCTCGACCCGAGCGCGCAGCCTTCGTCGGAGGTCACGGCGGTGGTCGTGTCGCTGGCCTTGCAGTCGATGATGAGGTCGCCGTCGGTGTCGAGCTCGCTCGCATCGAGGCGACCGTCGCAGTTGCTGTCGAAGCCGTCGCAGACCTCGGTCGCGCCTGGGTGGATATGGGCCCGGGTGTCGTCGCAGTCGGTGTCGGCGCAGACCCCGTCGCCGTCGCGATCGCCCGTCCGGTCGTCGCCGCGGCAGACGTCGGCCGCGTCGCAGGTGCCGTCTTCGTCGCTGTCATCGTCCGCGTCGTCGGGGCACGGGTCGCACGCGTCGGGGGTGCCGTCCTCGTCGCGGTCGACGTCGTCCGGTCCCGCGAGGCAGCGGTCGTTGCGGCCGCACACGCCGTCGCCATCGTCGTCGTTGGTCGGGTCGGCGGGGCAGGGGTCGCACGCGTCGGGCAGCCCGTCCGAGTCCGCGTCCAGCCGGTCGTCGCCCGTCGCGCAGGCATCACACGCGTCGGGCAGGGTGTCCCCGTCGGCGTCCAGGAAGTCGTCGCCCAGGGGGCAGCGGTCGCACGGGTCGACGACCCCATCGCCGTCGCTGTCGACGCCGCGATCGTCCTGGTCCGGGCAGAAGTCGAGGGCATCGCACACCCCGTCGTTGTCCACGTCGGCAAGGCCCTGGCTCACCACGATCGACCGCACGAGGTAGCGCTCGCTCGGTTGCTGTCCGATGAGGAGGAGCGAGAGCGCGCCCGTGCCGATGCGTCCCCCATCCGAGGCCAGCGAGCCGCGCACCGTCACCGTCGCGCCGCTCGCGCTCGTGACCTCGATGCGTGGATCGCTGCCGAGGAACACCTCGAGGGTGTAGGGGCTCGCTTCGTCGAGAGGGCCGCCCTCGCCGACGGTCGTCGTGACGCTGGCACCCTGATCGAGGCCGGCGATGGGCGCCACGAGGTAGCGCGTGCCCGAGCCCTCGACATCGAAGAGGCCGACGCCATAGAGGTGGATCCCGTCGCTCAGCGCGATGAGGAAGTCGTGGTCCCCCGTCCTTGGGTCCCGGTCCAGCACCACGCGCAGCGCGGCCGACCCCGACCGCAACACGATGGGCTCGCGATAGTAGACGTCGAGATCGGGCGCCGCGGCCCCGAGCGGCGGGAACTCGACCGCCTCGCCACCGACTCGCGCGACCGGCGCACGCGCCCCACCGGTGGCCTTGCCCGAGGCGAGGTGCGCCACGAGCTCGGCCCCGTACAAGCGGAGCGCCGTGTGGCGATCGGTCACCCCATCGCAGTCGTCGTCGACCCCATTGCACGCGTCCTGGGCCGCGGGGTTCCGCGCCGGGCTCGCGTCGTTGCAGTCGCAGCCCGACGGGAAGCCATCGCCATCGAGATCGACCAGGCCGTCGGGCCCGAGGCAGAGATCGCACGCGTCGGGGATCCGATCGCCGTCCGCATCGGCCCTGTCATCGAAGCCCGCGCACCGATCGAGGGCGTTGCACGTCCCGTCGTGGTCATCGTCGGCCAAGGCCTGCGTGACCTTCAACGCCGAGAGACCATAGGTCCGGCTCGCCTCGGGCAGGACCACCACCACATCGAGCGTGCTCGGATCGAGCGACCCGGCCGGCACCTCGTACGTGTCGACCAACGCCTCCCCTTCGATCGGGTGCAGCGTGACCTTCATCGTCCCCGCCCCGGTCGCCGCGAGGCTGTAGGCGACCTCGACCTTCGCCAGCGCTGCGACGAATCGCCCCGCCCGCGCCGCCGAGCCCGTGCGCACGATGCGTGAGCCGACATCACTCGCGAACACCGCGTCGGCATGGAGGCCGGCCGCGCTCGCGCCCGAGGGCACTCGCCGCACGAGGTC
>JAEUKJ010000538.1 GCA_016792665.1 Deltaproteobacteria bacterium | reverse complement strand
CTCCGTCCGGGGCGACGCTGCGCGACTATGCCGCGCTCGAGCTCATCGACTACGCGCTCACTGGTGGCAAGTCCGGGCGCCTCTCGCGGCGCCTCGTCTTCTCGGAGACGCCGAAGGTCTCGAACCTCTCGGCGTGGCTCATGCCGCTGCGTCATCCCTACGCCTATAGCTGGAAGGCCGACCTCCTGCCGGGCGCCACCGTGGCCGAGGTCATGGCCGCGGTCGACGAGGAGATCGCGTCGATCGTCGCCGACGGCCTGGCCCCCGAGGAGCTCCAACAGGCCGTGGCGTCGCTGCGCGCGGACGCGGTGCGGAGCCATCTCTCGCCGTCCGACAAGGCCCAGACCATCGGCATGTCGATCGCGTCGACCGGCGCGCCGTTCGCCCTCTTCGAGCGTCTGGAAGCCTACCCGACCATCACGCAGGAGGAGATTCGCGCGGCCGCCCGGCGCTACCTCGACCGTGAGACCCGGGTGCGCGTCGTGGTGGTGTCGCCGACCCGCATCGCCGAGCTGGCCCAGGCCGTGGCCTCGGTCCGACCCGAGGCCATGCCCGTCGCTGTCCACCTCGCCAAGGCGGGCCGGCTCTTCGTGGCGGCCCTGGATCTGGCGCACCAGCGTGCCGAGCTCGAGCGCGAGGCGCGGGCCATCGCACTCTTGAAGCAGCGCGCTGATCGCGCCATCGCCGCCGCGGCGGGCCCGGTCGAGGTCGCGGACATCAAGAAGTATTCAACTGATAACGAGATGGGCGATCGGGCACGGACCAAGCGCCTCACCGCGGCCGACAAGGAGCTGCGCAAGCGCGAGGCGGAGCTCGTCAAGGCACAGAAGGTGCTGCTCGCGGCGCTGAAGAGGGATGCCGTCAAGACCGGTCCTGGGACCAGCGTGCCTCAGGTGGCGATGGCGGTCGCCCTGGCCACGCCGCTCAACGAGCCGATCGAGGTGACCTCGCTGGTCCCCATGCCCGGTCTCACCGGGGTCGAGAGGGCGGCGCGCGCGGCCCTCCAGTCGTTCGCGCTGGAGGCGCGCGGGATGGAGAAGACCGCCCAGGAGCTGCGCCAGGCGGCGCTGGCGGCATGCTCGCAGTTGGGGCCGCTCGACGGCGATCTCGGCGCGCTCGCCGCGACCGTCAAGGCGCTCCTGGAGGACGGCGAGGCCTCGGGCTTCGGGTTGATCGATCGGCCGGGACCGGCGCTCTTGCCGACGCACGAACGGGGGACGCCATGAGGATGATGCACAGACGGTTCACGACGGCCCTCGCGTTCGCGGCGGTCGTTGCGGTGTTGGGGGCAGGCGCGGTCCGCGCGGCACCCGAGGAGAAGGCGGAGGCCGCGTGGCCGGCGGGCTTGCCCAAGGCCGAGCGCTTCGTCCTGCCCAATGGGCTGACGGTCCTCCTGGTGGCCGATCCCGAGAACCCCATCCTCGACGTCGAGCTCGCCTTCAAGGCCGGCGGTGGCGCCGACCCGAGCGGCAAGGAGGGGCTCGCGTCGATGGTCGGCCGCATGCTCACGGCAGGGGTGGATGGCCTGGACGAGCAGGCCCTCGCCAAGGAGCTCGCGCGTCTCGGCGCGCAGGTCGCGCCCGAGGTCGCCACCGACACCTTCCAGTTCGGCGGCCAGGTCCCGACGTTCTCCGATGGGGAGGTGCGGCGCTTCCTGGGTCTGTTCTTCCAGATGGTGCGGGCCCCGACGCTGCCGGCGGCGGTCCTGGAGCGCGAGAAGACCTTGCGCCTCGGACTCCTGGGGCGCATCGCCGACAACGCCGAGGCGGTGGTCGAGATCGCCGCCAAGCTCGCGGCGATGGGGCAGGGGCCCTGGGGGCGTCCGGTCTTTGGCAACGCGACCGCCGTGGCGGGGCTCACGCGCGACGACGTGGTGCGCTTCCATCGCGCCGTCCTGCAGCCGAAGAACGCCGTCCTGGCGATCGGCGGGGCCTTCGATCCGGGCGCCATGCGCACCTACCTCGAGCGCGAGCTCGCCGGCTGGGGGGTCGACACCGGCGCCAGCCCGGGTGGACTCCCGGGTCGGATGGCGCGGCTCTGCGCGGTGGTCGACGAGCAGGACGTCTGCTTCGCGAATGCGACGGCGTATGCGCCGACGCGGTCCGCGGGGCTGCCCTATCCCCGCACCATTCACGTGGTGGTCGACGACCCGGGCCTGACGCAAATCCCCTGGCGCCTTTCTGGCCCGAACCCGGTCGCGATGGTGGACGCGCAGTGGCCGGCCTTCCGGCTCGGGGTCTTCGCGCTGGGTGGCGACTTCACCTCGCGCCTGAACACGCGACTCCGCACGAAAGAGGGGCTCACTTATGGGGCCTACTTCGACCCGGGCTTCGGTGGCCACGTGTCCGGCGCGATGATGATCTCGACCGACGCGACGGCCGACGCGCTGGAGCGATCGATCTCGATCGGCACCGAAGAGGTGCAGGCCTTGCTCCAGAACGACCTTTCCGAGGAGGAGCTCGGGCAGGTGAAGGCGCTGCTCGTCGAGGGCTTCGCGTTCAAGTTCGAGACCATCCTCGACACGGTCGACCAGTACCTCACCCTCGAGGTCGCGGGCGTCC
>JAEUKJ010000523.1 GCA_016792665.1 Deltaproteobacteria bacterium | reverse complement strand
CGATGGTCGCGAGGATGGCGTTCAAGTGCTTCGCGTAGAGCTGCGAGCCGAGCACGAGGCTCGCGACCTTCTGCTCTTCCTGGACCTTCCAGCCGACGTAGCCCTCGATGTCGGGATGGTCGACGTCGAGGACGACCATCTTCGCCGCGCGACGCGTCGTGCCGCCGGACTTGATGGCGCCCGCCGCGCGGTCACCGATCTTCAGGAAGCTCATGAGGCCGCTCGAGCGACCGCCGCCGGAGAGCCGCTCGCCCTCGCCGCGGAGCGCCGAGAAGTTCGTACCGGTGCCGGAGCCGTACTTGAAGAGGCGCGCCTCACGGACCCAGAGGTCCATGATGCCACCCTCGTTGACGAGGTCGTCGCCGATCGACTGGATGAAGCACGCGTGCGGCTGCGGGCGCTGGTAGGCGGTCTCGCTGGGGTGCGCCTCACCGGACTGCTCGTCGACGTACCAATGCCCCTGGGCCGGGCCGTCGATGCCGTAGGCCCAGTGCAGACCGGTGTTGAACCACTGCGGCGAGTTCGGCGCGACCATCTGGTTGGCGAGCATGAAGCAGTGCTCGTCGAAGAAGGCCTTCGCGTCCGCCTCGGTGTCGAAGTAGCGCCCCTTCCAGCCCCAGTAGGTCCAGCAGCCCGCGAGGCGGCGGAACACCTGGCGCGAGTCCGACTCGCCGGCCGAGCGCTGCTTCTCGGGGAGAGCCGCCAGCGCCTCGGTGTTCGGGACCGAGCGGCGCAGCCACTCGGGCACACCGGGCTCGTCCACGGTCGCGAGGCGGGTCGGCACGCCGGCCTTGCGGAAGTACTTCTGCGCGAGGACGTCGACCGCCACCTGGCTCCAGCTCTCCGGCACCATCACCGCGGGAGCCTCGAAGACGACCGTGCCGTCCGGGTTGACGATCCGCGAGCTGCGCTGGGCGAAGTTCAACGCGGCGAACGGGTCACGACCAGCTTCAGTGAAACGACGGGAGATCTTCATCGCGCACCTCGATCTAACGGCAAAAGGTGGTTGGCGGCGCGCGCAGGAGCGAGCACCGCAACGAGTGGCATGCACCGCCGAACGTGGTCGGCGGCGCGCTTTTTCGGGATCGCCGACACCCGGACCAAGGGTTCGCGGCGCAGCTTGTCACTATTGAGAGCAGATGGGAGGCCCGAGGTCGCTCATCGATGCGGATGGGCAGGATGGGTCGACGCTCGCGAATGGGCTCCCTCACCGAGAGGGGATCCCCTCGGTCGTGTTTGACCCGCGAGAGCCCTGGCGAGGCCAGGCTGGCAGCGGGCTAGAATCTGATTCGGAGGGTGAAGCCCCCGACGACTTTTGGAGGGGCTCGGCAAACCCCACCTCAATCGCATCACCTCGTATTCGATCCGACCTCGCCGACTCGTCATCGCGAGGTCATTGGTACCCTCGTGCGCGCTGCCGTCAAAAAACACCCCAGATCGTGTGGCAAGCGAGCACACCAGCCACAAGATGTAGCGCCATATATGGGCACCTCGTGGCGGCGGCGAGGTCCGGTTGTGGCACAAGGACGGAGCGCCCGCCTCCCCCGCAGTCGAGGATTTTTCCAACCCTCCGAAATGGCGAGGTTTCACCGGAAACCGCGACCGCTGGGCCCCACTCGTGCCGTCCGCGCCCATTGACGCAACCCATTGATTTATAATCGCGATCCACCGGATGCCGAGAAGGCCTGGACGGTGACCGGAGAGACCGTCGGAGCCCCCTGTGGCGCTTCGCCCACCCCCTTCGAAGTCGGTCGCGGATCCGACTTCGCGAGAGCGCGATCGCGGGTCGCGACAACGCTCGTTCGAGCCCGCGACTCGTGGCATGGTGCGCGCGAAGGAAGGGGAGCTTGAAAGACAAAGAAAAGGGCGCGGACGTCACTGTCGCCACCAACCGAAAGGCCCGGCACGAGTTCGAGATCCTCGAGACGTGGGAGGCCGGGCTCGTGCTCATGGGCAGCGAGGTGAAGTCGCTGCGCGCCGGAACCGTGACCATCGGCGACGGCTACGTGCTCGATCAGGGCGAGGAGCTCTACCTCGTCAACGTCCACATCCACGAGTATCCGCAAGCCAACCGCATGAACCACGAGCCGATGCGGCGGCGGAAGATCCTGCTCAACCGACACGAGATCGACGAGATCCTGAGGCAGATCCGAGAGAAGGGGCGAACCTGCATCCCGCTCCGCTTCTACTTCAAGGACGGCAACTGCAAGGTCGAGATCGGCCTCGCCGTCGGCAAGAAGACCCACGACAAGCGTCAGGATCTCAAAGAGAAGGACTCCAAGCGCGAGATGGCCCGAGCCCGCAGTCAGCGCGGCGAAGAGGACTGATCCCCAGTCCGCGCAAGGTCGCCGCGCGGCCCCTGGCCCGCCCGCATCACCCGAACGGGGTTTCGTGACCCGCTGCGACGGTTGCGCCGCGAGGGTCGGGGCTGCTACATCCCTGAGGACGCGCTCCCGGGCCAGACCGAGCCGGGACGCCGGAGCTCCCCTATGCACGCCTTTCGTCGCCTCTCGCTCAGCCTGTCCTGCCTCGCGCTGGTCGCCCTGGCTCCCATGCCTGGCACGGCGAGCACCGTGCT
>JAEUKJ010000491.1 GCA_016792665.1 Deltaproteobacteria bacterium | reverse complement strand
CGGTATCGGGGAGGCTGAGCTGCCAGGAGGGGTTGGTCCCTTCGGCGCAGGTGGCCTCGGGCGCGGCGGCGACGCAGGCCCCGGCGTTCGCGAAGCGGGCGCGGCAGGTGGCGTCCATGGCGGTGAAGGCCTCGCCGCACGCGGTGAGGCAGCCGGGCACGACATTGGGGCAGGCTAGCGCAGTCGCGCGATCGCAGAGGGCCGGGCATGGGGTCACGACCACGACGCGGCAAGCGCCCTTGGCGTCGAGCCCGTCGCTGGCGTCGACCTGATCGGCGGCCCCATCGGAGTCGCAGTCGTCGGTGGCACTTTCGAGGGCATCGATGCGTCCGTCGCGATCCGTGTCGAGCGGGTGTGCGAGGTCGCCGCCGATCTCCACGCCATCGAGGACGCCATCGCCGTCGCTGTCCGAGACCACGGGGTCGGTCCCGAGGGCGGCCTCGAGGTGGTTCACGAGGCCGTCGAGGTCGGTGTCGAGATCGGGGTCGAGGCAGATCCCACCCCCACAGACCCCTGCCTCACACTCGACATTGTCCGTGCAGCTCGCGCCGAGGGGCCGCTTGGACGCGTCATCGGTGCACGCACCGAGCGCCATGAAGAACAAGACCGAGAGGGCGCGGGAGACGCGCACGCGAGACGGCAGGTGGACGTGCATGAGGCATGGTGACACGCCGCGGGTGCCGCCGCGAGCGGCGACCGCAACTGCCGGGAGATGGACCCGGGCCGGCCCGGTTGCACGTGCCTCGCGATCGATTTCAGTATTCGGGTACGATCTGGTACTGGTGCGTTCGTGCTCTACGCGGAGCACATCACGTCGAACGATGGAGAAGACCATGCGCGCCATTTCAGAATACACCCCGGGTCGCTTCGTGTTGGCCGCCCTCGGGGTCCTGGCCCTGGGGATCGGGGCCTGTGGTGATGACCCGGTGGCCTACAGCGAGACGGTGTCCTTGAAGCTCTCGGGCATCAAGAACGGCGACATCAAGAATGGGCAGGCGGAAGAGGAGAAGGAGATCAGCACCGAGAGCGGCAACCCCTACGGCGAGTTCCTGAAGAACGCGAAGGCAGCGCTGGGCGGCAAGGACCCGGGCGCCATCGAGCTGGTGTCGGCGTTCGTGCGCGTGCACTCGGACTCGAAGAACGTGAGCGCCCTGGAGGCGGTCTTCACGTCGCTGGAGCTGTTCCTCACGACCTCGAACACGACCCTCCCGGTCGGGACCGTCGCCAACCCGAGCGGGACCTCGATCGCAGTGAGCCTCGACGAGAACATCGACTACGAGCCCATCTTCGCCAACCTGCTGGCGGGCAGCTTCAAGGGCGGCGTGCGCGGCCCGACCGTCGCGACGCCCCCCGCAGACTTCGACCTCAGGCTCACGCTCGATCTGAAGTTCACAGCCTACGAGTAGGCCGTCGCTCGGCGCAGCTCACCAGTACGAGCGCGCGCGGAGGCGTACCTGAAGGTACGCCGCACAAGCACGCGAATGAGCGACGCCCCGGGCGCTCGGCGCAGCCGCGCGTGGTCAGAGGAAAGGGCGGAGGCCGGCGAATTCGTCGATTCCCGCCGCCAAATTCATATTCTGGAGGCACTGGGTCGCGGCGCCCTTGAGCAGGTTGTCGAGGGTGGCGCAGACGACGACATGCGACATGGTCGGCTCGAGGGAGAGGCCGCCGATCGTCACGCCGTGGCGATGCGCCGCGTCGCGCGGAAAGGGGATGTCCTTCTGCACGGTGACCAGCGGCTCGTACTGGTAGGCCTTCGTGTAGCGCTGGGCGAGCTCGTCGAGGGTGGCCAACCGCTTCAGCTGCGCCGACACGGTGAGCACGATGCCGCGGAAGAACGGGGCGACGTGCGGCATGAAGAAGACTTTGTGGCCGAGCTGCCAGCGGATCTCCGTCTCGTGCGCGTGCCCCGTCAGCGAATACGGCATGAGGTTGTCGGCGAGCTGGGCCGGGTCGTTGCGCGGCGACGGGGTCGTGCCGGCCCCCGAATAGCCCGAGACCCCAAAGATGTGGGCCGGGCCGTCGAGGAGATCCAGGAGCGGGTAGAGCGCGAGCTGGGCGCCCGTCGCATAGCACCCGGGGTTCGAGATGCGCTTGGCGCCGAGGAGCTTCGGGCGATGGACCTCGGGGAGGCCATATTGCCAGCGCGTGTCGAAGCGGTGGTCCGTCGAGAGGTCGACGATGATCGATGCCGGGGCGTGGGCCTCGATCGCGGTGACCCAGGGCTCGGAGTGGCCGTTGGGGAGAGCCAGGACCCAGAGGTCGATGTGGCGCTCGGCCAGGGTCGGGAGGTCGTCGGGGGTGACGGCCTCGAAGGCGAGGTCGATCTTCGTGAGGCCGGGGACCTCGCTGTGGATCGGCACGCCGCCGTTACGCGACGAGACCAGGACCACCTCGAAGTGCGGATGCTGGTCCAGGAGGCGGAGCAGCTCGGCGCCGACATGACCGCGTGCGCCGATGATGGCGACGCGACGGGCTGCGGCGCGCGTGACCTTCGTCGGCTGGTCGGGTTGGGTCGATTGGGACATGGGACTCAGCCCTCCGCGATGCCATGGCTGCGGAGCGACGGCGGCATCGCGAAGGCGCGCGCGATGCAGGCCTGGATCTCGTCGAAGCCGTCGAGGCCGTACCAGAAGACGATCCAGCGCGCGTCGCGGAGGCTGCCGTCGGACTTCGTGAAGTACCAGGGATTGATGGTGTGGTTCTCGACGCGCGAACGCCAGAAGAGCTTGGGATTGTCCTTGCGCAGGCGCTCCCAGAGCGAGGCCGCGATGCCCTCGCCCTGCGCCTTCGAGGTGACGGCGAACTTGTCGAGGTAGGGGATCGGACCCTCCTCGGTGAGGATGGCCGTCGCGCGGTAGCTCTCGGTCACATAGATCTTCGAGAATGCCTTTTTCTCGAAGTAGTCGTCGACCAGGGCGCGCTGGAAGCTCGACTCGAGGAGGTTCTGGAGGCGACCGAGATCGACCCCCTCGAGCCCGCCCTCGAAGAGCAGGACGCGCTCGCCCTTGCGGATGAGGGTGCCCGAGCCGCGATGGGTGAAGAGCTCTTTGGGGAGCTCGGACGGCGACGTGATGGCGACCGAGGACTGCAGCGGCAGGGCGTCCACGAGGGCTTTGACCTCTTGGATCTTGAGTCGCATGCCGCCCGAGACCCAGGGCGCCTCCATCAGGGTGTCGTAGTCCTCGGCCAGGTTGATGGCCGAGATGATGTGGCCCTCGGCGTCCAGGAGTCCCGCGGTCGGCGTGAGAAAGATGATCTTGTAGGGCTCGATCTTGGTCGCCAGGTGGCGCGTCGCCGTGTCGGCGTTGATGTTCAAGAGCTGGCCGTCGCGGGTCTCGGCGAGGCTCGAGAGCACCGGAATGTCGCCGGCCTGGATGGCCGAGCGGATGGGCTCGAGGTCGACATCGGTGACCTCGCCGACATAGCCGAGGCGGTCGAAGTCGGACTTCACGGCCTCGAAGACGCCGGTCGGGATCGGACGGGCGCGCGTGCCCTGCGCCTCGAGGGCGTCGCAGATCTGGTGATTGGTGCGCGTGAAGACCTTGCGCGCCATGCGCAGCGTCTCGGCGTCGGTGACGCGGAGGCCGTCGACGAAGGTCGGCTGGTGGCCTTCCATGCGGAGGGCCTCGGAGAGCTGCTCACCCGCGCCGTGGATGATGATCGGGTACAGGCCGACGCGCGACAGGAAGGTCAGCGAGCTGACGAGGTCGTCGAGATGGTCGCGCACGATGCCGCCGCCGATCTTGATGACGGCGAATTTCGTCGATTCGACGGAGGCATATTGCTTGAGATATTGCTCGACCTCGCGCTGGGTGCCGAGGTTTCGGAGCAACTGCGAGATAAGGGTGCGGGTGTCGTTCACGGGCTTGACCTCCGAGCTGAGCGAAGAAAGAAGCCCTTCGGTCATCGGTACTTCCAGAGGAGCTGATGCATCAGTGCCTTCTGCACGTGGAGGCGATTCTCGGCCTCGTCGATGACCATCGAGTTTGGCGAGTCGATGACGCCGTCGGTCACTTTCACGTTTCGGCGCACCGGGAGGCAGTGCGAGAAGACGGCGCCGTTGGTGAGTGCCATTTTGCGTTCGTCGACGATGAAGTGCTTGTACTGCTCGCGGATGGGCTTTTCTGCGTCCCAATTGCCAAAATACGGGATGGCGCCCCAGCTCTTGCAGTAGACGACGTCAGCGCCGGCGTAGGCCGAGTCGATGTCGTAGCTGACGTTGAAGGAGCCGCCGTTGTTGGCGATGTTGTCGGCCGCGGCGGCGAAGTACTGCTCGTCGAGGTGGTAGATGGGCTCGGGACAGAGCAGCGTCACGTCCATGCCGAACTTGGTCGCGATCTGCAGCGACGAGTTGGCGACGGCGGTGTTGAGGCCCTTGGGATGGTAGGTCCAGGTGAGGAGGTACTTCTTGCCCTTGAGACCCTCGGGCGAGTCGACGCCGAGACGCTCCTGCAGGGCGAGCATGTGCGCGAGCTCCTGGCAGGGGTGGGTGATGGTCTCGAGGTTGATGACCGGGACCTCGGCGTACTTGGCGACCTGCTTGATGACCTTGTCCTGGCGATCGACCGACCAGTCCTTGAACTTCGGGAAGGCGCGCACGGCGATGAGGTCGCAGTAGCGCGACAGCACGCGGGCGACCTCGGCGATGTGCTCCTCGGCGTCCTGGTCCATGACGACCTGGTCCTCGAACTCGATGGGCCAGGCGCCCTTGCCGGGCTCGAGGACGAGGGCGTGGCCGCCCATCTGCTTGATGCCGAGCTCGAAGGAGCTGCGCGTGCGCAAGGACGGGTTGAAGAAGAGCAGCGCAATCGAGCGGCCGGCGAGCTGCGGCTCGAAGCGGCTCCGCTTGAGCCAGCGGGCGTCGTCCAACAGGCCCTGGAGCTCGGCCTGGGTCCAGTCCTGGGTCGTGATGAAGTGGCGCATCGCTTCCTTCGGCGTGAGCGGCAGAGGCCGCGCGAGGGCCGCGGACATAGGCCCACGGTCTCGGAGTGTCAATGACGGAGAGGGCTCCGAGGGGGTTGGTACACGGCTCAGTTGGGGTCGGGAAACCAGTAGTACTGGAAGGCGGACGCCCCGAGGCAGGTCGTCTCGGCGAGCTCGAGGGTGAGGCCGTTGGCGTAGAAGACGACCTCACGCTGGCCGTCGCGGGTGACACAGCGGGCGCGGAGGCGCTCGGAGGTGGAGCAGGTGCCGGACTCGACGCCGGCGTCACAGGTGAAGGTCGAGCACGCGGCGCCGAAGGTCTGGACGCAGGCCGAGGCCGAGCGCTGGCAGGAGCAGGGGGTGCCGTCGCCCGCAGGGATGGAGGCCACCGCGAAGGTCCCGGCGGCCGCACCGCCCGCGTCACACTGGGCCTTGGCGTCGGCGAGGAAGCCGCGCAGCGCGGACCAGTGGTAGGTGATGGACGAGGTCCCGCGGGTGCAGGTCGCCATGGCGTCGTCGGTGCCGCAGGCCGCGACCGGGGTCATGTCCTGGCCGGTGCAGGTCTGGGCGACCGAGGCGCACGAGGCGGAGGTCTTCGCGAAGAGGCACGAGGCCGGGCTGTCGCAGCCGCAGAGCGCGGAGGCGGTGTCGTCTTCGGAGGTGTCGGCGGTGTCCAGAGGCGTGGACGTGTCGGCGGTGTCGGCGGTGTCCGGAGGTGCAGACGTGTCGGCGGTGTCGGCGGTGTCCGGAGGTGCGGACGTGTCGGCGGTGTCGACGGACGTGTCGGCGGTGTCGGCGGACGTATCGGTGGCGGACGACGCGTCGTCGCAGCCGATCAGGAGGGCGAGGAGGGCGGTGGCGAGGGGTGCGCGCATCGGAGAGGGCCTTCGGCGTCGATCAGGGATCGAACTCCTGGAGATCGAAGTGGGGGATCGGTTGTGCGGCCAGGGTTGGGGTGGTGGCGCGGAGACGGGCGGGGTCGTGGGGCGAGGCGATGACCTCGGGACGGAGGTACAAGATCTGTTGGAGGCGCGCGAGGAAGGCGTCGGCCAAGCGTGGGAAGCGGCAGCCGACGAGGTCGAGGCGGAACGAGGTGCGGCGGGTGGGGTCGCCGAAGGCGAGGGCGAGGGGCTTCGGACCGAACCAGAGGGTGCCCTCCGCGATCGACGGCGGGCCCGGGGGAGCCTGGCCTTCGGTGAAGGCGAGGTGCGAGAAGGCATCGGGGAGGAGGTCGATGCGGACGCCATCGTCGCTGAGCTTCTCGGCGCGGGCGGCCAAGATCTGCGAGTTCCGGAGATAGCCCAGGACCGCCTTCACGCCCTGCTCGGAGGCGCGAAACGTGGGCATCTGCGGGACGATGACGAGGTCGGCGATGGGCCCGTCGGAGGCGGCCTCGGGGGAGCGGGTCGGTGCTTGGACGCGCGAGGTCCCGACGCGCGAGGCCTGTCCGCCGCGACGGAAGGCGGTGCGCGGATCGAGGTGGACCTCGGGAGGGCGCGGGCGCGAGGACGGTGGGGGCGGCGTCTCGTCGAGCAGCGAGTCCGAGCGCTGGACCTTCAACGGGCGCGGCGCGGGCGGCGGCGGCATCGAGGTGGTGTGGAGGTGGCTTGGCATCGTGGGGCCCGAGGTGGGCGACGATGCAGGCGCTGACGCGATCGGCGGGGGCTGGGCCGCGGCCTGGAGCGGGACCTGGGGTGGGTCGCGTGGGAGGGCGGCCTCGGACCGGATGCCGGCGGGGGCCGGGAGCAAGAGATAGCGCGGGCCTGCCCAGGTGAGGAGCAGCACCTTCGGATCCGAATATCCGAGGAGGAGCGTGACCGTCGATCCCATCGTACCCATCCCCTCCGGGGTACCGCGGGCGGGCGCGGCTGTCACGTCGGCAGCGATGGGCAACTCACGAGGACGTCTCGGACGGGCGGCGCGCCAACACGAAGGCGACCGCACCGAGGGTGAGGAGCGATGAGAACACCCCCAGCGGGGTGAGCGCCTCGGCGAGGAGGAGCGCGGCGAGGAGTGATGAGAGGACCGGCTCGCCGAGGGTCGCGAGCGCGACGACGGTGGGCGTCGTGTGTCGAAGGGACCAGGTCATGAGCGTGTGCCCGACAAGCTGCGGGACGGCGGCGGCGAGGAGGACGACCCAGGCCTCTGCGGCGGACTTGGGGAGCAGTGGCGCGCCGACGAGGGCGGCCGCACCGATCAGGAGGACGCCGCCGAGGAGGGTGGCGGCGGCCGAGAAGGCGAGCGGCGAGGTGCCCGCGAGGACGGCGCGACGCGCGACATGGAAGTAGGCCCCCATCGCGGCAGCGCCGAGGAGGGCCAGCCCGAGGCCGAGGGTCGGCGCGGGCGAGGGGGTGGCCGGAGGGGCGGCCGAGATGGCGAGGAGGACGACACCGGGGAGGGCCAGGGAGAGGCCGAGGAGCACGCGTGGGGAGGGGCGATCGCGGCCCGTGACGAGGCCGAGACCGGCGAGCAGGATCGGGGTGGTGGTGACGGCGGTGACCGAGACGACGACCGTGACCATGCCGAGGGAGGCGACCCATGCACCGAAGTGGAGGGCGTAGGCGAGTCCGCCGAGGAGGACGAGGCCGCGCGCGGAGGGTGGGCGCGGTGCGAGAGGGTCCGGTGGGGCGGACGGGGCGCGGAGGCGGACGAAAACGGTGAGGAGGGAGCCCGCGGTGAGGAGGCGCCAGCCGGCGGCGGTGAGCGGGTGGAGGTCGGGGGCGAAGCGAAAGAGGATGGCCGCGAACGAGATCGCCAGGACCGCGAGGGCGAGGGCCGGGGCGACGAGGCGGGGTCGGGGCGAGCCCTGCGGGGGGTGAGCGCGCGGCTCTCGACCGGTCGCGATCACGGGGGGCCGCGCGCTAGATATCAAGGACGCCAGAGCGCTGGAGCTGGGCCAGGACCGAGCAGGTCTCGATCGGGGTCAGCGGGGCGGCGCGCTTGATGATGTCGTTGATCGAGGTCTTCTCGTCGACGAGGTCGAGGACGGCGGCGACCTTCTCGCCGCGGAGGAAGACGCGCGGCATGGTGTTGTGGACGGCCGCGGGGGCGCGCTTGGGGATGCGCGCGAAGGACTTCAGCTGGGACTCGTAGAGGCCGATGAGCTTGACCTCGTTCGAGTCGATGAAGGCCTTGATGTGGTCTTCGAGCTTGGCCATGACGAGGAGGCGCTCGAGCGAGATGAGGAGCCCGTCGCGGTCGTTCATGCCGGAGAGCATGACGATGTCGTCGAAGAGCAGGAAGGTCTCGGGAGCGTTGCCGGCGACGGCCGGGACGATCGCGCCCTGGACTTCGTCGAGGCTGTAGACCGTGGTCGGGACGCGCTTGGGCTTGTCGTTGGGGAGGGCCGGGATCTGGACGGCCTGGAGCGGGAGCGGCGGGGCCTGCTGATCGTCCGCGTAGCCCTGGCGAGGCCAGGCGGCCCGGTCGAGCTCGTCGGCGGGAGGCGGGAGCTCGGGGTCGAGGCGCTTGCCGTCGACGAGGGAGCGCGGCTCGATGGTGGTGCCCGGGCCCCAGTCGGCGGGGCGGGTCGGGCGCGCCGCACGATCGGCCATCGCGGGCAGGACCGGGGGCGAGATGGGGGTCTTGTTCGAACCCGGCACGGGCGGCGGGCCGACGAGCGCGGCTTTGCGGGTCTCGGCCGTGCGCAGATCGGAGGGCACCGGCGGCGGGAGCGGCGCGTTCTCGCTGGTGATCGGGCGGATCGCGTCGCGCGTGCCGGGGCGCGCGGCCTCACGCGTGCCGGGGCGGGTGGCCTCACGCGTGCGGAGGCGCGGGTCGACGCGCATGCGCGTGAGCAGGAGGTCGATGGTCTGGTCGAGGTCGGCCAGCGCCCAGGGCCGCGGCGCAGGCGCCTTCGCCAAGATGGCATGACGGCGCTCGGCCGCGCCGACCTCGGAGAGGAGGGGGCGCAGGATGGCGTCGATCAGGTCGCCCTCCTCCAGGGCGCTGGCGGGCAGCCGGCTCATCGATCCGGGGTGTATCACGGCGCGCATCTTCACGGAACCGCACCCGAGGCGCGACTTTTTGGGGTGCGGAGTTGATGACGCGGCGGGTCAAAGGTCGGCGCGGTGCGGGATGCCCAGGCGGACCTGCTGGTTCAACCAGCGGTTCGGGGCCGCTTCAGGAAAGGTCGAGAAGAGTGCCGACGATGGCGACGGCGGCATCGAGCTCGGCGATCGAGACGATGAGCGGCGGGACGAAGCGGAGGGTCGTGCCATGAACCGCGTTCAAGAGCAGGCCGTGCGCGCGGGCGCCGTCGACGATGCGGGTGGCGAGATCGGCGCTGGCGAGGTCGAGCCCCTGGATGAGACCGCGACCGCGGACATCGGTGACCTTGTCGGGGTGGCGGGCGGCCAGCGCGCGGAGGGCGGCGTGGAGGTGCTCGCCGTGGGCGTGGGCCTGAACGAGGAGGCCGTCGTCCTCGATGACGCGCAAGACCTCGAGGGCGGCGCGGGTGGCGAGCGGGTTCGCGCCGAAGGTCGAGGCGTGGGTGCCGGGCTGGAGGGCCTCGGCGATGCGGTCGGTGGTCATCATGACGCCGAGCGGGACGCCGCCGGCGATGCCTTTGGCGGTGGTGAGGACGTCGGGGCGGAGGCCGTGGTGCTCGAAGCAGAACCAGCGGCCCGTGCGGCCGACGCCGGTCTGGACCTCGTCGAAGATGAGCACGAGATCGTGGGCGTCGGCGCGCTCGCGGAGGCCTTCGAGGAAGCCCGGCGGGGGCATGTTGATGCCGCCCTCGCACTGGATGGGCTCGACGATGATCGTGCCGATGGGGGTCGAGGTCGCGGCGGCGGCGCCGAGGGCCTGATCGACGGCGGCGAGGTCGCCGAAGGGGACGAAGTGCGGGCCGGGGAGGAGCGGCTCGAAGCCCTGGTGGTACTTCGGCTGGCCGGTGACGCTCAGCGCGCCGACGGTGCGGCCGTGGAAGCTGTTGTCGAAGCTCAGGATGCCGATCTTGTTCGGGGCCCCGCGCACGACGGTCTGGTAGCGGCGCGCGACCTTGAGCGCGGCTTCGTTGGCCTCGGCCCCGGAGTTGCCGAAGAAGCAGCGGTCGAAGCCGGTCAGTGCCGAGAGCTTGTCGGCGAGGGCGATCGACGGCTCGTTCAGGTAGAGGTTGGAGACGTGGATGAGCTGGGCGGCCTGCGCGGCGATGGCGGCGACGAGACGCGGGTGCGCGTGCCCGAGGCTGTTGACGGCGATGCCGCCGACCATGTCGAGGTAGCGGGTGCCGTCGCGATCGAAGACCTCGCAGCCCTGGCCGCGCGCGAGCACGAGCGGGGCGGGGCGATAGCTCGGGGTGAGGTGGCGGAGGGCGCGCCCGAGCAACGAAGGGGTGGTTTCGTCAGGGAAGAGCGAGTCGAAGGCCGTCATGAGGCGGACCCTAATACAGCGATCTCCGCTTGGCGATAGGCGGATCGCGTGACGCGCCGACACCGCAGCGCGCTGCTACGCGAAGCGGGGGAGGTAGACGCGCATGGCGGTACCCTCGCCAGGCGCGCTGGTGACGCGGATGAAGCCGCCGGCGCGCTGCACGAGATCGGCGACGACGGCGAGGCCGAGGCCGTGGCCCGAGGGCTTGGTCGTGAAGTAGGGCTCGAAGATGCGGATGCGCGTGGTCTCGTCCATGCCGGGCCCGCGGTCCTCGACGCGCACGAGAACGTAGCGACCAGGCGGGAGCTCGAGGGTGGTCGCGCCGAGCTGGGTGTCTTCGATGGTGATGGCGATGGGGCCCTCGGGGCGGGCGTCGCGCGCGTTCAGGACCAGGTTCGTGAAGACGCGCTCGAGCTGAGCGGGGTCGATGAGGACCTGGCCCTGGCCGCTGCCGTTCAAGTGCAGGACGATCGGGGCGAGGGCGCGAGAGAGGGTGGCGGCTACGTTGCTGAGGTGCGAGCGCACCGGGACGAGCTTCGGGGCGGCCTCGCGCCGGCCCAGCGCCATGAGGTCGGCGGTCAGATCCTTGGCCTTCTGCGCGGCCTCGATGATGTCCTTGGCCATCGGGTGGACCGAGGCCTCGCCGAGCTGCACGATGAGCTCGGCGTTGCCGCGCACGATCTGGATGATGTTGGCGAGGTCGTGGGCGAGGCCCGCCGCGAAGCGCCCGGTGACCTCGCGCGAGCGCATCTCGGCGAGCTCGGCGGCGAGCTCGGCCGCGGTCTGTTCGAGGCGCTGCTCGGTCTCGGCGTGGCGCGACTCGGCGATCTTCGCGCCGAGCGCGTCTGCATGACCCATCGCGAGGACACATTCTGCATCGGCGAAAGCGCGCGCGGCGCCAGCGTGCTCGTGGCAGACCACGCCGACCACGATGCCGTCGACGAGGACCGGGGCGTCGAGGGTCGCGCCGATGCCGGCGGGCAGGAAGTAGGCCTCGGCGAGGGAGGCGGTGGCGGGGTCCTGGCGCACGTCGTCGGCGCGGATGAGGCCGCGGGTCTCGAGGGCGGCGAAGTACTCGGGGAAGTCGGCGCGGCGGATGACGGTGCCGCCGAAGGCGACGTCGCCGTTCAGGTCGTGCTGGCAGAAGACGTGGAGGGTGGTGCCATCCTTGTCGAGGAGCCAGAGTCCGACGCGGCGGACGTTCAGCGCGCGCGCGGCCTCAGAGCAGGCCCTGGCGGCGACGGAATGCAGCGCGGTGACCCCCTGGACGCGGAGGCGGGCGATGCCGAGGCGCGTCGCGGCGTACTGCGCCAGGCCGGAGTCATTGTCTTGCATGGCGGCATCTTGGACTGCGGACCTCGCGGGTGCAAGCCTTGCCAAAGGCCTGGCAAGGCCAGGCTGACCATCCCTTGCCAAAGGCCTGGCAAGGCCAGGCTGCCCATCCCTCGCCGAAGGCTTGGCTCAGTGTCGATGGGCGCGGGCGCCGGCCGGCTCGCCGTGGTCGTCGCGGTGCGGCAACCCTTCGGGGATCTTGCGCGCGGCCTTGGGGCGCGTGGTCTGGGTCTCGGCGGGCGGGGTCCACGCGCCGTCGCCATCCTGGTCGATCTCGATGGGGTTGGTCATCGCATACGGGGTCTCGTTGGGCTTCAACGGCCAGAGTCCGCCCGAGCCGACGACCTCGAGCACGTACCACGCGTCGGCGCGCGGCACGGCCGAAAGCTCGCCGTCGAAGCGGACGTTGGCCGCGAGCCCGGCGGGGCGCTGCCAGCCGGCCAACGCGACGGTCTGGACCGGCACGCCGTTTTCGAGGAGGCGCACCTCGTCGACCTGGATCCAGCTCGGCGCCTCGACGCGGGCGCGGAAGCGCGCGGCCCCGTCGCTGAGCGTCGTGCGCCCACCGATGGGCGTGCCGTCGGTGGCCGCGAAGTGGACGAAGGGCCCGCACGACACGAAGGCCTCGCGCCGCCGGAGCACCGGGACCAGCGACTCGACGTCGGCCGCGACGACCTCGCGCTCGATGTGGATCCACGTGCGCGGGTGGCCGACGCCGGCCGCTTCGCTGTGGCTGTCCGAGCCCGAGCCGAGCGCCTTCCTCACGCCGTGGTCGTTCATGTCGAACCAGTCCTGCACGGTCTGCGCGTTGTCGGCATCGCCGAGGCAGCGCGTGTTGAACGCCTCGAGCACGTCCCAGTCGAGGGTCCAGCGCGCGGGCTTGGTGACCGTCATGAGCGTCGCGTCGAGGCCGACCGCGTTGAAGTAGGACTTGATCGGCGCGCCCGAGCGCGGGTGGTTCACCTGCAGGATGATATCGCCGTCGTGCTGCGCGCGGATTTGATCGAAGAGGCCGGTGCCGGTCCAGCCGTGCTCGAAGACGGCGCCACCGCTCGGCGCGGTCGCGTCGTAGACCAGCGGGTAGGCGTTGAAGTGGCCGTACTCGACGGTCGAGACCTCCTGGCCGGGCACGGGGCTCACCCAGTCCGCCACGCCGGACTGCGCGAGCGGGCCCGCGAGGGCGCCCATGTAGGTGTGCTCGGTGAAGACAGGCAGGGCCACGTCGTTGGCCGCGGCCTGGTGCAGACGGACGGGATAGGGGACCTCGGAGTCTGGGCTCCAGAACGAGTGGATATGGAGGTCCGCGGCCGACCAGCCGGCATCGTCGACGGCCTTGCTCAAGACGATGTCGAGGATCTGGGTCGTGCCGGGGGTGACGGTGAGGGTCTCTTCGTCGAGCTCCCACGAATAGCCGCGGCTCGCGACGACGCGGTACGTGCCGGGCAGGAGGTGGGTCGTGGCCGGGCCCTGGTCCGGGATGTGGAAGGCCACCGCGCTGCGCCCGTCGCCCCAGTCGGGGTCGAAGCGCACCGGCTCGGGCGCGAACGGCGAGGGCGTCTCGCCCTGGCGGAAGAAGGTGACCTGGGCGGGCAAGGGCGCACCGCTGGGGTCGGTGACCCGCGCGATGACCTCACCCAGGGCGGGCAGCTCGAGATCGACCGCGGTCGGGGTCGCGAGCGCAGCCGTGACCGGGACGAGGGCCGATGCGCCGCGTCCGGGAGCGAAGGCCTGCACCGAGAGGTCGCCCGGCTCGACCAGGGCTTCCCAGGTACCGTCGGGGCGGACCGGGGTCAGCGCCACGACGTCGGCCTCGCGGCGCACCGCGACCCAGCTCTTGGAGCCGGTGTAGGCCGGGATGCCCTCGCCGTCCGCCCAACCGGACTCGCCCGTGACCTTGCCGCGCAAGGTCGCCAACGTGGCCCCGCGCACCGCGACGCGCGCGCGCTCGAGCGAGGTCGTGCCCTCGTCGCCGACGACGTGGTGGAAGACGAAGGTCTCGCTGGCGCCGGGGTCGAGGCCGAAGGCGGTCATGAGCGAGATCTGGACGTTGGTCTCCTGGAAGAGGGCGATCGGCACCTGGCCGACCGGGGGCAGGAACGCGTGGGCGCGCACGAGCCCGATGCCGCCCGTCCACGGGACCACCGCGCCGCTGGGCAGGGTGGCGAGGCCGGGGCCCGGCGTGAAGGCGGGGGCGCCGTCGCCCATGTTCATGGCGAGGATGGGGATCTGGACCTCGCTGTAGGCGGCGCCGTCGTTGAAGATCGTGACGCGCAGCTCGAGCACGTTCGAGTCGGGGGCGAGGCGGTACTCGTAGGTGACGGCGAGGTCGACGGGCTCGGCGAGGAGCGTGTCGCCGACCAGCGCGTCGATCCAGGCGTAGGGGGCCGTGCGTCCGGAGAAGCGGACGATGGCGGTGCCGTCCTTGCCGTCGGAGGTGACCTCGACCTGGTCGGGCTTGAAGACGCGCAGGTTCCAGACGAGCCAGAGCTCGCCCATCCGGTCTTCGCCGCCGGGCTGGAGGTCGGCGTCGACGAGGTTGCCGCCGTATTGGCGGTAGCCGCCGCAGCGGCGCAGGCCCTCGACGAGGAAGCGAGCCTTGTGATTGGCGAGCACGAAGTCGCCGAGCTGGCCTTCGGCCTTGGGACCGCCGACGAGATCGGCCGCCTTGACGACCTGACCGGCGACGACCTCACCCGGAGCAGGCACGAGGGCGAGATCGGGCGGCGCGGTGGTGTCGGCGTCCGCGGACGTGTCGGCGGTGTCCGACGTGTCGGCCGTGTCCGAGGTGTCGGAATCGGGCGCGTCCGTGTCGACCGTGTCTGTCGTGTCGACCGTGTCTGCGGTGTCTGGCGACGCGTCGTCCCCGCAGGCGCCGAGGGTGAGGCCCCCCGCCAGTCCGTAGCCCCCGAGCACCAGTGCACACGCCATGAGCCGCATCTTCATGCGGACGTTCATAGCGGATTGCGCGGGCCGAGTCGCGGCCGATGCGCACGCCTCGATGAAGTCCTGGCGCGCCCCGCGGCACCTTTGGCACTGGATTCGTAGCGCACGAGGCTGCATCTTCCGCCCCGAGTGGCGCCTGCCCTCCCCTGCCCACCTGGAGTCCCGATGTCCCTCCGCTTCGCGCTCGTCGCTGCCCTCGGTCTCTTTGCCTGCGACTCCAACGCCTCCAACGGTGCCGACACCAGCGACACCAACAACAACGATACGACCGACACGACCGACACGGCCGACACCAACGACGGCAGCGACACCGCCGACAGCAGCGACACCGCCGACAGCAGCGACACCGCCGACAGCAGCGACACGTCTGACACGGCCGACACCACGCCGGGCGGCCCGATCGCGGCCGTGCCCGGGGCGCGCTGCAAGCTGTCCGAGCGCATCGGCTTGATCGAGGTCGAGGCCCAGGGGCCGAGCACTGTCTATCTCAACGGCTCGGTCTCGGACCGCCCGAACCCGTACTACGGCGAGCCCGAGCTGGCCGACGCGGCCTGCGCCTTCCACCGCTTCAACCCGCAGGGCGCGTGCGCACCGTGCGACGAGGACGAGCTCTGCGGGATCGACGGGGTCTGCGTGAAGTCGCCCGTCCGCCGCACCGACACGCGCGTGGTGGTCGACCACGGCGGCCAGACGACCGAGCTCGCGGCCAATGGCGAGACCGGCGAGATCTTCGGCGAGCTCGCCTCCGACCCGCAGACCTACGCGCTCACCCTGCACGTCGGCGACCAGCGCATAACGCTCGGCGCGACCACGGTGCCCGGCGCCCTGAACGCGTCCGGCACGCTGAGCGGCGACTCGATGGACCCCAAGGGGGTCACGACCACCTGGGCCGCGCAGGCCGGCGACTCGCAGGTCTACACGCGCATCTCGATCAACCACCACGCGGCCGGCCCGACCTTCACCGAGTGCCACGTGCCCGCGTCGAGCGGCACCCTGTCGATCGCCGGCACCATGCTGAAGCCGCTGGCCGTCGTGACCGGGCTCGAGTTCCAGGGCTTGGAGCACCAGCGCGTCGCGGCCGCCGAGACCGCCGCCGGCTGCATCGAGTTCCGCTTCTTCTACAAGGAGTTCACGTCTCTCACCGAGCAGTGAGCGACGCCGCGAAGGAGCCGCGGGTCGCGCACCACGACCGCGCCGCTCAGCCGCGCTTGAGCCGCCCGAGGTGCTCGACCGCGACCTCGAGGAGGCGGAAGCCCGCGCTCAACGGGTCGACGGGCGGGCGCGCGGCGAGCTCGGCCGCGCTCGGGTAGAGGTCCTCGATCGGCGTGCGCGCGAAGGCCCCGAGCCCGTGTCGGATGAGCACATGGCCCACGCGCCCGTGCAGCGAGACCGGCAGGTTCGCGAGGCGCACCAGCGTCCGCTCTTCCGGACCCTCGTCGGTGGCAGGCCGCGGCACCTCGACCCCGCGCGACGCGAGCTCCTCGAGCTGAGCGACCACCTGCTTCTCGGCGAGCCCGGTGTCGGTCTCGAGCTCGGTGAGCGCCTCGGCCACGAGCAGCCGCTCGCGCGCGAGCCAGGCGCTCCGCGGGTCCGCCCCCTCAAAGGTGTCGCCCAGGCGGAGGACGACCTCGTGTCGGTACTTCGGGTGCGCGGCGCCGACGAAGCCGAGCCCGTGCGCCGAGGTCAGCGCCTCGTGCACCGTGTCGGGCGGCGCCTTGAGCCCGTGCTCGAGCCCGGTCAGCAGGCTCGCCCCGAGCCGCCCGCACAGCGAGAGCCCACGCAGCGCGACCGGCCAGAACCCGAGACGGGTCGCACGGATCGGCGCCGCCCCCTGGATGACCCCGCCCGCCGCCTGGCGCAGCGTGTCGTCGTCGGCCTGCGCGAACAAGGCCTGGAGGTGCCCCACCGCCCAGTGCAGGCGCCACGTGCGCCGGACCTGCTCTTCCCCGCGCGCGTCGAGCTGCGCCCGCTCCGCGATGAGGCGCTCGCCGCTCCGCTTGACGAAGTCGCGCAGCGTGTCGTCGCAGGCGTACCAGAGGGCCGGCAGCTTCTCGAACACCAACGGCAGGAACGGGGCCAGCGAGCGCAGCGTCTCGGCCGCGACCGCCTCACCCCCGTCGAGCAGCGTCCGGAACAGCGGACGGAAGCCGGTCGCGCCGCGCTCGGCGTCGGCGGGCCCGGGCCCCCAGCGCAAGACCTCGGGCTTCAAGGCGTCGTGCTTGACCGCGACGGTCTCGAGCTGGGCCCGCGTGACCACCGGCATGCGCGGACGCGCGCCGCGACGCAGGCACTCCAGCGCCGCCCCCTCGCGCGTGACGACGAGGAACGGCCCATCGGAGGGGTGGTCGAGCGCGACCGCCACGGCCCCGACGACCGGGGCCTTCGCCTCGTCCAGGAGAAAGCGCGTCACGGCCGCGTTCTGTGCCAGGTAGAACGCGGCTTCGGTCGCGCGCGCCGTGTCCCTCTCGAGTCGCTCTAGCTGCTCCATCATTGGAGCAATCTAAACGGCCTCGGGGCGCTTGCCAAATGCCCACCGAGCCGCGCGAGGCGACCCGGCCGAGACATCGATCGCCACGCCGAGGTCCGCGCGCGGCCCCGGCGAGACGTTCAAGCCGCGCGGCGACGCCAGCGCGCGAGCACGAGCGCCGCGAGGCCCACGAGCCCGGCACCCTCGAGACCGCCACCTGCGCAGCCGTCATCGGCGGGGCGCGGGTTCACGGCGACGTCCTCCTCGACGACCTCGGGCGAGCTCTCGGCGACGTCCGGCCCGATGTCCTCGGCCTCGACCACGTCGGGCTCTTCGACCACCTCGACGACTTCGACCTCTTCGACGACCTCGACCACCTCGGGGTCTTCCTCGACCACGACGGGCGGCGGCTCGGTGCTGCACAGGGTCGGGTTGGTCGCGTCCGGCCAGGGCGCGTCCTCGAGGCAGTGGTTGTACGCGCACGCGGTGACGTCGGTGCTCGCGCAGTCCGGGTCGGGGGCGCCGCAGCCGCAGTCGCAGCCATCGCCCGATCCGTAGATCCAGACCGAGCACACCCAGGGCTGCGGCATGCGCTCGCAGAGCTGACCCGGGGTGCGGCACACCCACCCGGGCTCGCGCAGGCAGCGGCCGTCGCAGCCATCGCCGGCGAAGTCGTTGTTGTCGTCGCAGGTCTCGGTCCCCTGGACGAGGCCGTCGCCGCAGACCGGCCGCACGCACGGCAGGCCCGGGGCTTCGCAGATCCAGCCCTCCTCGAGCTGGCAGGTCGCGCTGCATCCATCGCCCGACACGTCGTTCTTGTCGTCGCACTGCTCGAAGCCCGGGACCTCTTCGCCGCCGCCATCGGGCGGGCGGTTGGGGTCGATCGGGATGGCCGCGCGCTTCGGGCCCGGCCCGGGGCCGACACCGTCGCTGTCGACATAGCCATCGCCGCACACGATCGGACGGCAGCCGCTCTCGTTGCAGACATAGCCCGGCTCGCGGCGGCAGTTGCCGTCGCAGCCATCGCCGGGGTCGGTGTTGTTGTCGTCGCACTCTTCGACGACCGATCCGAAGTCGTCGCCCTGCACGATGCCATTGCCGCAGATCACCTGCTGGCACGGCCCGGGCTGGCCCCCGCAGCTCCAGCCGGACTCGCTCTGGCAGCCCGCATCGCAGCCATCACCGGGGTCGAGATTGCCGTCGTCGCACATCTCACCGGGAGAGACGACGAGGTCCGAGCAGACGACCTGGAAGCACCCCGCGAAGTCGTCGCAGAACCATCCGGGCTCGGTCTGGCAGTTGGCATCGCAGCCGTCACCCGGGTCCTGGTTGCGGTCGTCGCATTGCTCGCCGCCACCGAAGTCCCCACGCACGACCATGCCGTCGCCGCAGACCACCGGGAAGCAACCGTCCCAGCGGCAGGCATAGCCCGGCTCGGTCTGGCACGACGGCGAGCAGCCATCGCCGCCGCGCACGTTGCCGTCCTCGCAGGTCTCGCCGGTCTGGGTCTCCCAGTCGTACTCGATCCAGCCGTTCATGCAGGTCGTCGGCGTGCAACCCCCAAAGAGTCGGCACATGTAGCCCGGTTCGGCACGACACGCGTTGCACCCGTCACCGGCCATCTCGTTGCCGTCGTCGCAGTTCTCACCGCGCTTCGGGTCGACCATGAAGTCACCGCAGCGGGGCACCGAGCAGCCACGCCCGAGCCCGCTGCACGTGTAGCCATCGGCCGGGATGAGGCAGGTCTCGTCGCAGCCGACCCCATCGCCGTCGTCGCACTTCTCGTCGCCGCCGACGAAGCCGTCGCCGCAGATGTTGGCGATGCACAGCGCGGGCACACCCTGGAGCGGCACTTTTCCGGCCGCGCAGAAGCTCGTGTCGCAGCTCGCGAAGTCGGACGCGCCGCGCGCCGCGCAGTCGGGATCGGCGATGCCGCAGCCGCAGTCGCAGCTCACGCCGTCGCCGTAGAGCCAGGGCGGACATTGCCACTCGAGGGGCGCCGAGACGGCCATCATCGGGAGCAGGAGGAGGGAGGTGAGCATGGGGAGCACTCTCGCTGGGTGGCGGAACCGGGTTGGTTCACGTCATGTCAAAAAGGGCGGCGCGGGGTCGCAGCACGCCGGGCTCGAGGCCCGCGCGGCGCTTACTTCGGGCCGCCGGGGTTGGGGTAGAGGAAGCCGTCGCAGGTCGGGTTGTCCTCGGGAGGGGTCGGCGGATCGGTCCGCTTGGCGCCGGTCGTGCACCGGATGGCGCGGGCCCGGGCCTCCATCAGATCGACCGCCGCGTTGGTCTGGGCGACCAGGTCGAAGTCCTTCGAACCCCAGAAGTCGCCACCTCCCCACGGCTCATCACCGGCCCACGCGACCGCCTGGGTGCGCTGGGCGAGCGCGACGGCGCGCGTGCGAAAGTCCTTCCTCAAGACGAGCTGCGCGGCCTCGTCGCGGGCCCGCTCGAACCACGCGACGCACACCTCGTCCGCGTCGCAGAGGCGCGCGAAGAGGCTGCACGACTGGAGCGGCCCGGTCGACCCGTAGCCCGCGAGCAGCGTGAGGTCCACGCTCCACGGCATGAACGACCAACGCCCTGCCTGGTCGACGTGCATGAAATAGTTGTGGCACCCCGAGCGCATCCCGTCGGTGTGCTGCAAGAGGTCCTCGAGGCCCATCATCCCGGCGAGCTGGACCCAGTCGACCTCGGGCATGGCGCGCGTGCCCGGGCGCCCTTCGGTGAAGGCCCGGATGGCCTTGTCGGCGATCGTCTCGAG
>JAEUKJ010000486.1 GCA_016792665.1 Deltaproteobacteria bacterium | reverse complement strand
CTGCTCCTCGGCGTTGTAGCCGCAGATGCCCCCATCCGACGCGCAGTCGAAGGCGAGGAGCTGGCCGCTGTCGCAGTAGTAGAGGACGCTGCCCTGGCAGATCCCGACGTCGGTGATGTCGCCGCAGCCGCCTTCGATGGGGATCTGCAGGGTGCCGCCGGTGTAGTCGACCTGGCCCGCGAAGTCGCTCACCTGGAGCTCGAGGTAGATGGTCGTCCCGGGTTCGAGGTAGGCGAAGGCGTTGTCGATCTCGGCTTGGATGGGGCGGGTCGCGTCGAAGCTCGTGTCCGAGGTCTGCCAGGACTCGCCGTCGGGGCCGAAGACGAGGTTCAGGGGGACGAGACGTCCACCCGGGTCGACCCAGAGCTCGCCGATGCCGACTTCGGTGTACTCGTACCAGAGGTCGGACCCGAGGAGGCTTCCGTCGGGCAGGAGGACGTCGTTGCGGATGACGTAGGTCGTGTCGCCGTTGGGGGCGATGTAGAAGAAGGGGATGTCGACGTAGGACTCGTGGGTGGTCGTGTCCTCGGAGTAGTCGAGGAAGCCGAAGGTGGTCGAGGTGCCCTGGGAGAGGATCGCGAGCTCGCCGTACCACGCGACGCGAAGGGTGCTGCCGCCACGTTCGGCCGGGAAGGTCGAGGTCATGAGCGCCGTATCGCCCTCGATGACGCCGCCATAGCCGCGTGCATCGACCAGCGTTGCGAGCGGCGGCGAGGTGACGTTGATATCGAGGACGGCGGCGCCTTCGACCCAGCCGATCGTGCCGTTGCCGGTGAGCTTCAGCGGAGGGGCACTGGCCCCGCCGTCGTAGTAGGCGTTCAGGAAGCCGCGCCAGTCGGCCATCGCGGAGACGGTGTCGTAGGCGCGATTGTAGAGCGAGCGCAGCGGCGGGAAGTAGATGCTGAGCCCCATGGCGCCGCGAGTGGCCGGGCCGGTGCGGTTCTCGAGGACCACGGCGGCGAGGGCTTGCCTGAGCTGCGTGGCCTGAGCGCTGATGGCGGAGAGCGACTCGAGGCCTTTGATGAAGGTGCCGAGGTCGACGAGGTGGTAGGCGTGGGTGGGGTCGGGGCTCTTGCCGAACGAGATGGCGCTGCTGAGCGACTGGCCGATCGTGGGCATGGACGCGGCATCGACGGTGGCGAGGCGCGACGAGAACGCGGTCAGTGCCTGCTCGAGGGCGTTCATGCGGGTGAGGTCGAGGTAGGAGAGGGTGAGCTCCGTGTCGTCCCGGGCCTGAGAAGCCTGGGCGAAGAAGCCGGTGATGATGCGCGACGCGAGCGCGCGCGGTGTGAGCGACGGATTGTCGCGCAGGGCGGAGAAGCTCTTGTAGTCCCAGCCGTGGCCGGGCTCGATCTCCTGCGAGGCGAGGAGGCCGTCGGCATAGGGCGAGAGCGTGCGCGCGACCTCATAGGTGGCCATGAGGCAGGCGTCGAAGCCGAGGACATCGAAGCGCGCGACGTTGGCGTTCGCGAGGCCGCGGGAGATGCCGTCTTTCAGCGTGGCGATGGAGAGGATGGGGTGGCCCGCGGTGGACTCGTCGGCGCCGTAGCCGACCCAGCCGGCGCCGTGGTCCCAGAGGTCGAGCACGCGGCGCTCGGCCGGGTAGGTGGTGAGGCCCCAGCGGATGAAGTCGGCGAGCACGTTGGGGTCGGCCATGTTGACGGCGCCGAGGTTGGCGACCTCGTGGAGGCCGCTGCCGTCGATGACGAGGCGCTTGGCGCCGGTCCAGTTGCCGAGGCCCGGGACCGCACGCGTCGAGTGGGCGGGGGAGCGGTCGACCTGCACGATGAAGCGGAGCTGATCGCTGGCGCCCGCGGCGAGCATCTCTTTGAGGTCGCCGACGGCGTCGTCCTCGAGGTTGTTGTCGGCGGCCATGTAGACGAGGACCGACCAGCGCGGGGACGCAGTCGTGGTGTCGGCGTCGGACGTGGTGTCGGCGTCGGTGTCGGTCGTGGTGTCGGCGTCGGTCGTGGTGTCGGTGTCGGTCGTGGCGTCGGTGTCGGTCGTGGTGTCGGTGTCGGTCGCGTCCAACGTGTCGGATGAGCCCGGGTCGGAGGTGTCGCTCGTGGTGTCGCTGTCGACGTCCTCGGCGTCGGCCGCAACGGAGGTGTCGGGCCCGGCGGTGTCGGACGGCGCGCGCGCGTCGCCGTTGCTCGAGCCCGGGTCACCGCAAGCGGTGAGTTGGCAGGTGAGGGAGCCGATCAAAAGGGCGACGATACGCTTCAAGGGAACCTCCGGGACGGCGGGCGGAGGGCCATGAGCATGGTGCGTGCCAAGCCTCGAGGCCGCGCGGGACCTCAGGACCTTGGTGTGGGTGGGTGGCGAAAACCTGCCACGCGGCGAAAAGTTGCCGCCGCTCAGGGCAGGAGGATGCGGAGGCGACCCGACTCGGCGCGCGTGACCTCTTCGAGGAAGCGGCGCAGCTCGGGGTACTCGGCGGGGCTGACGCGCTTGCCGAGGAGCTCCCAGCGGCTCTCGGTGACGAGCTCGGCGCCGTCCATGCGCACGGCCATCGACCACGTGCCAAAGCGCGAGGTCACCTTGACGGGCTCGGGCACGGTCGCGAGGCGGGCCCCGGGCGGCAGGGTGTAGCGGTCGGTGTTCTCGTCGAACTCGGCCAGCATGATGACCAGCGGCTGCTTGCGCGACGAGAGCGGGGTCAGGTCGTTCAGACGCAGCCCGGGCTCGAGGACGAGCGGCAGCTCGAGGGTGTTGCCGACACGCTTGGCGAGCTGCGGCATCGTGACCTTGGCGCGGATGGTGACCGGGGCGCCGAGGGTGTCGAGGTTCTCGTAGCTCGCCGAAAGAAGCGTCGTGCCGGGGAGCTGCCCGGCGATGATCTCGGCGATGAGCGCGTCGCGGCGCGTGGCGTCCTGGAGGCGGCCACGCAGGCGGCCCGCGGAGGTGCCGGCGATGGTCTCGACGAGGTCGGCGGTGGCGTCGCCCGAGGGCTCGAGGGTGTAGCGCGCGGTGGCCGTGACCTTGTTGGATTGCGGCGACTGCAGCGGGATGCGCGTGAGGGTCGGGGCGCTCGAGGTGTAGAGGTCGAAGCGCAGGACGAGGGCGTCCTGGTCGAGCTCGGGGAGCTCGCCGATGCCCGACGACTCGGCCGTGCCATCGAGGTAGAGGTCGAGGCCGGGGACGTACGCGATGGCGTGGTTGAAGGCCCAGAGGGTCGCGGGCGTGCCGTCGAGGGCGCCGAGATCGCGGGTGCGGACGAGCACGAACTCGGCCGGGACCCCGACCTCGCGCAGCATCGCGACCAGCAGCGATGCCTTGTCCTTGCAGTCGCCGTAGCCGCGCTGGACGATCTCGGCGACCTTGTACGGCTTGAAGCCGTGGATGCCGAACTCGATGCCGACGTAGCGGGTCTGTGTCACGACCCAGCGGTGGATGGCGGCGACCTTGTCGACCAGGGTCGTCTTGCCGGCGACGAGACCCTGGGCGATCTTGGCGAGGCTCGGGGGGACCTCGATCTGCGGCAGGATGAGCTCGCGGTACCAGGTCGTGAGCGCCTCCCATGAGGAAAACGTCGAGACCGAGAGCCACGCGCCGATGTCGCCGTAGCCGGGCATGCCGGGCTCGATGACCAGGGCCGGCAGGTCGGTGATGGTGAGGTCGAGGCGCTGGAGGTCGCCTTCTTTGGAGAGCGTCGCGGCGGGGAGGTCGTGGACCCCGAAGTGGAGCGGGCGCGAGGCGGGGGCGAGGACGATGAGCTCGACCTTGGCCTTGGGGAGATCGCTCGAGACCGGGAAGAAGACGCCGAAGAAGTCGCCGAACATGTTGCGCGAGCCGATCTCGTCCTTGCGGATCTGCAGGTGGATGATGTCGCCGGGCTCGAGCGCCGGGAAGCGGACGACCTTGTAGGCGGTGAGGGTGTAGACGCCCTCGGACTTGCCCTCCTGGCGCTGCTCGCCGATCTGCCGCGGGCGGAGGCGCGAGCCGTCCTTCCTGACGACCTCGGCCTCGAGGACCTCCAGGCGGTCCTCGCCCGGGGTGAAGGGGAAGATCATGTCCTCGAAGCGGTCGACCGCCTTGGGCTGGTCGATGCGGATCGCGAGCTGCCGGAACTGCGAAGCGAGGCCGCTCTGGAAGACCTCGGTGACAGTGCGCTCGAGGAGGTAGAAGGCGCCCTCGGAGCGGGGCGGGAAGGTCTTGGCGCGCGCCACGATGGCGTCGATCGGCTCGGCCCAGCGCTCGGCCAGGCCGCGCTCTTCGACCAGCGTGCGGCGGTAGTCGGCGAGCTCGCGGTTCTGCGGCGCGAGCTCGAGGGCGCGGTCGAAGGCCTCGATGGCTTTGCCGCGCTCGCCGGCGAGGATGAGCAGGCGACCGCGGAGCTCTTCGTAGAGGGGGTTTTGGTGGTGGAAGGCGCG
>JAEUKJ010000460.1 GCA_016792665.1 Deltaproteobacteria bacterium | reverse complement strand
GCCGTAGACGAGCAGCACCACGACCGCTCCGACGATGCTGCCTATCAAGCCCGTGGTGTTGAAGTCGAATACCCGGTTGGAAGTGACGAGCGAGACGAGGAGGCCGCCGACGAACGACCCGACCACGCCGAGCACGATCGTCAGGAGGATGCCCATGCTCTGTTTGCCGGGCACCACGGCGCGCGCGATCAGCCCCGCGACGAGGCCGACGAGGAGAAACGTTAGTATGCCCATTTTGAACTCTGGATTTGAGGTTGTCAGTGCAGTGTGTGAGCGTCGACGAGCAGATTCACGCGTTGGGGTGTCGTGGTGAATGGTCCCCGCCGAGCTGCTTCTTCAGTGTGCTGAGGACCGCGTGCGTCTTGAGCTGCTCGGCCAGCAGCCCCTGCACGAACTCGCGCGTGGGCGGCTCGATGTCCTCCAGCTCACGCTGATAGTCGTTGCAACCATGGTCTTCACCCTCTTCGAGCGCGGCGATCGCGGCCTTCTCGCCGAACACGGCGGCGCCACTCGAGATGGCCTTCGCGAATGAACCCCACGCTCCGGAGCCAGCCGCCGGCTCGCCTCCGTACTTCACGATCTCAGCGTGGAGCGAGCTCACACGCTCCTCGTGCGACGCAAGGTTGTCGCGCAGAGCGCTCACGAAGGTCGCCTTCTCGAACTTCTGGAGCGCGATCTTGTAGGTCTCGATGGCGGAGATCTCGCCGCGAAGGAAGGAGTTGAGCTTGTCGATGGTCTTCGTCATGGGCATCCTCGGTGGCGTATCAGGGCTCTTGCACCCGACCCACTCCGTGCGCGATCCATGCCACCAGGTTGTTCCAACGTGGCCTCGTTCGGCCTTGCGGAGCCACACAACGGAGTCGGCCAATATGATGGCAATCGCCTTCACGTGAACGGACCAAAGGTGCGCAAGCAGCCCGCCGTCCGACACTCTCCCGGCACCCGCAGTACCTTGCGGTGCGACAGTCCGTCGGCGCCTTGGCCTCCAGGCACAACTCACGCTCGGCAGCGACCTCTCGCTGGGTGACCCATACACACGTGTCGCCCGCGTGCTCACCCTCACCCCATGGACATCGCCACTGCCACCATCGCCGCGACCGACATCGAGACGCGCGCGCAGGTCGACACTCTCATCGCCGGCCGCTACCGGCTCGAGCACGTGCTCGGACGAGGTGGCTTCGCGGTGACCTGGCTCGCCGTGGATCAGACCACAAGCGCGCGGGTGGCCGTGAAGATCCTGTCGCTGCGCTCGGTGGACCACTGGAAGGCAGTCGAGCTCTTCGAGCGTGAGGCGCGGGTCCTGCGCAACCTCGAACACCCGCAGATCCCTCGCTACCTCGACTTCATCGCGCCGAGCGAAGGCTCCGACCGCTTCGTGCTCGTGCAAGAGCTCGCCGAGGGTGACTCGCTCGCCGACCTCGTCAAGCGCGGGTGGCGTCCGACCGAAGCCGAGGCGCGCGACCTCGCCGACCAGATCCTGGGCATCCTCGACTACCTGCACAGCCGTTCGCCCCCCGTCGTACACCGCGACCTGAAGCCCGCCAACATCGTGCGACGGGCCGACGGTCGCGTCGCGATCGTCGACTTCGGCTCGGTCCGAGACCGCCTGGCAGGTTCCTCCGAGCACGCCTCGACCGCGGGCACCTTCGGCTACATGGCGCCCGAGCAGATCACGGGTCGCGCCACGCCAGCGTCCGACCTCTATGGACTCGGCGCGACGCTCGTCAATGTGCTCTCGCATCACGCGCCCGACGAGCTGCCGCAGAACGAGCTGCGCCTCGACTTCCGCGAGGTCATCCACGTCTCGCCCGGGTTCGAGCGGTTCCTGTCGCGCCTCCTCGCGCCGGCGCCGGAGAAGCGCTTCGCCTCAGCGCAAGCGGCGCGCAGAGCGCTCGCGACCGGGATGGCCGCACCCGGATCCGACAAGCACCGACTCGGCAACTTTGCCGCCGAGCGTGTGGCCGTCGTCGTCACGCCCGACGCGCTCGTCGTCGACATTGCTCCCCAGCCGCGGTGGCCGAGCGTGCTCTTCACGCTGCTCGCGCTGGCCGCGACCGTGGCGCTCGTCACGTCCGGCGTGTCCGGCGAGCTGAGCTGGTTTCGCCTCTTCTGGGCCGTCGTCACCGGACTCATCACCTGGCGCCTCGGGCTTCGCGCGGGGCGGAGCCTGACCAACGTGGGTCTGCGAATGGACGCCGACGGCACCACCGTCGAGCGGCGCCTCGGCGGCATGAAGATCCGCCGTCGCCATATCTCCCGGGGGGAGCCAGCGACGCTCGCCAAGAAGGGCCTCTTGCGGCGCGACCTGCTGCTGCACACCCGCGGCCGGACCGAGCGGCTCGGCGCGGGCCTTCATCGCGACACGGTCGCCGCGGTCGAGGCGCGCGTCCTGCAGCTCGCGGCGGACCTCGGCGAATAGTGCCGTGACGCCGACATAGTGACCTATGTCGGCCCCCATCCTCAGCGGAGCGCGTCGATACGCCACACACGCATGAGCAGGTCGGCCCAGGGCAGGCTCTTGGGGCGCTTGGGGGCCACGGGCATGGCGGCGCTCGCGGGGTCGACGGGCGCTTCTGCGGGGGTATGAGGGGCGGCCAGATGAGTCCGTGGCGGACCAGGGTGGAAGGTCAGGGTGCGGCGATGATGGGGAGGCGGTAGCGCGCGCAGGAGAGGGTGAGGTCGTCGACGCGGGAGCCGGACCAGACGTTGACGCGGTTGACGAGGGTGCCGACGTCGCACTGGCGCCCGAACGGTGAGCCGCCGTCGCCGCCGCGGGTGGTCGTGTTGGCGGTCCACCAGTTGACGATTTGATAGGTGCCGTTGACGCGCTCGACCTGCATCGACGAGCACACCACGCGGAGCTGGTCGATGACGCTGCCGGCGCGGCCCTCGATGCCCATGGCGACCGTCGCGCCGACGTCGCCGCAGTTGAGGTGGGTCGAGTCGCCGCCGCCCTGGCCGCCATACTCGGCGATGAGGCTGTCGTAGCCCTCGAAGAGGACCGGGTAGACGTTCTCGGTGCGGCCTGCGGGGATGAAGGGTTGGCCGAGACGCGGGGTGGTGCAGTAGGCGCCGACCTTGTCGATCTGGCTGCCGCTGTAGACCTTGATGGCGCGCAGCATGCGGTCGCCGCAGTCGAGGGTGTTGCGCCCGTCGCCGTTCTGGTTGGTCACGCGCGGCGTGTCGGTGGGGATGTAGTCGAGGGTCAGGACCTGCCCAGGGGCGGGGCAGCCGTCGTCGACCACGCCGTCGCAGTCGTCGTCGACGCCGTTACAGAGCTCGCCCTCGTGCGGCGCGTCCTCGCCCCAGGTGCAGAGGGTGGTGGTCTCGAAGCCGAGCGCGTCGGTCGCGGTCACGGTCACCACGCCGGGGCTGACGAAGCAGCGCTCGAGCGGCTGCGTGATCTCGAGCTTGTCGATGGGGTCTGATTGATGGATGGCGCGCGGGCCTCCGAAGTCGACCGCGAGCTCGACGAGGTCGCTCTGCGGATCGGCCCCGGCGGCGCGCACGAGGTAGCGGTAGGGCGCATCGCCAGCGCGCGGGGCGAGCACGATCTCGCAGGTCGCGGTGGGCTTGGGGATGGCGTTGATGTCGGCCGGGCGGGTCGGGTCGAGGCCGTACGCGACGTCGTCGTATTCGAAGCGATCGTTGAACCCGTCCTGGTCGGTGTCGTCGAGCCAGGGGTCGAGGCCGGTGCCGGCGTCGGTCACCCCGGCCTCGGCCTCTTGATCGTCGTCCAGGTGGTCGCCGTCGGTGTCGGTCGCGGCCGGGCTCGAGAACACGCGATAGGGCGCGCGGCTCGCGGTCTCGACCTTCCAGCCGACGCGCGTCTCCCAGTAGTCGGACATGCCGTCGCCGTCCGAGTGCGGGGTGAGGTCGCTCGAGCCCCAACGCGCTTCTTCGAAGGCGGGCACACCGTCGCGGTCGAGGTCCTCCGAGTAGACGAGGATGATCTCGTCGCCAGCGCGGATCCTGGCGTCGAACAGGTTGGCGGTGAACGGCGGCTCCTCGGTGCTGCCCTCGGCCGGGCGCAGGGCACCGAACCAGCCGCGCTTGACCTTGCGGCGACCGGGCTCGAGCCCCTCCGGGTAGGGGTAACGCTCGCCGAGATCGCGGGCAGCGTCTTCGTGCAGCTCGGTGCCGCGGCCGTTGATGGTGATGTCCCAGACCTCGGCGCCCTCGGTCAGGGCGTCGTCGTCGATCGGCTCGGCGGTGAAGTCGATGCCGGCCTGCGTGAGCGCCATGCCGAGGCTCACGCCGCCGTCGATCTGGATGTTGGCGGCGATGAAGAAGCGCTCGGAGCGGTCGCCGTAGTCGAGGGTGACGGCGGCGCAGTAGGCCATGACGTCGCTCATGCGGAAGGCGAAGTCGACGCCGTACTGGTCGACCAGCGAGAGGCGCGAGGCCTCGAAGATGAGGCTCGTCGGGTCGGCCATGAGGTCACGCATCGCCTGGACCGGGACGTCCTGGGTGGTGAGCTCGAGGGTGCGGCGCTCGCCCGGGGCGAGGCTCATGTCGTCGCCGGCGATCTCGGTGACGGGCACGACCTGGCGCGTGACGCGGTCGGCGCGCAGGACCGAGACGACGAGGTCCTTCAT
>JAEUKJ010000368.1 GCA_016792665.1 Deltaproteobacteria bacterium | reverse complement strand
TCGAGCAGGTGCTGCGCGCCGAGCTGCGCGAGCTCGGTTACACCGACCCGCGGGTCGGCGGCGCGGGCTGCTCCTTCCGCACCGATCGCGTGGGGCTCGAGCGCGCCACGGCCCGCCTCACGACCGCCCACCGTGTCCTCTGGACCCTCGGCGAGGTCGACGCGAGCAACGCCGAGACCCTCTATCAGAGCGTCGGCCAGCTCGTGCGCTGGGTCGGGCTCATCCCGGTCGACAAGACCTTCGCAGTCTTCGCCACGGCGCGCGACAACCACGCCCTTCACGATCATCGCTTCGTCGCGCTGCGCATCAAGGACGCCATCGTCGACGCCGTGCGCGCGGCCGATCCCGAAGGGCGCCGTCCGTCGGTCGACGCCGACCAGCCCGACGTGGTGGTGCGCGTCTCGGTCGTGCGCGGGCGCGGCATCGTGAGCCTCGACGCGGCCGGTCGCACGAGCCTGCACGCGCGCGGCTACCGCCAGGAGGCCGGCATGGCGCCGCTGCGCGAGAGCCTCGCGGCAGCCATCGTGCGGCTCGTCGAGTGGTCGGGGGAAGGGCCGTTGGTCGACCCGATGTGTGGGTCCGGGACCCTGGTGATCGAGGCGGCGCGTGCGGTCCGCGGGCTCGTGCCAGGAGTGACGCGCGACGACTACGGCTTCATGCGCTGGCCCGGTTTCCGGAAGGAGCGCTACGAGGCCTGGCGGGCCGAGCTCACGGCGCAAGTGAAGACATGGCCGGAGGCGCTGGCGGGCGGCGTGCTGGGTGTCGACCTCGACGCGGAGGTCATCGCGGTCGCGCGTGAGAACGCGGCGCGGGCCGGCGTGGGCGAGGACGTGCGCCTGGAGGTCGGTGATGCGCGAACGGTGGCGGCGCCGGCGGGGCGCGGCGTCCTGGTGACGAACCCGCCGTGGGGCGTGCGCATGGGCGACGGCGCGGCGTCGGGCGACCTCCTGGGGGCGGTGGCGGACCACTGGCGGCAGGCCTTTGCGGGCTGGAAGGCCGCGGTGCTGGTGCCCGATCGGGAGCTGGCGCGGGCGCTGGGCCTGGAGCTCGGGCGGCTGGTCGAGCTCGAGTCCGGGGGGCGCGACGTCCTCCTCGCCATCGGTCAGGTCGCCTCGCGGTAGACACTGTCTACCTCGAGAACGCACGCCGCGCGTCCTTTCAACAAGACTAAGGCGTGCCCAAGGCGTTCCAACGTCCGGTGGAAGGCAGCGTCCGAGTAGACAGTGTCTACGCCCGGCGACGCCCTGGTTCGCCCCCTTCCTGCCGGGGTACCGGTCGGCTCGCGCTGCCGCGAGGCGGTCGCTACTCGGCCGCCAGCCCGCGATAGTCCGTCGCCGCCAGGAAGCCGCCCTGGCAGCGCTCGGTGATGTCGTCCTCTGGCCCATGCAGATGGACGACTTCGGAGGCGTAGGCCTCGGCATCGTCCTCTGGCGCGTAGCCGAGCTCGGCCCAGCCCTCGTCCGACATCCAGCGGCGCGTGTTGCCGCTGATCGCGTGGACCAGCACGAAGCCGCGCTCGGCCACCCACGGACTCTCGAGCGAGCGCGTGACGAGGCTCACCATGTCGCGCGGCGAGAGCCACGTGCTGAGGTGGCGGCGGTCACGCGGTCGCTCCTGGAAGGACGCGATGCGCAGCGCGACAACCTCGAGCCCCCACTTCTCGGCGTACAGGCGGCCCAGCGCCTCGGTCGCGACCTTGCTGACTCCATAGAAAGAGTCGGGGCGCGGCGCGGCGTCGAGGCCGATCATCGCGCGCGGATGGAAGCCCACCGCGTGTACGCTGCTGGCCAGGACCACGCGGCGCACACCCGCCTGGCGCGCGGCCTCGAGGACGTTCTGGACGCCGTCGATATTGACCTCGCGGATGCGCTCCCAGGTGTGCTCGTCCGCGATACCCCCGAGGTGGACCACGGCATCGATCCCTGCCGAAGGCCCATCGGCCCCCTGGGCCCCGCGGACGAGGTCACGCACGGCGCGCGGGTCGCGGAGGTCGGTGAGGTTCGTCTCTTCACCCGGAAGCGCGTCGAAAGGCAGGAGGTCGGTCGAGACCAGCCGGTAGCGCTCCTGGACCGCGGCCCGCAGATGCCGGCCGATGACACCTGCGGCGCCGGTGACGAGGACGCGGAGCCGCGCGGGGAGGTCGCGTCCCGGGGCAGCAGCGAAGGGGTGGGGTGAGACTTCGGTCATCGTGCGGACTCCGGCAGGCCCCGAGTTGTCGTCGACACGGGCACCGCGTCAAGGCTTGCGTGAAGACGCCCGTTTCGTCGAGGTGGGTTCCGCGCTACCGTCACGGCGTGGACAAGGTCGATCGTCGTCGCTTCCTGGGGCTCGCAGGACTCGGGCTCCTCGGGAGCGCGTGCGGCAGCGAGATGCGTCGTCCCCGCGCCGACACAGCCGACGCTGACGCTGTCAACGACGCGAGCGACGACCTCGGGACCTGCTCTTGCGATCCGTTGGATTTGGCCGATGCGACGCCCCTCGGCGATGTAGACACTGTCAACTCGGACGCGCCCGCCGAGGACGACCTCGAAGTCGACGCGGGCCCCGAGCTCGACGCGGGCCCCGAGCTCGACGCGGGCCCGGACTCGCTCGGCATCGATACGGTGGACGCGGGCCCTGCCGACGTCGCCGCGCCTTGCCCCGACCCACACGGCTGCTTCGACCCCGATGCGTGGACGCCGCTCGCCGAGGCCTTCCCCTATGGCGTCCAGGCCGGCGACCCCAGCGAGGACGGTGCACGTCTCTGGACCCGCTACCTCGGCGCCTCGCCGATGACCCTCGTCGTCTTCGAGGGCGAGGCCGGCGTCGGCACCATCGCTCGGAGCCACGAGACCCAGGTCGATCCCACCCCCGCCGACGTCGCGGGCGCGGGCTTCGCGACTCGGGTCGTGACCGGGCTCGCGCCGGGCACCCACTACCGCTACGCCTTCGTGACTGCCGTCGGTCGCAGTGCCGTCGGCCACTTCAAGACCGCGCCCGCCCGCGGCACGCGCCCCGTCGTCCGCTTCACGGCGACCTCCTGCTCGAACTACGGCTACCGCCCGTACCGCACGATCGGCGTGGCCGCGGCGAAGCGCCCGGACTTCCACGTGCTGCTGGGCGACACCTGCTACTGCGATGGGGCCTACACGCTGGCCGACTATCGCAACCTCTGGTCGACGACCTTCCTCGAGCCGAACTACCAGGCCCTCTTCGCGACCTGTGGGACGTTCGCGACCTGGGACGACCACGAGGTCACCAACGACTGGAACCCCGAGCAGGTCGAGCGACCTCGCCTGATGAACGCCATCCAGGCCTTCCGCGAGCACCTCGCCTTTCGCGAGCCACCGCTGCTGCCCCGCGGCGGGGGCGGCCCCGACGGTGACGGCCTGCCGCCCGATCGCATCCACCTCTGGCGCTCGCAGCGCTGGGGCGAGACGGTCGAGATCATCGTCCTCGACTGCCGCTCCGAGCGCTTGATGTCGACCCAGCACACCGAGCGCGCCCAGTACCTCTCGCGCGCCCAGATGGACTGGCTCAAGGCGACCCTCGCCGCCAGCCCGTGCCGCTTCAAGGTCATCGTCAGCTCGGTCCCGGTGACCGACATGCCCGGCTACTTCCAGCAGGTGCGCGACCGCTGGGCCAACTACGAGACCCAGCGCACCGAGATCCTCGACTTCATCGCGGGGCGCGTCCCAGGCGGCCGCAAGGTGCGCGGCGTGATCTGGCTCGCGGGCGACTACCACTTCGCCGCCCTGACGCGCATCGACCGCGCCGGCGGCCCGAACGCCGACCGCTTCGAGATCATCGCGAGCCCCGCGGCGAACGCCCCGAATGCGGTCTGGTCCCAGGTCCTGACCGATGACGTGGCGCAGTTCCCGTTCGCGGCCGGGGTCCACAACGTCTCCGAGCTGACGTTGGACCCCGAGACCGGCCACGTGCTGGTGACCTGGTACGACGGGGCAGGGGCCGAGCTCGGGACGCGCATCTACCCCGTCGACTGACCGTCCTCGCACCCGCGTCGCCCACCGACAGGCCTCATCTCGGCCTGTGGCGCGTCTTTCGCGGTTCTGACACGCGCCGATTCACCCTGGCGCGAGGCCCACGGACGCCCTTACATCGGAGGGGTCTTGTTGAAGCGTCGGTCCTCCCCGGTCTCGAGCCGAGCTCGTCCACCCGTTGCGTGCGCCCGCCAAAGGCATTGCGGAGCCAGGCAGCCCAACGGTTGTGCACGGGGACCGCGCGAGCCGCCACGTCGCTCACTTCGGTGGACTCATGCCCTCTTCACGCACCCACAACTCGCATCCGACCTGGCGTGGCCAGGCCGTCGGCGAGTCGCGGTCGAGAGCGGCCGGCGCCAAGCGCGCAGGCGGACTCACGGCCGAGCGGGCGCCGATCGAGGACGTGCTGTCGGCGCTCCTGGACGACGATCCGCAGCGCGCGCTGGCAGCGGTCGAGGCCGCGGGCGGACCGTCGGCGTTCGATGACGACGCCGCCTTCGTCGCGTCGGTGTACGCGCAGCGTGAGCTCGACCTGAGCCTCGACGACGCGCGCTTGCTCGCCAGGCTCATCGCCGCCGACGTCGCAGCCACGCGCGTCGCCCCCGAGGGAGGTGGGCGGGATCTCCTGGCGCGTCTCGCCCAGGCCCTGGGCCTCGCGACGCGTGCCCGCACCCGCCGTGAGCCCGTCCACCTCGCGACCAGCGATGCGCCGCGCTGGCGCGATCCGCGCGACCGACACGCGGTCGCCCCGACGCGATCGGTGCGCCAGGACGGTGCGTCGGTGGCCGACCTCGCGGGCGGAGACGTGCTGCGAAGCGTCGCACCAGCGGCGAGCCGGCGGTCCCACGTCGGGACCAGTCTCGTCGACGGGTTCGGCCCGGATCGGGCAGCCCGGGCAGCCCGCGCGAACCATGCTCCCGCGGTGCGCGGCATCCTGCGCGATGCCCACGCCCGCGAAGGTTGGCTGCCGCGGGTCGACCGGCTCGCGGTGCTCATCGCACCCGCTGCCATGCCCGGCGTCTATGCCCTGCAGCGGCGGGCCCTACCGGGGCCGAGCACGAGCAAGATGCCGAGCCCGCACGCGGTCAGGCGCGCGCTCGGATCCGGTCGCCCCCTGCCGGACGCGGTGAAGCGCAGGCTCGCCGATCGCACCGGCTTCGAGCTCGCGGTGGCCGGCGTCGACCTCGAGCGCGTGCGCATCCACGACGGGGCCCAAGCCGATGGCCTGTGCCGGGCGCTGGCGTGCGAGGCCTTCGCCCTCGGGACCCACATCGCCTTTCGCGCCGGTGCCTTCCGGCCCGAGGCCGAGGACGGCCTCCACCTCCTCGTGCACGAGCTGACCCACATCGCCCAGCAGGCCCGCGGCGAGGTCGGCCCGGGCATCGACCCGGCGGCCTCGCTCGAGCGAGAGGCCGAGGCCATGGCCGATCGCCTCCTCGCCTGGCACTCGCCGACCGACGCGGCCTCGGACGAATCCGCGAGCACTCCCGTCGAGAGCGCCCTTCCCGACGTCGCCACCTCGACGCCTGGCGACCTGCACGCCGAACCCGAGCACGCCCTCCAGCGCTGCGGACCGAAGGCGATGGCCACGGCGCGAGCCGCCCCGCGCGGGGACGACGCGGTCGAGGCCGAGGCCGAGGGCGAGCGCGAGGCCGATGGCGAGGGCAAGCGCGATG
>JAEUKJ010000358.1 GCA_016792665.1 Deltaproteobacteria bacterium | reverse complement strand
CGTGCTCCTGGTGCCCCACGACGAAGGCCCCGTTTGCTTGCTGCCCGACAGCCTGCACAAGACCGCCTCGTCGTGGGATGCCGGGAGGCTCGACCGGCATACAGGGAGTAGCGCCACGGGCAGAAGGCGTTCGAGACGCGGCCCCGGAGCGCCATTTAGTGAGCAACCGGCAAAGCCTCCCGGCACCTGGAGTTCTACCCGAACCCAAGGATGCTGGCATGCAGAACTACGTCGGATTGGATTGGGGCGGCAGTGCGCATGCCCTTTGCGTTGTCGACTCATCAGGCAAGGTCGTCCAGACGCTGACTTCGGAGCACAGTGCGGAGGGGCTGTCGGCCTTGCTTCGGCAGCTCAAGCGAATCGCGCCGCCCGCGGAGTTGTCCGTCGCCATCGAACGGCCCAACGGACTGCTGGTCGACACCCTCGTTCGGGCGGGGCACCCCGTCATCCCGATTCACCCCAACGTGCTCAAGGCGAGTCGGTCTCGCTATCGTGCCGCGCGTTCCAAGAGCGACCCCGGTGACGCCTACATCTTGGCCGACCTGCTGCGGACCGACGGACACCGCTTCGGGCCGCTGCGCCCCAACTCTGACGAGCTGCGCGCCCTGCAAGCGCTCGTGCGCACCCGCGATGACCTCGTCGGGGAGCGCGTGCGCACCGCCAACCGCCTGCGCGCGCTGCTCGATGAGTTCTGGCCCGGTGGAGACGCGCTCTTTGCCGACCTCGACGGCAAGATCTCGCTGGCCTTCCTCAAGCGCTATGCGACCCCGAGCAGCGCAGCACGACTGACGGTGGCTCAGCTCGCGCGTTTCCTGCAACTCCACCGCTATCCAGGCCGGCGCACGCCGGACGAGCTCCTGCAGCGTCTCCGCGCGGCGCCGGAGGGTCTCGTCGGTCTGCGCGAAGAGGCCGTCAAGGGCGCGCTGGTCAAGAGTCTGGTCGCGGTGCTCGAGGTGCTCGTCGCCCAGATCGGCGCACTCACCGCGCAGATCGAGACCGCGGTTGAAGAGCTGCCGCTGGGCAAGATCATGATGTCGTTTCCGCGAGCAGGACGCCTGAACGCGGCTCAGATCGTAGCCGAGCTGGGCGACGCACCGCAGCGCTTCCAGAGCGAAGGACAGCTGGCGGCGGAGGCAGGTGTCGCTCCGGTCACGCGGGCCTCGGGCAAGAGCCATGTCGTTGGTGCGCGCTATGCCTGCAACACCCGCCTCCGGGTGGCGATGACCCTGTGGGCGAACAACTCGCGCTTCGCGTCCCCATGGGCGGCCGACGTGTACGCTCGCGCCCGTGCTCGAGGCTGTCGGCACCCACATGCCGTGCGCATCCTCGCCCGCGCCTGGGTCCGCGTCCTATGGCGCTGCTGGCAGGCCAACACGCCCTACGACGCGGCGCTTCATGGTGCCGCGAAGCCCCATCTTCAAGCCGCCTGAGGACGACCGCGCCACCAGGAGGTTGACACAGGGAGTCTCGTGCGGCGTACCTTCAGGTACGCCTCCGCGCGCGCTTCACTTCCTCCTTGCGGCCATCTCGGCTCGCTCGCGCTCGTATTGGTGGGGCACGCGCGGCAAAGCCGGCACCCGCGGGTGCGACGAGCGTTCGCCTCCCTCGTGACCGACTCGGCGCTGAATAAGGCGGGCTAAGCCCCCTTGCGCTGGCGTGCCAACTTGCGGTCGGAGCGCCCCATCGGGTAGGGTCGCCGCCTCCGGGGCGTGGCGCGACTGCCGTGTCCTCCGGGCACCGTTCACGCCGGAGTCGGCATGCCTCGTCTTCGTTCCGCCAGTCCCGCCCTGGCCCTGGTCTTCGTGGGCCTCGCCTCCGCGTCGCCCGCGCTCGCCCGCGACCCCGAACCGCGCCTCTTCGGCATCCCGAAGGCCGAGGACGGCGCGCCCGAGGGGACCTGGTTCCTCGAGCTGCACCCCGAGTATCGCACGCGCCTCATCCACATCGACCCGCTCGAGGTGAACGGCACCGCCGCGACCAACGTGTCGTGGGGCGAGCAGCGCTTCCGCCTCGACGCGTCGATGGGGCTCCGCGGGGTCGCCGCCATCCACATGCAGGTCGACATGCTCGACGGCGTCATCTTCGGGGACAACGGCGAGTTCGGTAAGGTCCCCGAGCCGAGCACCGGCGTCGGCCTCGCCACGCGCCAGGCCAACCGCTCGGGCTGGCGCGTCGGCCTCCTCCCCGGTGCCGACCCGCTGCAGATCGACTCGTACGGGCCCGTCCTCCGCGACATCGCGCCGCTCGAGATCAACTACCTCTACGGCGAGGTGCTCCTGCCCTTCGGCGTCTTCCGCGCGGGCCGCCAGCCCACCGCCGACGTCGGCACCATCTCGCTCAACGACGGCCGCACCGGCCGCAACCTCTGGGGCACGTCGTACTACCACGAGTCCGTCGACCGCCTGCTCTTCGGCACCAAGATCTCCGAGCTCTTCAACGTCCTCTCGGAGGGGCCCGACTACAAGGTCGACACCGACCTCGACAACGGCGTCTTCCTCGGCATCGTCTACGACTTCCTGGTCGAGGATCAGGTCCAGACCTCGGGCGACGACATGGACGGCCTCTCCGCCCAGCTCGACTTCCGCTGGAAGGATCCGTCCAAGGCGCTCGGCTCGGCCTTCGGTCCCATGCGCTTCACCGCCACCGCGACCTACCGCTGGGAGGACCGCTTCAACACCTCCATCTTCGCGCTGCCGCTGCGGCTCGAGATGGAGATCGAGAACCTCTGGATCCGCGGCGAGCTCTCCTACATCCGCGGCAACTCGCGCGAGCTCTCGGCCGGCTTCGGGGCGCTCACCGGCGCGCCGACCATCGACCAGGATCTCGCGCTGACCTCGGCCCGCGCCATCCTCGAGTACACCCTCTGCCCGGTCACCTTCCGCCTCGAGTGGGGCTTTGCCGACGGCGACTCCGACCCGCGCACCTCGACCCCGCTCACGACGACCTCCTGGCCGCGCGACACGAACCTCGGCCTCCTCCTCTTCGAGCACACGCTGGCCTTCCAGTCGGCACGCTCGGCCGCGGTCGGCATCGAGAACCTGCGCCAGGTCTCGGCCCAGAGCTTCCCGCTCACCGAGGTCGCCACCGAGGGCCGCGTCACCAACGTCAACGCCCTCTTCCCGCAGGTCTTCTGGGACGTGGTCCCCGAGCTCCGCCTGAAGGCCGGCGTGCTCTTCGCGTGGACCGCGCGCGCGGCCGTCGACCCCATCCAGAGCCTCCTCCTCTGGGATGGCAACGACATCGCCGACGACGCCATCAACTTCAACGGCGGCCGCCCCGGGCACTACTGGGGCACCGAGGTCGACCTCGGCCTCGACTGGCGCTTCAAGAAGATGTTCGAGGTCGCGGTCGAGGCCGGCGTCCTCTTTCCGGGCAGCGCCTTCCAGGACGAGAACGGCGACGCCGTGCCGAGCTGGATGCTGGAGACCCGCTTCACCTTCCGTCCCTGAGAGGCACCATGACGACCTTCCGCATCGCCCTCCTCGCTCTTGCCCTCTCGACCGCCGCGGCCTGCGACACGTATGACCCACCGCCCGAGGTGAAGCTCGTACAGCCCGCCATCGGCTTCTGGGTCGACGACACGCCGATCGAGCTCACCTTCACCGAGCCCATCGATCCCGCGACCCTGTCCATCA
>JAEUKJ010000058.1 GCA_016792665.1 Deltaproteobacteria bacterium | reverse complement strand
TGGTGCAGCACTCGGCCGCCGCTGACCATGCCGCTGCCCGCGATGATGAGGCAGGGGCCTTTCACATCGTTGATCGCCTTGGATTCCGCGGGAAGTCGCGTGGTGATGTAGTAGTGGGAGCACAGCGGGCAGCGGTGCTCGTCCATCAGCAGCTTCATGTCGAGATCGTGATCCTCGGGGTGGCGACAATAGATGTCGGTGACCGCGGTGGCCATCGGGCTATCGAGGTACACCGGCAGCGTCGGGATGCGACCGGACTCCTCGAGCTGGCGCAGCGTCCATAGGAGCTCCTGGGTGCGTCCGATCGCGAACGCCGGCACGATGATGGCACCCCCGCGGTCCGCCGCGCGTGTCACGAGGTCCGCCAGGACCGCGCCGCTGTCGGCGCTGTGCAGGCGATCGCCGTAGGTCGATTCGACCAGCAGCACGTCGGCCTCGGGCACGAGCTCGGGGTCTTTGATGATCGGTCGATTCCAGCGACCGAGATCGCCCGAGAACACGAGCCGACCGGTCGCGCCCAGATCGAGGTCGACCGTGGCCGAGCCGAGGATGTGGCCGGCGCGCCTGAAGAGCGCGCTCATGCCGGGCACGACCTCGAAGGGCTCGCCATAGGGGTGCGGTCGGAAGAGCGGGAGCACCGCCTCGGCCTCTTCGAGCGTGTAGAGAGGCAGCGCCGGCTGGTGGCGGCTGTAGCCGTGGCGGTTCGCACGCGCCGCGTCCTCCTCCTGCAGATAGCCGGCGTCGCGCAGTACGATCGCCGCGAGGTCCGCCGTGCCGGCGGTGCAGTGGATGGGACCCGAAAAGCCCTGCTTGACGAGCACCGGGAGGAGGCCCGAGTGGTCGAGGTGGGCATGGCTCAGGATGACCGCATCGACGTCGCGCGGCGACGCGCCGGGCGGCTTCCAGTTGCGCTGACGCACGTCCTCCGGTCCTTGGAACATGCCGCAGTCGAGCAGCACCCGACGATTGCCAAGAGTCACCTGATGGCGCGATCCGGTCACCGTGCCGACCCCACCGACGAAGCGAAGCGAGCCCTTCATGACACGTGCTCGAACAGCTCGGTCGTACCGTCCTCGCGCAGCAGGAGCACATCGTAGCCACCCTCATGGCCGGGGTTCGCCATGCCGGGCGAGCCTGCCGGCATGCCGGGGACGACGAGGCCGCGGGCTGCCGGTCGTTCGGACAGGAGCCGGGTGATAGCGTGCGCGGGCACGTGCCCTTCGATGACGTAGCCACCCACGACCGCGGTGTGGCATGACGCGACGGCGGCAGGCACGCGCTGCGCCGTCTTCACAGCAGCCATGTCTTCCGTCGGCTTCTGCACGACCGTGTAGCCAGCGGCGCGCATATGCTCCTCCCACTTCCCGCAGCAGCCGCAGGTTGGAGACTTGTAGATCACCACCTCGGGCTTGATGGCGGCGGCGGGTGCAGCCGTCGCCTGGACCGGTTGATCGGATTGGCCGCAGCCCGCGAGACTCGCCCCGGCCACGATGAATAACGCGATGAATACGATGCCACGCATAGGTCCTCCAAGGTTGTCAGGCGGTCCGTTGCCGCCAGTGAGATTCATTGCTTCAGATGGAATTTGCGGCCGGCGTGAGTGTGCCGCCGCCGGACGCCGAGACGCGCTCATGTGCCTCCCGACAAGCGGCGAGTCGATCGCCGGTCGGCGCCTTGGTAGCCACGATGCGCTTGACCACGTCGAGCATGAGATCCTCGACCGCCATGTCGACGAAGCCGGCGCTGCGCACGTTGCCGACCGTATCGCGGGCGATGTGGGCGCCCCAGATGCGGACGACGAGGGGGTCGAGCCAGCGCATCAGGCGGCCGAGCACGGGCCGGCCCGAACGCACATGCTCGAGCAGCAGCAGCCGGCCGCCCGGCTTCAGCACCCGTCGCGCCTCGCGGAGTCCTTGCACCGGCTCGGGGACCGAGCAGAAGAGGCAGGTCGCGAGCACCGTGTCGAAGCTCGCATCCGGGAACGGCAGGGCCTGTACGTCTGCGACCTGAAGATCGACCGCTACACCGAGACGCTCGGCGCGTCGCTGCGCCCTGGCCAGCATGCGCGGCGACAGATCGATCGCAACGACCTCGGCGCCCGGCGGATAGTAGCGCAGACTGCGGCCGGTCCCGATCCCGAGCTCGAGCGTGTTTCCGGGAGGCACGCGGGTCCAGAGCTCTCGTCGCCAGCGCCGTAGACCCAGCTCGAGGATCCCTTCGGCGTAGTCGTAGAACGACGCGGCCCGGTCATAACGGCGCCGCGTGAGCTCGGTCGGCGTCAGCCGGCGCGCGCGGCGACCGCTGAGCCATGCGAAACCGAACGCGACGAGCGCGATGACGGCAACGATCACGTGGACCGGGCAGAGCATGAGCCCAGCCCGGGGGAAGCCACGCGCCGTCATCGTCGCCACGTTGCGCATGTCAGAGCCCATTGCCTTGCGAGTCGGGCGACTGGATCAACAGCCGCGCCCGGCGCAGGATCTCCGATGCGACCGCAGGATCTTTGGAGCGCATCTCGACCGCGAAGCCGTTTCCGGTCGACCTCACCTCGGCGGTCACGTCCTTGAGCACCAGGGGGCACTCGGGCATCGCCGGGTCGACGTGACCGACCGAGGCATTACGGGCGAGATGGCACTCGACGACGCGCTGCAGCCACTCCGCTGTCATGCCGGGTACGGCGACGAAGGTCACGACCGCCCCGCCCCCCTTGGCGGGCGGGAACCTCTCGGGGAACCTCTGCCGCTCGCGTCCTCCGGCGTACTCCGGGCGCAAGCGCGCGACGCTGGCGATGTCCTCGACGTGCGCGAACGGGCTCGTGTCCCGCTCGTCCTCCCCGAGGCCAGCGCATGCCCGCGCCTCCGCGTCGCGCAGCGCCTGAGAGGCCGCCCGGTGCTCGGCCGCAAGGCGTCTTCGCTCCTCGGCGGAGACCTGGTGCGTCCCGGTCGGGTTCGTGACCGAACCCCAGCAGACGTCGCTACTGCCACCACTCTTGAGCGCGAGAACGCCCGAGCAGATCGGGCGCTCGCGCACGGCGTTCGGGTCATATTTGGCGGCATGCTCGTTGGCGAGCACCTCTTCGGCGGCGGCCATCTCGTCGTGCTCGGCGGCGCTCATGTCGTGCGGCGCCGTGCCTTCCGACGACGACGCGCAGGCGCCGAGTCCAGCCCACAACGTCAACGAAGCGATCACTTTGTTCATCTCATCCTCCTTCTGGGCCGTGGCCCGGTGTCTCTGGTGAGCCTCTGTGCTCGCAGGCGGGGTCGCCCTCGGCACCTCCCGACGGCAGGTGCCCGCGACAGCACGCGGGCATCTCGGCGCGAATCGCGTCGATCGCGCGGGTCAGCTTCTCGAGGAACGTGTCGGCGCTCTCGATCGTCGTCCGGCGCGCATGTCCCTCCCATGCGAGGTGAATGCACGCGTCGATCCGCGCGGCCTCGAGCGCGGTCTCCGTTCGAACCGGGTTGCTCGTGACCTCGTACCCCTGGTCGGCGCCCGGGCTGCGGAGGTGGATGACCGCCGCGTAGCGCGCGTGCTCGGCCGCGCGGCTGCTGCCGACGTCCTGCCAGAACGCCGCTTCCGACTCGGGCCAGTAGGCCAGACCATCGACGGTACCCCGATCGCACAGCGCCACGGCGAAGCCACCATGCTCGATCGCGAGCCGCTCGAGCTGTCGCTGCACGCCGAAGATCGCGCGCTGCCCGGCGCGCCGACCCGCGCCGCTCGTCTCACGCGGGAACCCACCGCCGAAGAGGATGCTGGCAGCCTCCGGGAGAACGACGAGGTGCTTGCAGAGATGCCGCTTGAGGACCTCGAGCACGGCGGTCTTGCCGGCGCCCGGCCCGCCGGTGAGGGCGACGAGCGCCGTCCGGTGAGGAGCCGAGCAGTGACAGGGGACGCTTCCGGACAGTTCGTTGAGGTTCATGCGGCGGCCTCCCCGGTCGAAGGTGCGGTCGAGCTCGCGACCGGCTCCGGGAGCGGCGGAACACGGCCCCGCTTCACCTGGCGGCGTCGCCAGATCGTGTAGGCGGCAGGCAGCACCAGCAACGTCAGCAACAGGCACGACCAGAGCCCGCCGACGACCGGCGCCGCGGTGCGCGCCGACACGTCCGCGCCCACCCCACCCTCCCAGAGGAGCGGCAATAGGCCGAGCACCGTCGTCGCGACGGTCATGATGAGCGGGCGCACGCGCTGCGACGCGCCCTCGATGACCGCCTTGTTCACGTCGGAAGGAGTCTTGATGCGCCCTTCCTTCACATGACGCAGATAGGCCTCGTCGAGGTAGACGATCATCACGATGCCGGTTTCGGCGGCGACGCCCGCGACGGCGATGAGCCCGACCCAGACCGCGGTCGACAGGTTGTAGTCGAGCGCCCAGAGGAGCCACACGCTGCCGGCCAGCGCGAACGGCAGGCTCATCAGCACGAGCAGCGTCTGCATCCACCCGCGCATCGACAGGAACAGCAGGATCACCACCAGCGCGAGCGTCAGCGGCAGCACGATCCGCATGCGCGCCTCCATCTCGGCGAGGAACTCGTACTGGCCGGTCCACTGCAGGCGATATCCGGGTGGCAGCGTGAGCTCGCGCGCAACCTTGGCCTTGGCGTCGTCGACCCAGCCGCCAAGGTCGCGCTGGGCCTGGTCGATGTCGGCGAAGACATAGCCGACCAGCACGCCATCCTCGTCCTTGATCATCGGCGGCCCGGACACGACCTGGATGTCGGCGAGCTCGCCGAGCGTGACGGTGGCGCCCGGCTGCCGCCAGCGATCGAGGACCTCCGGGTCCGCCGAGCCGGAGCCGCCCATCGGACCGGCGTCGGTCGCCGCCGCGCCCCCGCCGGCAGAACCGCCCCCCATGCCGTCCCCCGACATCCCGCCGTCCGAGGCGCCGCCTCCCTGCGAGCCCATGGCGCCGCCCACCATGCTCGGCCCGCTCACGGCTCCGCGGCCCGTGTTGCCGCCTCCGCTGGCGTCGGACTCCGACACGGGCACCGGCACCAGGATCTCGCCAATGGCGCGCGGGTCGGCCCGGAAGTCCTGGGCGTAGCGCAGGTTCACCGAGAAGCGTGCCCGCCCGTCGATGACTGTCGACACTTCCATGCCGCCGATCGCCGCCTCGACGACCTCGTTGACGCGCTGCACGGTGAGACCGTAGCGCGCGATCACATCGCGCCGCGGGGTGACGTCGATGTACTCGCGTCCCGTCTGGCGCTCTGCGAAGGTGCTGCGCGTCCCGGGCACGCCCCGCAGGATCCCCTCGAGGGCGATGCTGAGGCGCTCGATCTCCGCCAGACTCGCGCCGAAGACCTTGAGGCCCACGGGCGTGCGCACGCCCGTCGTGAGCATGTCGATGCGCGTGCGGATGGGAGGCGACACCGCCATCTGGAAACCGGGCATGGCGATCGCGTGGCCGATGTCGTTCTGCAGCTCGACCATCGTCCGGGGCCGCGGCTCCTCACCCTCGCGCGGCACCGCCGGCCACGTGTCGCGCGGCTTCAGCATGACCACGGTCTCCATCATGTCGAGCTGCGCCGGATCGGTCGCCGTCTCGGCCCGTCCCACCTTGCCGTGAACCGAGGCCACCTCGGGAAAGCCCATGATGATGCGGTCCTGGGTCTCCAGCGCGCGCCGCCCCTCTTCGATCGAGATCCCGGGGAACGTCGTCGGCATCACCAGGATCGAGCCCTCGTCGAGCGGCGGCATGAACTCCGAGCCGAGCCCGCCGAAGACCGGGACCGTCAGCCCCATCACGACCACCGCGAGCGCGACGACGATGAAGCGGCCCTTGACGATGACGCGCGCGACCGGATGGTAGAGTCGCCCGAGCACGCGATTGACCGGATTCTCGGCCTCCTTGCGGAAGCGACCGCGGAGCAGCAGCGTCATCAGCGCCGGTGCGAGCGTGATCGACAGGATCGCCGCCGCGAACATCGCGAAGGTCTTGGTGTACGCGAGCGGCTGGAAGAGGCGGCCAGCCTGCCCGGCCAGCGTGAAGATCGGCAGGAAGCTCACGGTGATGAGGAGGAGCGAGAAGAAGATCGGGCGCCCTACCTCCTGACAGGACTCGACGATGATGCGCTTACGCTCCGCGTCCGAGACCTTGCCGGCCTCGGCGAGGCGCACGTGGGCGTTCTCGATGAGCACAATGGCCGCGTCGGACAGCTCGCCGACCGCGATGGCGATGCCGCCGAGCGACATGATATTGGAGCTCAGGCCGAAGTAGCGGATCCCGATGAACGCGAACAGCACCGAGAGCGGCAGGACGATCATGGCCACCAGCGCAGAGCGCAGGTGGAAGAGGAAGATGATGCAGATCATCGCGACGATGACGCCCTCTTCGATCAACGTAGTGGTGAGGGTGTCGACGGCGCCGAGGATCAGCTCCGAGCGGTCGTAGGTCGGGATGAGCGTGACCCCTTTGGGCAGCGTCAGCGTCGCGATCTTCTCCTTGACCGCGTCGATCACTTCGAGCGCGTTCGAGCCGATGCGCATGACGACGATGCCGCCGACCGCCTCACCTTGCCCGTTGTAGTCGGCGGCACCACGCCGGATCTCGGGGCCGAAGCGCGCGCGGGCGACGTCCTTCACCAAGATCGGCGTGCCACCCGGGCCGAGCGCCACGACGCTCGACTCGAGGTCCGCGAGCGAGCGCACGTAGCCGCGGCCGCGCAGCACGTACTCGCGTCCGGCCATCTCGAGCACGCGCGCGCCGACCTCGGAATTGGCCTCGCGCACGGCACGCGCGACGTCGCCCACCGAGATGCCGCGCGCGGCGAGCTCGTTCGGGTCGATGATGATCTGGAACTGCCGCTCGAAGCCGCCGAGCGACGCGATCTCCGATACGCCCAACGCCGCCTGCAATGTCGGCCGCACAACGAAGTCCTGGAGAGCGCGCAGCTGGGCGAGATCGATCTCGGGGTTGCTCGAGGCGAGCACGTATTGATAGACCCAGCCGATGCCTGTCGCGTCCGGCCCGAGCTCGGGCATGACACCCGGCGGCATGAGCTTCGAGGCCCGCGTGATCTGCTCGGAGACGCGCGTACGCGCCCAGTAGATGTCGGTGCCGTCCGCGAAGATCGCGTAGACGAAGCTCATGCCGAACATCGAGTAGCCACGCACGGTGCGCACTCCGGGCGTGCTCTGCAGCGTCCTCACCAGCGGGTAGGTGACCTGGTCCTCCACCAGGTCGGGGCTCCGCCCCATCCAGTCCGTGAAGACTATCACCTGCGGGTCGGTGAGATCGGGGATCGCGTCGAGCGGTGTCTCGCGCAGCGCCACGTAGGCCCAGATTCCGCCGATGCCGACCAGGACGAACACGAGCCAACGGTGATGCGCGCAGGCAGCGATGATGCGCTCGATCATCACGGCGCTCCGTGGCCCGTGTGGGGATTCACGTCCGGCGAGGGGGCGTCGGTCGTATCCGTCTTCTCCGGGGCCGGGGCCTTGTCGGCTTCGCCTTGCCCGCCCCCACCGTGCTGGTGTCCGGTGCCGCCGCCCGAGGCGCGCAGCCGGCTCTCCGAGTCGATGAGGAAGACGCCCGACGCGACGACCGACTCGCCGACGGTGAGCCCCTCGATGACCTCGACGCGGTCGGCCAGCGTCGTCCCGAGCTTGACCGTGCGAGGGACATAGTGGCCGGGGTGCTCGACGACGAAGACGTGCTGGCGTTGGCCGGTATCGACGACCGCGTCGCGCGGCACGGTGAGCGCCACGCGCGGCGCGAGGTCGAACGCGATGGTGCCGTAGAGCCCGGGCTTGAGCTTGCCGTCCGGGTTCGGCACGGCGAAGCGGACCTTCAACGTGCGCGTGCGCTCCGAGAAGATCGGGTACACGAACGCGACGCTGCTCTCGATCGGCGGCACCCCGCTGTTCGGGAGCTCGATGGTCGCGCGCAGGCCGACGGCGATGCGCTCGGCGTCCGAGCCCGGCACCTCGGCGAGCACCCAGACCTCCGATAGATCGACGATGGTCATGAGCTCGGTCGAGGGATCGACGGCCGTGCCGACCGTGATGCCGCGGTGGAGCACGACTCCATCGCGTGGTGCGGTAACGGTGACGAGACGCCGCGGCGTCCCGGACTTCTCGATCGCGCGGATCTGCGGGTCTCCCATGCCGAGCACCTTCAGACGCGATCGCGCGCCCTCGACGATCGCACTCACCGGCCCGCCGCCGCCGGACGCGCGCAGCGCCGCCAGGTACTCCGTCTGCGAGGCGAGCAGCTCCTGCGAGAAGATCCCGGCGAGCGGGTCGCCGGCCTTGACAGTCTGTCCGGTGGTATTGACGTGGAGCTGCTCGATCCAGCCCGACACGCGCGTGTGCACGTGTGAGACGCGCGCCTCGTCGGGCGCGATCGTGGCGACCGCGCGCAGCGGCCGCGAGATGTCCTCCGAACGGACCGCCTCGACGACGATGCCCGAGCGCGCGATCACCGCCTCCGCAACCTCGATCGGCACGCGCACGTGCGCCGCGTGCGGATCGATGGGCGGCGCGTCGCTCGGCGGAGCGGTCTCCGCGCCACCCGGCCCCGACGACACACCATGATGGAGCGAGAACGGCCAGCCGTGGGTCAGGTGCTGGACCACGATGAAGCCACCGACGACGAGCGTCGCCGCGAGCGCGCCGAACCACGGGGAGTGCACGGCCTTGGGGAGCTTCACGGGGCCTCCTTGCTGGTGCGCCATGCGCCGACCGCACGATCGAGCCGGGCGCGTGCGAGCCCGAGCTCCATGCGTGCCATCACCGCCTCGCGCTCCAGCGACCAGAGCGTTTGGGTGGCTTCGAGAACGGACACCTGCGGTGCTTGTCCGCTGGCGTAGCTCGCCAGCGCCGCGTCGGCCGCGCTCTTCATGCGCGGCAGGACGTCGGCGACCAGGGCCTGGTAGCGCTCATGCGCGGCCGCGACGAGGTGGCGCGCCTGCGCGAGCTCGCTCGCGGCCATGCGGCGCATCGCCTCGCGGTCGGCCTTGGCCATCTCGACCATGGCGCGCGCCTCCTCGACTCCGGCGTCGAGCTTGCCAGTCCAGATCGGCAGGCTCACGCCGAACATCAACATCCAGCCCGCCCCCATCTCGCTCGAGTAGACCGGCCCGGTTTGTAGCCGTGCCATCGGCGCGTACATCGAGCGCATGGCGCCGACCTCCGCCTTCCAGCGACGGATCTCCTCGTCGCCCGCGAGCACCTCCGGCAGCGCCTCGACGAGCACCGCGTCGTCGCCGGCAGGAACCTGGGCGAGCTGCCCCGGGTCGGGAGCCACCAGCGCCGGGATCGGAGTCACGACCTCGGCTCCGAGGGTCGCCGCGAGCATCGCTTCGGCCGCTGCGATGGTGCGGACGAGGCTGCGTTGCGCCGCTTCGAGCCGTGCGAGCTCGGCCTCCCCGCGCAGCACCTCGGTCTGCGACCCGGCGCCGGCGCCGTAACGAGCGGCCGCGGCGGCGACGATCTGCCGGGCGAGGCCGATCTGGGTCTCGAGGATGCGCGCGTTCTCGCGACGCTCCCACAGCATGTGAAAGGCGGTCATCGCCTCGAACGCGACGTCGAGCACGACCCGCTCGCTCTGGAGTGCCAGCGCGCGCGCCTCGGCGCGTGCGACATCCGCCCTCCGCGAGAGCACCGGCGAGAGTGGAAATTCCTGCTCGAAGAACAGGCTCGTCGCCACCCCATCGAGCATGAACGGCGCCTCGACGGAAGGCATCAGCATCGGGTCGGCGAGCCCGCTGACGATCTCCGGACGCTGCGCGGCGGCCTGGGCCCGCGCACGGGCGGCTCGGACCTCTGGGCGCTGCTCGCGCGCGAGCCGCGCGACGTCCTCGATCGTGAGCGGTGTCGGTAGCGGCGTCTCCGCTCGAAGCGGCCAGGCCCAACCAAGCGACAGGACCGCTGCTGCCAGCGCGCACACGCGCTGGCTCTTCCTTCGACGAAGCTCGAGCACATTCCAGGTCATGACCAAAGGCCGCTCCCCGCCCCGAGGAAGGGCGCGCCTCCGTCGCTTCAACATTGATGCCAGCACCGAATCACGCTGACGCTGGCCTAAGCGGCGTTGTCGAGGCGCCGATTCGAAACCGTTGGAACCGGAGCAGTCACGGCCGGTGTGACGTGCCCATCACGTGCGGAATCAGCGAGCGGGCGGCGACGGGTGTGCGCTACCGCTCAAGGCCGTTCGACGCAGGGGCCACTCATCCGAAAGCGCCGCAGGCTCGCAGCGCGGTCGCCACACGACATATCAAATGTTCGCGCAGGTAGCTGACCTCGAGTGAGCGATAAGCGAAAGCGCCGTTCGCTCGCATCAGCGGCGCGAATCGACATCGAAAACGAAGGTCACGAGTCTCGATGCGTCGGTTCGCGTTTTCGATACTGACTTCACGGTTCGGGCGCGAGCATGCGGCGGTTTGGAAAGTCTCGTGCGCGATGCTCTACCAGCCGCGCGGCGCTTTACGAAGTGGCCGCGCGCGTCCCGCGACATCGTGCAGCCACTTCGTAAGTGCTCTACGCGCGGGGATCAGGCCGGCGGCGCCGGCGGAGTCGGAGTGGCCGGCGGAGTCGGGGGCGGCGTCGTGCTCTCCTCCGTCTCGGCGGCAGGACTGCCGCGCGGACGACCGAAGCCGACGAAGATCGACGGGTAGAACGCCAGCTCGCTCGGCGTCCTGCGGAACAGCCACTCGGCCGTGGGGCGCACCTCATCGGCGTACACCCGGCGAATGGCCGACCAGAGACGGTCGACCCAGGCCGTGGGTGAGGTCGTGGTGCTCGCCAGCTCGGCGGCGATCGCGTCCGCGAGCTTGACGCACTCGGCGGCGTCGCTCGCGACATAGGTTCGATCGGTCGCGACCAGGGTCGCGTGCGCGCCGATCAAGACGGCCAGGCGGCGAAGATCCGACTCCAGATCCAGATAGCCCGTGCCGGCACGGATCCCATCGAGCTCTCGCTTGGCGATGGGCTGGTCGTCGAGGTGGTACTCCAGGTAGCGCTGGACGCGTGCCTTGTGGGCGCTCGCCTTCTGCACCAGCGCCAGCGGCAATTTGGCGCGCGTATCCTGGTCATCGCTGCTGGCGAGCGCCGCCATCACGACGCGACCGGCGACCCCGAACGTGCGCAGCGCGCCGATGAGGGTCGGATCGAATTGATCAGCCTGGAGCCCCGCCCAGCGCGCCGCCGGCCCCGACGAGGTGGCGTGCGCGTGCGCCTTCAGGAGGATCTCGGAGATGTCGGCGAGATTCGGCCGCGGCACGCGGTCGACGTCGGTCGCATGGCGATCGAGGAGCGGCATGAGGGCCGCCATGTTGTTGGCGCGCTCATCGTCGGTGATGGGCGCGATGGTGACCTGGGAGACGGGGATGATATCGGCGGCGATCGCTGGCATGGGTGCCCCTTGTTGATTGACCTGCTTCGTAGGCGCGGGGCCGACGCAGCGCTCGCCACGTCGGCCGATTCCTGGGGGGACCCTCTTCTTGCCGCGCGTCTCCGGTGCCGTCAATCCGGCCCCCGGCCGGACCCGGCGTGACCCTCGCGTCACACCCGTTGTGACCGAAGAGGCCCGTCGCACCCGAGGGCTCGGTGCGAAGACGGCCGGACACCGCCCTTTGGGACCATTGTCATCTTGGCATCAAAAGTGCTGAGTCACCCGCGCCAACGCGAGACGCGGTGGTTCGGTCGTCCGCAAAGGGGAGTCTATGAGCTCGTGTGCCGCTGTCGCGCTCGGTCTGACGTCGTTGGTGCTGTGCTTTGGATGTGATGGCGCCGCGCCGGTCGACGGTCACCACGGCGCCGATGCGATGCCGATGGACGCCATGGACCACGATGGCCCGAGCACCGAGGTCGTGGACCACGACGGCATGGATCACGATGCGCCGGCCGACGACGTGTTGGCTCACGACATGACGGAGCATGACATGGTCGGCACCGACGCGATGGACCACGACGGCATGTCCATGGTGCCCGCGGTGATCGAAGTGCCCGCGAGCGAAGGGCCGTTCGAGACGACCAAGGCAACCGACCTCGATCCCGCGGACCACGTCGTCGAGGTCGAGCTCGAAGCGCGCGAGGCCGACATCGTGCTCGTGGCCGGCCACGCGGCCACGCGGATGTGGACCTACAACGGGCAGCTCCCGGGCCCGCGGATCGAGGCGCACGCCGGAGACACGGTGCGCGTTCGCTTCACCAACTCGCTGCCCGAGGCGACGACCATCCACTGGCACGGGATCCGCGTCCCGGCCGCGATGGACGGAGTCGCCGCGATGCAGGCGCCGGTTCAGCCGGGCGCAACGTTCACCTACGAGTTCGTCGTGCCCGACGCCGGCACCTTCTGGTACCACCCGCACATCCGCAGCGACGAGCAGGTCGAGCGCGGCCTCTATGGCGCGTTCGTCGTACGCGGCAACGACGAGCCGGCGACGACGAGCGACCGCGTCGTGGTGCTCGACGACGTGCTGGTCGATGACGGCTTCCAGCTCGCGCCCTTCTCGGTCGACCAGGCGATGACCGGGCGCCAGGGCAACCTCCTCCTCGTCAACGGGCGCGCGCATCCGATCGCGCCCGTGGCCCCCGGCGGCCTCCATCGCTTCCGCTTCGTCAATGCCTCCAACGCGCGCTACTTCAAGCTCGAGCTGCCCGGCAAGCCCCTCGTGCAGATCGGCACCGACGGCGGGCTCATCGAGGCGCCACGCCAGCATCAGACCCTGCTCCTCGTGCCCGGCGAGCGCGCCGATGTCGTGATCTCGACGTCGCACACGAGCTCGGGCAGCCTCACCTGGAAGACGCTCCGCTACGATCGCGGTCACGGCACCGGCGACGCGCCCGATGCGGCGCTGTTCGACCTGCGCTTCTCGGGGGGCATGGTCCATGTGACGCCGACGCTACCCGCCCAGCTCGGCACGGTGCCGACGCTCCCCGCCGCCGAGGTGACGCGCATGCTCATGCTCGCCGAGACCGACGGTACCGGCATGGCCGACGCCGACGCCGGACATGGCGGGCACGGCGCAGGGGCCGGTGATGGCGGCCCGGTGTTCAGCATCAACGGCAAGGTCTTCCCCGACGGCGAGAAGTTCACGGCGCAGCTCGGAGCCGTCGAGGCCTGGACCATCCACAACATGAGCATGATGGATCACCCCTTCCACCTGCACGGCTTTCGCTTCCAGGTGGACGGCGACCGCGCGTGGCGCGACACGATCAACGTGCCCGCCATGACGATGACGACGTTTCGCGTGCGGCTCGAGGACCACCCGGGCACGTGGATGTTCCACTGCCACATCCTCGAGCACGCCGAGCGCGGCATGATGGGCGAGCTCACCGTCGAGGCTCCGTGATCATGGCGCGGGCCGCAGCAGTGACTCTGGTTGCGGCGCTCGGGCTGAGCGCGCTCGGGCAGGGGCCCGCGAGCGCGCACGGGGGTGAGGACCACGGGGAGGCGGCCGCCGCGGCACCCTCGGCGACGGGCGGAGCGGGCCTGACGACGGCCGAGACGCGTGGCATGTACGAGCTGCTCTTGCGCTGGGGGCCGGTGGTCGTCGGCCGGCCGTTCGTGATCGAGGCCTTCGTGGCGGACGCGCTCACCAATGCCCCGGTGGCGGGCGAGCTGAAGCTCGCGCTGTCCGGGCCGGAGACGCTGACGCTCGAAGGCACGGCGCTTTCGCCGGGCCAGTATCGGTTCACCGCTACGGCCGCAACGCTCGGACGCTACACCGTGACGGCGACGGTGCGCGGGCAGGCGGGCGTCGACCTCTTGACGACCGAGCTGACGCTGGCGTCCGCCGTGTCCGAGCCCGCTCCGATCGCCGTCCGCGACGCGGGCAAGGGCGGTGGCGTGCCGCTCCTCTGGCTCGTGCTCGCGCTCGTGCTCGCGGCCGTGCTCGCGGCGCTCGGCTACCTCGCGGGGCGGCGCGCGCGGCGCGCGAAGACGACTTCAGAGGTCGAGCGATCGGCCAAGCTCGCGGCGACGGCGATCCTGCTCGGCGGCGTGCTGGTCGTCATCGCCGTCGATCGCCACGCCGGCGCGCACGGCGGCGAGGACCACGGCGCGCCGACGCCACCCCCTGTCGCGTCGGCCGGCAACGCCGTGCGTCTGCCCAAGGACGTGCAGTTCCTGCTCGAAGTCCGGACGCTCGACGCGTCACGACGCACGCTGACCGAGCGCCGCCGTGTCGCCGGCACCGTCACACTGCCGCCGGGGGCCCGTACGACGCTCGTCGCGCCGTTCACCGGCCGGCTCGAAGCGGCGCCGGACGGCGGCTTTCCCCGCCTCGGCGAAGCCGTGAAGCGCGGACAGGTCGTGGCGGTCCTGGCCGAGCTGCCGATCGCCGCCGATCGCGCAGGGCTCGCCGCCGAGCGGGCGCGCGCCGCCGCTCAGCGGGACGGGGCGGCCGCTACGCTACGCGCGCTCCGGCTCGACTTGCGGAGGAAGCGCAATATCGCCAGCCTCGTCGCGGCGCAGGAGCTGACCGACCTCGAGGCGGCGATCGGGCGCGCCGACGCCGAGCTCAGAGGCGCCCGCGCCGCCGTGGACGCGCTCACGCTCGGCGGTGGCGCGACCGCGCTGCAGATCACGGCGCCGATCGACGGCATCATCGGCACGATGAGCGTCACGCCGGGTGGTACCGTCGAGGCGGGGACCGTGCTCTTCGAGATCGTCGACCTCGCTCGCCCTTGGGTTGCAGCCAAGGTGTTCGAGGCGGATCTCCGGCGCATCGACCGCACGGCGAGCGCCCTCGTGATGGGCGATGATCTGCCGCCCGAGGGCGTGAGCGCGACGCCGATCGCGATGAGCCCGACAGTCGACCCGGTGACCCGAACGGTCGACGTGATCTACGCGCTCGACGGCGCGACCGACGCGGCAGCGGGCACCCCGTCCGTGCGCGTCAATCAGTTCGTGCGGGTCGACCTGCCGCTCGGCGACTCGCACGACGTGCTCGCCGTCCCGGTCGGCGCCATCGTCGAGCTCGACGGCGTGCCGTCATTGTGGCTCAAGACGCGCGCCGAGGTGTTCGCAGCGCGGCCCGTCGCTCTCGGTCGGCGCGAGGGGGGCTTCGTCGAGGTCCGAGGGGATATCCGCCAGGGCGCGCTGGTCGTCGTCGCGGGCTCGCCGTTTCTGCGCGGCGCCGCGCCCGCTCCGGTCGAGGCGCGCTGATGCTCGCCGCCGCGATCCGCTTCGCCCTGAAGAACCGCGTGCTGGTGCTCGCCGGCGCGCTGATCCTGATGGGCTACGGGGCGTTCACGGCGGTGGGCCTGCCCGTCGATGTGTTCCCGGACCTCAACCGCCCGACCGTGACCATCATGACCGAGGCGGGTGGGCTCTCGCCGGAGGAGGTCGAGCTCGGCGTGACGCGGCCGATCGAGACCGCGATGAACGGGGCACCGGGCGTCGACCGAGTGCGCTCGTCGTCGGGGATCGGGCTCTCGATCGTGTGGGTCGAGTTCGCCTGGGGCACGGATGTGTGGCTCAACCGACAGCAGATCGGCGAGCGCCTGCGCGCGATCGACAACGAGCTGCCGCCCGGGGTGGAGCCGGAGCTCGCGCCGGTGTCCTCGATCATGGGCGAGATCATGCTCGTCGGCATGACCTCCGAGGGCGGCGCGACCGAGCCGTCCGAGCTCAGGGCGCTGGCCGACTTCGACGTGCGGCGCCGCCTGCTCGCGGTGCGCGGGGTGGCCCAAGTGATGGTGCTCGGCGGCGGGCTCCGGCAGCTCCGGGTGCGCGTCGACCCGATGAAGCTCGCGCAGTTCGGGGTCTCGTTCGAGGAGGTGGCGGCGGCGACAGGCCTCGCGCAAGCCAACACCACCGGCGGGTTCCTCGACCGGCAGAACCAGGAGTACCTCGTGCGCAACATCGCGCGCACGACCGACATCACGCGCATCGCCGAGACGGTGATCGCCACCCGCGAGGGTGTGGCGGTCACGCTCGGCATGGTGGCGGATCTGTCGCTCGGGCCGGGGGTGAAGCGCGGCGACGCGGGCGTGAACGCGCAGCCCGCCGTCGTGCTCTCGATCCAGAAGCAGCCGGGCGCGAGCACGATCGATCTCACGCACGCGGTCGACGAAGCGCTGGCCGAGCTCGACACGAGCCTGCCGGCGGACGTGACGCTGACCACCCTGTTCCGGCAGTCGAGCTTCATCGAGGCCTCGACCGAGAACGTGGTCGAAGCGCTACGCGACGGCGCGATCCTCGTCGTCATCGTGTTGTTCCTCTTCCTGCAGAGCCTGCGCACGACGTTCATCACCCTGACCGCGATTCCGCTGTCGTTGGCGATGACCTTCATCGTGTTCGACGCGTTCGATCTGTCGGTGAACACGATGACGCTCGGGGGGATCGCGGTCGCGATCGGCGAGCTCGTCGACGACGCCATCGTCGACGTCGAGAACGTCTTCCGTCGCATCCGGGAGAACCGGGCGAAGGGCTCACCCGAGCCGATGCTGCGCGTGATCTGGGAGGCGTCGAACGAGGTGCGCGGCTCGATCGTGTTCGCGACGATGATCGTCGTGCTGGTGTTCGTGCCGCTGTTCGCGCTGTCCGGCATCGAGGGTCGCCTGTTCGCGCCGCTCGGGGTCGCCTACATCGTCTCGATCCTGGCGTCGCTCGTCGTGTCGGTGACGGTGACTCCCGCCTTGTGCAGTGTGCTCCTGCCGCGGGCGAAGGCGACGGCGCACGCGCAGGACGGCCTGCTGGTGCGCGCCCTCAAGCGCGTTCAGCGCCGCGTTCTGGCGCTGACGCTGTCGCACCCGGCGACGACGCTCGGCGGCGCCGCGGTGCTGGTCGTCGTGGCGATCGGCGCGGTGCCGTTCTTCGGTCGCGAGTTCCTGCCGCCGTTCAACGAAGGCACGGCGACCATCAACCTCCTCGCCACCCCGGGCACGGCGCTATCGACATCCAACACGCTCGGGCGGGCCGCCGAGAAGATGCTCCTGGCGATCCCAGAGGTCCGGTCGGTCGGACGCCGCACCGGGCGCGCCGAGCAGGACGAGCACGCCGAGGGGGTGCACTACACCGAGATCGACGTCGACTTCCGGGCGGTCGAGGAGATGGCGGAGCACGGGCTGGGCGAGCCGCGCGAGCGCTCCGAGGTGTTGGCCGACATGAGGTCGCGGCTCTCGTCGCTTCCCGGGGTCGTGGTCAACATCGGCCAGCCCATCTCTCATCGCCTGGACCACCTCTTGTCCGGGGTGCGCGCACAGATCGCGATCAAGCTCTACGGCAAGGATCTCGGCGACCTGCGCGAGTACGCCGGCCGCATCGAGGAGGCGGCGCGGACGGTGCCGGGCATGGTGGACCTGCAGACCGAGAAGCAGGTGCTGGTGCCGCAGGTCCGGATCCGCGCGCGCGCCGAGGAGATCGCACGCTACGGCTTCCAACCGGGCGCGCTGGCGGAGTCGCTCGAGGCGGCGCTCGACGGCGAGGTCGTCGGTCAGCTCGTCAGCGCCGACCGCAGCATCGGCATGTGGGTGCGCGTCGACGACGCCGCCCGGGCCGACGTCGGTCCGATCGCCGACACCTTGATGGTGACCCCGAGCGGGGCCCGCGTGGCGATCCGCGAGCTCGCCGACGTGAGCGTCGACCGCGGCCCGAATATGATCCAGCACGACGACGGGCAGCGCCGCATCGTCGTCTTCGGCAACGTCGAGGGCACCGACCTCGGCTCCGCGGTGAGCGAGCTGAAGGTGAAGATCGGCGCGATCGCGCTGCCGTCAGGGATGCGCGTCGCCTTCGAGGGGCAGTTCCAGAGCCAGGAGTCGGCGAGCCGGCTCATCGCGCTGCTGTCCCTTCTGTCGCTGGCGGGCATGGTGCTGGTCCTCTACGTGCACTTCCGCTCGCTCGTCCTGGTCATGCAGGTCCTCGTGAACATCCCGCTCGCGCTCATCGGCAGCGTCGCGGCGCTGGCGATCGCCGGCCTGCCGATGTCGGTCGCGACGCTCGTCGGCTTCATCACGCTGTGCGGCATCGCGTCGCGCAACACCATCATGATGATCGACCACTACATCCACCTGATGCGCTACGAGGGGCACGCGTTCTCGCGCGAGCTGGTGGTGCAAGGCTCCCTCGAGCGCCTCGTGCCGGTGCTCATGACGGCGCTCACCGCGGGTCTCGGGCTCATCCCGCTGGTCATGTCGAGCGACGCGCCGGGCAAGGAGATCCTCTACCCGGTCGCGGTCGTCATCCTCGGCGGCCTCATCAGCTCGACGCTGCTCGATCTGCTCGTCACCCCGGCAGCCTTCTGGCTCTTCGGCGAGCGGTCGAGCGCCGCACGCACCGCGAACGACAGCGACCCGCTGGCGCCCGCCTCGTCTCCTCCGGCCCGGCTCGTACCCGGGCAAGCTCAACAAGGATTGGATCATGCGTAATGCCCTCATCGCCTTCACCCTGCTCGGCGCCGCGGCGTGCGGCAAGAAGGACCCCGCGCCCCCGGCGATAGCCGACGCGCCCAAGGTGGCGCCACACGACGACAAGGGGCAGCCCCCTCACGAGCACGGCGGCGCCGACCATGACGACAAGGGGCAGCCCCCGCACGAGCACGGCGGCGCAGGGCATGACGACAAGGGACAGCCGCCTCACGAGCACGGCGGCGGAGATGCCGCCGGGGCGCACGCGCACAAGTCGCCGCACGGCGGCGAGGTGCAGACGATCGGCGCCTATCACATCGAAGCGGTGCCGACCAAGGTCGGGCTCCTCTTCTTCCCGCTCGACGGCGAGGAGAAGGAGCTGCCGCTCGAGGGGATCTCGGGCAAGCTGACTTTCGCAGCCGAAGGTAAGGAGCCGGTCGAAGTCGTGCTCGAGCCGATGGGCAACCACCTTCACGCGAATGTGGTGCTCGATGGCGCGTGGAAGGCGGTCGTCAACGTGAGCATCAAGGGTGAGGCGCAGTCCGCGCGCTTCGAGGGCAGCGGGACCCGCACCAAAGGGATGGGCGCGGCCGCGCCCGATCACGCGCACGGCGGTGGCGCGGACATGCCGGCGATGAAGCTGAGCGACGCGGTCGAGGGACACGTGCATGGGGAGAACCTCGTGGCCGGTCAGCCGACCACGCTGCACATCCAGTTCGATCGCAAGGAGCCGCACGGTCCCGTGACCGACTTCGAGGTCACGCACGAGAAGAAGCTCCACTTCTTCATTGTGAGCGAGGACATGTCGTTCTTCGCCCACGAGCATCCGGAGATCGCCGACGCGGCGAAGGGCACGTGGACCCTGCCGTTCACCTTCCCCACCCCCGGCAACTACCGGCTCTACTCGGACTTCAAGTCGACGGCGCTCGGCTCGACCGTGACGATGTCGACGCTGGTGGTGCCCGGGACCTCGCCGGCTGCGAAAGAATTGGTTGCCGACACGGCCATGACCAAGACCTTCGACGGGCTGAAGGTGACGATCGCGACGACGCCGGCAACGCTCGGCGCCGGTGATGCCCTGATTGCGTATACCCTCGAAGACGCGGCGACGGGTGCGCCGGTGACCGACTTGCAGCCCTACCTGGGCGCGATGGCGCACCTCTTCATCCTGCACCAGGACCTGACCTCGATGGCGCACGCGCATCCGCGCGGACCCGAGGTCGGACCCGACAGCCGCGGCGGACCGAAGGTCGAGCTGCACGCGGCCCTGCCGAAAGCTGGTCTCTACAAGTTGTGGGGGCAGTTCCAGCGAGGTGGCAAGGTCATCACGACGGACTGGACGCTGGAAGCCAAGTAGTGGAAGCCAAGTCAAGGAGACACATCATGGGTCATCGCAATCGGTTCACCTCGTTCGCCGCGCTCTTCTTCATCGGTACCGGTCTACCGCTCGCGCTCGCGGGGCAAGTCCTCGCTCACGAGGGCGAGCACGCACCCGCGCCAGCGCCGGTGGAGATCGAGGTGACGGTCGACAAGAACGGCTACACACCGTCGGTGGTCGAGGTCGCGAAGCCCGGCAAGGTGAAGCTGCTGTTCAAGCGCACGAGTGAAGTCGGGTGCGGTGAGCGGGTCGTCTTTCCGGCGCTCGGCATCGAAAAGGACCTGCCGCTCGGAATCGTCGTCGCGATCCAGGTGGAGGCGAAGGTGGGCGAGCGCATCGCTTTCACGTGCGGCATGGGCATGTACAAGGGCGCGCTGGTGGTGCGCTGATGGCTTCGTACGACCATCATCATCATGGGCCGGCGGCGTCGGGAGGAGCGTCCACGATGAGCGAGCCCGTCCGGGTGAAGGACCCGGTCTGCGGGATGATGGTCGTGCCGGAACAGGCGAAGGGCGGGAGCAGCACGCACGCCGGTCGGACGTTCTGGTTCTGCAGCCCTGGGTGCAAGTCGAAGTTCGAAGCCGATCCGGGGCGCTACCTTTCATCCGCGAGCGGCCCCGAGCCCGCAGGACCGACCGCGAGCCTCGCCTTGCCCGCGGCACCGAGCGGGACCGTCGTGGCCCCATCGGCGGTGAAGCCGGCGAGCACGCCTGCGCGCTGGACCTGTCCGATGCACCCGGAGATCGTGAAGGACGGGCCCGGCAGCTGTCCGATCTGCGGCATGGCGCTCGAGCCGATGATGCCGTCGCTCGATGACGACCAGGAGGATCAAGAGCTGCGCGACATGTCGCGGCGCCTCTGGTGGTGCACGGCGCTGACGATTCCGGTCTTCGTGCTCGCGATGCTCGATCTGCTCCCCGGCGGCATCGCGCACCTCGTGCCGGTCGATATCGTGTTGTTCGTGCAGCTCGTGCTCGGGACCATCGTCGTGCTGTGGGGTGGAGCGCCGTTCTTCGCGCGCGGCTGGACCTCGGTGCGCACGCTGCGCCTCAACATGTTCACGCTGATCGCGCTCGGGCTTGCCGTGGCGTGGGGCTTCAGCGTGGTCGTGAGCGTGCTCCACTACCTCGCCCCCGAGGCGATCCCACCGACGTATCGCGGCCACGGCGGGTTTCCGCCGATCTACTTCGAGGCTGCCGCGGTCATCACGACGCTGGTCCTGCTCGGGCAGGTGCTCGAGCTGCGCGCGCGCAGCCGCACCTCGTCGGCGATCAAGGCGCTCTTGGGGCTCGCGCCCAAGACCGCGCGACGGATCGACGACGACGGCGGCGAGAACGACGTGCCGCTCGCGTCGGTGCTGGTCGGCGACCGCCTGCGCGTTCGTCCGGGTGAGAAGATCCCGGTCGACGGCGTGGTGATCGAAGGCGGCTCGCGGGTCGACGAATCGATGCTGACGGGCGAGCCGATGCCGGTGGCGAAGGCGCCCGGAGACCCGGTGACCGGGGCGACAATCAACGGCACCGGCGCCCTGGTGATGCGCGCGGAGAAGGTCGGCGGCGACACGTTGCTCGCTCAGATCGTCGCGATGGTGGCCGCGGCGCAGCGCAGCAAGGCGCAGATCCAGCGTCTCGCAGACAGCGTCTCGGCCTGGTTCGTGCCGGCGGTGATCGTCATCGCGCTCGGGTCGTTCGTGGTGTGGCTCGCACTCGGGCCCGAGCCGGCGCTCTCGCACGCGCTCGTCAACGCGGTCGCGGTGCTCATCATCGCGTGCCCGTGCGCGCTCGGGCTGGCGACGCCGATCTCGATCATGGTCGCGGTCGGGCGCGGCGCGACAGCGGGCGTGTTGGTGAAGAACGCCGAGGCGCTCGAGCGGCTCGCCGGGGTCGACACGCTGGTCGTCGACAAGACCGGCACGCTGACCGAAGGACGGCCGGCGCTCGTGCGCATCGAGGCGACGGCCGGAGCAGACGAGCTCACGCTGCTGGCGGAGGTCGCCGCGCTGGAGCGGGCTTCGGAGCACCCGCTGGCACGGGCGATCGTCGAGGGCGCCGAGGCGCGGGGGGCGGAGCGCTACACGGTATCGGGCTTCGAGTCGCTGACCGGTCGCGGCGTGCGCGGGCTGGTGGCGGGCGCGAACGGCACGCGCGAGCTCGCGATCGGAAACGCGCGGCTCGTCGCCGAGCTCGGTGCCACGGTCGCGCCGGACCTGGCGGCCCGTGTCGAGGCGGCGGGCGCGCGCGGCGAGACGGTGGTGTTTGCCGTCGCGCTGGGCGACGGAGTGGGCGCGCGTGTGGCCGCGATCCTGGGGGTGGCGGATCCGATCAAGCCGACCACGGCGCAGGCGCTGTCGGAGCTGCGCGCGGAAGGCGTTCGGGTCGTGATGCTGACCGGCGACGCGCGCCGGACTGCCGATGCGGTGGCGGCGGCGCTCGGGATCGACGAGGTGGTGGCCGATGTGCTGCCGGCCGACAAGCAGGCGGTGGTCGAGCGAATGCGTGGCGAGGGGCGCCGGGTCGCGATGGCGGGTGACGGCGTGAACGACGCGCCGGCGCTGGCGGCAGCCGAGGTCGGGATCGCGATGGGCACGGGCACCGACGTCGCCATCGAGAGCGCGGGCATCACGCTCGTGCAAGGCGATCTGCGCGGCATCGTGCGTGCGCGCCGACTCTCGCGGGCGACGCTCAAGAACATCCGTCAGAACCTGTTCTTCGCGTTCGTGTACAACGCGCTCGGCGTGCCGATCGCGGCGGGCGTGCTGTACCCGGCAACCGGGCTCGTGCTGTCGCCGATGATCGCGAGCCTCGCGATGAGCCTTTCGTCCGTCTCGGTGATCGGCAACGCGCTGCGGTTGCGCCGGGCGCGGCTCGAGCGCGGCGAGAGGGGCGCGTAGGCTAGTCGCAATGCGTCGTGTCATCTTGACTTGTTGTGATGCCAGAGGCTGCTAATGCTCCGTCGGCGTATGACCGTTGCCACGTTGATCCTCATGGGGATGGTGCTTTTCGCGGCCGCGGCCGGGCTCCTCGCGCAGTCCTTGGCGTCGGCGCGGCTGGCCGAGGTGATTGCCACCGACGGGAACATCACGACGGCGCTCGAGCTGTCGTTGGCGGTTCGAGACGTTTACGCGCATCAGGCGCACTCGATTATCCTCAACGATCGTTCGCACCTCGATCACTACGGTGAGAGCGTCGGCGACACGAAGAACCTGCTGCTGGAGCTCGAGGGATTGCTGGCGGCCGACGCGAACGCTGAGGGCCAGGCGGCCTTGGCTCGCTTGCGGGCGGATGTCGCGATCATCGACGAGACGTTTCGCGAAGCGGTGGTACCCGCGATCGGCGGATCGCGCGACGCGCTCGTCGCGCCCCATGAGACCGCGCTCGCGGCGATCGATCGGATTACGCACACGGTCGACGCGCTGACATTGGCGCTGCGGGGCCGGACGCAGGATGCACGCGCGCGCGCCGAGAGCGCGGCGGCCGCGACGCGAGCCGGCCTCGTGGCGCTGGCGTTGCTCGCCATCGGCGTTGGCGGGCTCATCGTGTGGCGGACGGCGCGAGCCTTCGGACCGAGGCTCGCGTCGCTGGCGCATGGGGCTCAGCGCTTTGCGCACGGCGACCTCGGGCACCGGATCGCGACGCCGGCGGATGGGCCGCAGGACGAGCTGACGGCGCTGGGGCGACAGATGAACACGATGGCGGCGGATCTCACGCGGCATCAAGCGCGGCTCGTCGAGGCCGAGACCTTGGCGTCGGTGGGTCGCCTGGCGGCGAGCGTCGCGCACGAGGTGAACAATCCGCTGGCCGCGATCCTGGGATTCGCGCGGTTCATCGAACGCGTTCCAGAGGCGCGCTCCGACGCGCTGCGCATCGTGCGCGAGACGGAGCGCTGTCGCGACATCGTCACGGGTCTGTTGGAGCTCTCACGCCCCGCGGTCCTCGACCTGGAGCCCGTCGACGTCGCGGCGATCGGCGAGCTCGTTGCAGGTATCAACGAATCGTTCGTCGCCGCCGGTATGGCGGAAGCGGGCCTCGAGATCGGCGGCACATGTCGAGTGGAGGCGGATCTGCCCAAGCTGCGCCAGGTCCTTTGGAACCTGATGAAGAACGGGACCGAGACGGGCGGTGCGGTGGTGGTGGCGATCGCCGGCGACGCGACCGGCATCACCATCACCGTGAGCGACGATGGACCTGGGCTGCCACCCGGGGTCGATCCGGCGATGTTGTTCGAGCCATTCTTCTCGTCGAAGTCCGATGGTATGGGCCTCGGCCTCGCGGTCTCGCGCGCCATCGTGCGCCGACATGGCGCCGAGCTCGTCGCCACGTCCGGCCCGGGAGGGCGCGGCGCGCGCTTCCGATTCCGGCTGCGGGCGGGTGCCGCGGTGGACACGGGGGGTATCCGATGAGCGAACGCCCACGTATCCTTGTCGCCGATGACAAGGAGTCATTGCGCGAGCTGATGACCCGCGTGCTCGGCGAGAGCTACGATGTCGTAGTCGCGGCCAATGGGAGCCAGGCGATTGCGCTCTTGCGCAGCGAGCGCTTTGATGTGGTCGTATCGGACATCAGGATGCCGGGGGCTGACGGGCTCGAGGTGCTGCGGGCGGCGCACGCCATCGACCCGCACATCGAGGTGATCCTGATGACCGGGTTCGCTACGATCAAGAACGCAGTCGACGCGATCCGAGCCGGTGCGTTCGATTACCTGCCCAAGCCATTCGAGCACGACGATGCGCTCTTAAAGGTGGGGCGCGCGGTCGAGCGCAAGGCGTTGCGCGACCGCGCCGACCGGCTCGAGCGCGCGCTCGCCGAGCGTCAGGGGCCGCCCGACTCATTCGAAGGCATCATCGGTACATCGCCCGCGATGGGCCGGGTTCTGCCGCTCCTCGAAAAGGCCGCGAAGAGCGGGCTCACCGTGCTCATCGAAGGCGAATCGGGCACCGGCAAGGAGCTTGCCGCGCGAGCGATTCACCGCCGTGGGCCGCGGCGACTCGAGCCGTTCGTGGCGATCAATTGCGGTGCCTTGCCTGCGGAGCTCATCGAGAGCGAGCTGTTCGGTCACGCCCGCGGGGCCTTCTCAGGCGCGACAGGCGACAAGCGTGGCCTCTTCGAGGAAGCCGGGCGCGGCACGGTCTTCCTCGACGAAATCGGGGAGCTACCGCTCGCGCTGCAGGTCAAGCTCAACCGTGTACTGCAGGAGCACGAGCTGCGTCGGGTCGGCGACACGCGCGTAACGCCACTCGAGGCTCGCGTCATCGCCGCGACGAACCGCAAGCTCGTCGACGCGGTAGCGGCCGGCCGATTTCGGGAAGACCTCTACTTTCGACTGGCGGTGTTCCCGCTGCATTTGCCACCGCTACGGCGGAGGAAAGCCGATTTGCCGCTTCTGGCGGAGCACTTTCTGGCGCAGGCGCGGCAGCGCGCTGGGGGCACGGGGCCGCTGGGATTCCGACCCGAGGCGTTGCGCGCGCTGCTCGCATATCGGTGGCCGGGCAACGTGCGTGAGCTCCAGAACGTCGTCGAGCGCGCGGCGGCAATCGCCGAGGGCGAGCTCGTCGAGCGACGCGATCTGTCACTTTCCAAGAAGAGGGATCCGGCCTCGCGGGCAAAGCTGATTGCGATGAACTGGGGCGACTGCAGCCGGCGCTATGAGCGAAAACTGGCCCGACGCTACTTCGGGGCATTGCTGGAAGATACGCGTGGCAATGTCTCGGAAGCTGCGGCTCGAGCCGGAATTGCGCGCGAGTCGCTGCACCGAGTCTTGCGCCGACATCGTATCGACCCGGCGGTGTACCGTCGCTGAACGAAGGAGGCCAACGCGGAGCGGTTGAGGGGTGCGAGAGGGCGTGTGGCTACGGGAGCGTGAGATTTCCGAACGCGCCGGCCGAGGCGCGGTCGGAAAACGCGTGGTCAGGGAAGCGTGGAGGGCTTTCCGAACGCGCCGGCCGAGGCGCGGTCGGAAAGCCGGATGAGGCCGGTAGGTGGCTGCGTTGAGTGCCGCCCAGGTTCGACTGCACGGGCCAGACAACGTTCGGCGGCTTAGCTGCAAAGCCGTTCAATCGCGGAGGGCCCGAAGGGCCCGCAGCGATTAGGCTTTGTCAGCTAGAGCCGCTTGTTGTCGGGCGAGGCCCTGCGAGGGGTAGCAGTGAAGGCTGCGGGCGGCGCAGGCCGAACGCAGCCCGCTGTTGTCTGGCGAGCCCCCTGTGAGAGGTTGCGCCGAAGGCTGCGGACGGCGTTGCCGAACGCAGCCCGCTGTTGTTGGCGAAGCCCTGCTTTGAGAGCACATGAAGTCCAGGCGGACTGGGCATTCCACCAACTCACTTGGAGCACGGCGAGACGGGTGCTATCGTACGACCATGAGTACGTCTGGAGGACAGCCACGTGAGTCTGAAGAGGGGAAACCGCAAGCTCCAGCAGGAGAACTGCAGATTGGCAACGACTCGATTCAGTCTTCTGTGCCGATGGCTTTGTATGAGGATGCCCGACCCGTTGTAAAGAATGTCCTAGCGCTAGCTGAATTGGTGACCAAGCCGCTCCTCCTTCCGGGTGCTATCGTGGATGTGGCCGCACGCGGATTGACCGGCGTGGTTCAGGCCTTCAAGCGGAAGGCGAGCGAGATACCACAAGAGGATCTGAGGGAACCCGAGCCGCGCTTGGTGCATCGGGTCTTCGAAGGCGCTTCAAAGTCGATCGGAGACGAGCCAGACCTGCAGGAACTCTTTGCGCAACTGCTCGCGTCTGGGTGTGATGGGAGACACCTCAAGGGCGTTAGGGCCAACTTCGCAGACCTAATTGTAGGACTTGAGAGTACCGACGCGTACGTCCTGAAGGCCTTGGCGTCGTCGCCACAGGCGGCCACCATAAGCGAACTCGTTTCGCGCGTCGAGGCCACCGAGGATGTCGAGTCCGCTGTGAGGATCTCACTCGACAACTTGCAACGGCTCGGAATTGTCCATCGTACGCCGGTACCAGCAGAACTCGGGAGACCGTCGGGATTGAGGTCGGCTTTCGTCGGTAGTGCGGACGTGGAACGTACTGCGGAGACGGTGGTGGAAGCGACGGCCGATGCATTTGAGAGTCTAAGTCGGGATCCGCGCTTTGTTCTTTCAGCAATGGGGCGGGCATTTTGTGAGGTCGCCCTTCCTGCCGGATCGCTTGCTGAGGTGGGACCTGAGCCGACAGTGAGGCGAATGCACCGGAAACTCCGGGGCGGACGGTAGACTGCCCGGCAGGGCTAGCGGCGCGGCTGGAACGCGTGGCTCTTCGGGTCGTGACAATCGCGGTATTGCCAAGCGTCCGAGGGGTGCAGGGCGCGCCCAGCCGGATTTGTCCCCTTGAATGCAACCAGGAGTCACCAGGGCGAAGACTCCTCAATTCGACCGGAGCTTCGCGAGAATGAGTTCATCGATTGCTGCCGGCTTCAAATACTGGGGGTGTTCCAGTAGTACTTCAACTACTGAGCGCAGATACTTGAGCGCAAGCGCACTTGCGGGCTGAGTGCTCCTATCAGGCAGTGAAATCATGCGTGTCTTTTCTACTCGCTTCTCGCCATGCACAATTTCTGAGCGATGCTTGTAAATGGCGCGGATATCCCGAAAGACTTGGCTTGGGGAAAGTTGATTGTCGGGCAGAAGCTGCAGCAACGCCGCGACGCGAAGCGCCAACTTGTGGGTCAGCTCGGTCTTTTCATCATCCGCAAGCAGGGCTTCCAGTCCTATTGTCGCATCGACCGCAGCGTCATCTTCGTCATCGCGAAGATAGCACCGGTTCATTCTCCGTACCGCCGCGTTCATGGAACGCTCAGAGTTCTCCGAGAGTCGCGAATAGATCCTCCGCACGACCGCAGCCTGTTCTTCACCAACGCTAGGAAGATCTTCAGCAAGCCAGCGAAAGTCTTCGAACCAATACGGATATGCGCGGAGCGACGTGCCCTCAAGAGGAGGGAGCATCGCCTTGTGGCTAAGGCACCAGTTGTGGGGTCGCACTAGGAGTTGAGCATATCCAGTATCGGCACCTGTGCCCAAACGCAGCGCGGCGAAAAATGCATCGATCGCAGGTATCGGGTAGGCTCGCGCATCTGAGAAGATATCATAGAGATCTGACCGGCCTGGGTTCTGGACGGCGAAGTCCTTCAGCACCAACCAGTGCGTTGCCCCTCCAAGAACGCTTTCGTGCACACCTGGTCCATACTTGTACTTTCCAGCCCGAGCGAGTTGATAGTCCTCTTCGATCCTCTCGATTGCGGCACGCTCTCCAAGCAATTCAGAGTCGAAGTCAAACCTTACGAACAGGATAGGGACGCAGACATCCAACTTGAGCTCGGGTTCGAAGATGACCGCCAGATTGGGCGCGGCGACGCGCAGGACTTCATCCACGTCAAAGGTCCATTGGCCAGTCACGTGGACGTAGCGGTCCAGCACATCACTTGCCAGGTTCGTTGCGAGGAGGTCCGCAAGACTCGCGTACTTTTCATCGCTGTCACTCTTGGCGCTCGGAGACTCCGGATCGCGCAGGAAACTTGGAAGCAAACGACGTCGTAGTTCCGAATTCGCGAGGACAAAGTTTCGAAGCGCGACAAACTCTGGAATCGAATTCCATGGAAGCTTGCAATCATGTCCAAAGAACGCGCCACTGAGATCGAGTGGGGTGCTTTTCGAGGAAGAGTCACTGATCCAAGGCATGCCACTCGTGGGCCTGTACCAGATCGAAGGCCATGGCGAATGCCACGACCAAAGCCGATCAGAATCGACAATTGGTTTCAGCTTGACGAGTCCAACCCGCACGGCATTGACAATGAGATTCTCTAATTCTGCTCTTAGGGCGTTGCTCATACAACTCGGGTATCCGATGACTCGATGGTCGTCAACTGCTTCGTCGCGACTGGCTCACCAGCTCGAGAGGACATCGACGTGGAATTGGGTAATCGCCGAGCCAAGTACCGCTGGCCGAAGGCCTGGCGCTCGACCCAGGACCGGCTGTTTCGTTCCGAAGTGCCCCGCCGGGGAAGCGAGGAAGGCTCGGCCAGCATCGACTTCATGGGTCGTAGGCGCGTGGCATGTAAGCAGTCCGAGTGCACACGCGCGATAAAGCCTGGCTGGAGCCGACATTGAGAGCCGGGGTGAGTTGTCGGGCGTGCTAGCGTCGGTGCCTTTCGAAGCGCGCCGGCCACGGCGCGCGAGGAAGGCGGAACCAGCGTTGACTCCACGGGCCGAAGGCGCACTGAGAGGGGACCAGTCAGGAGTGCACACGCCCGACAACGTTCGGCGGCTGTGCTGCCGGGCCGATCGGGCACCGGGCGCGGCGCCGACAGTTTTTGCTCTAGGATTTAAACACTTACGCCGCGCCCGAGGGCCCAGGCCCGGTCAGTACCAGCCGCTTGTTCGCCAGCGCGGGCGCTTTGAGAGGTAGTGGGAAGCTGGCTGCGGCAGTCAAAGCCGCAGCCAGCCGTGTTCGGTGGGCCGGCGTGTGGACCGATGTGCGTCGGTCTTGGCGGGGGTGGCGCCGCCGTGGGCGGCGGTGCCACCACCGGGATACTTTCGTGAGGAGAGAGGTCCGCGGAAGCAACCTCGGGGTGAAATGACTTCACTGCGAGAGAGGTGGCGTGCGAGCGACTCGGGCGACGCGCTCGGCGAGATCGAGGTTGCGACCGAGCCGAAGGCCCCCATGCGAGCGCGAGCCTCGAAGGCCCGCGAACGCTTACCAGGAGGCGATGAGCTGCAGGACGCGCTCGACGGCGGGCCCCGACGGCCGATACATCTCCTGACACGACAAACAATCTGCGTTTTTCATCTCGCCTCAGCGCTCACGGAGCGTCCGAAACGGCGACCGTCCGAGTCGTTGAGTATTGGCTTCGGGGCGACAGGATGGCCGGGTGGCCGCGGCCGCGCGCTCGCGCGACAATTCACTGTCGGGTCAAGATGCTACGGAAGGTCAACGCGCGCAGACGCGTGCACCACGAACTGCTCGGCGTTCGCAACGCGAGCTCAATGGTGTACAAGTCGGGGGCCGGACGGCATGGGGGCTGGAGTGTGATGGTCACTGGCGAACGCATGAACAAAGTCGGTAGACTTTGGACGACCTTCGGAGATAACGACATCTCGAACTCGCTCGCACTCGTCGACCGTACGTTGCGCTGCGCGTTCTCGGGAGGCCACAGCACATGACCAAGCGCGCGACTCCAAAGCCCACGCCTGCCGCGCTCGCGCGGCCACCGAAGGGCTACACAACCTGGCTCGCCGACGTGATGGCACGCGTTCAAGCCGCCCAACTCCGCGCCTCGCTGGCGGTGAACCAGGAACTGCTTAGCCTATACTGGCAGATCGGTCGCGACATTCTCGACCGGCAGGAGCGTGAAGGTTGGGGGGCCAAGGTCGTGGATCGGCTCGCGCACGATCTCCGGGTCGCCTTCCCTGATGTCCGCGGCTTCTCGCCGCGAAACCTGAAGTACATGCGCCGCGTCGCCGAGGCATGGCCCGACGAGGAGGTTGTGCAGCAGCTGCTGCACAAAGTACCTTGGTTCCACCTCTGCACGCTTGTCGACAAGGTGGACGACCACGGCGCCCGCGACTGGTACGTCCACGCAATCGTCGCACACGGCTGGTCGCGTTCTGTCCTCGTCATGCAGATCGAGACCGCTGCGCACGCACGAACAGGCCAAGCCCTCACCAACTTCGAGCGCACGCTGCCGAGCCCCCTGTCAGACCTCGCGCGCGAGAGCTTGAAGGATCCGTACCGCTTCGACTTCCTCGGGCTGGGGCAGGACGCCCAAGAGCGCGCAATCGAGAACGCGCTGGTCACGCACATCACGCAGTTCCTACTGGAGTTAGGTGCCGGGTTCGCGTACGTCGGTCGGCAGGTCCACATCGAGGTCGACGGTCGCGACTTCTACCTCGACCTACTGTTCTACCACCTTCGCTTGCGATGCTACGTCGTGGTCGAACTGAAGGCGGGGGAGTTCGAGCCCGAGCACGCTGGCAAACTCAACTTCTACCTGAGCGCCGTCGACACGCAGCTCCGTGCTGAACACGACGGGCCGACACTGGGCTTGCTGCTCGTCAAGACGCGAAGCCGCGTATTCGCCGAATACGCGCTGCGCAACAGCACGACCCCTATGGGTATCGCTGAGTACCAACTCGTACACACCTTGCCCAAGGCGCTCGAAGCGAGCCTGCCGAGCATCGAACG
>JAEUKJ010000280.1 GCA_016792665.1 Deltaproteobacteria bacterium | reverse complement strand
CTGGCCCTGGGCATTCGGCGCGGCGGTGAACGGCTGGCCGCCGTTGGTCGTGATGGCGAACGGGGTCGGCGGGATGGTGTGCTCGATGCCGTCGCTCGCGTCTTTCAAGATCCAGGTGGCGCGTTGGGCCATGAAGTCGACGTGCGACGCCCAGGGTTGGCTTGGCACGAGGGACGCGAGCTCGTCGCGGAACGGGGCGAGGTAGGTCGCGTCGTAGGTCGTCGTGAGGAGCTCGTGGAGGTGGCCGTAGAAGGTGCGGCGGGCGCCTGGATGGCGGAGGAGACGCGAGAGCTCGCTCTGCTGGACGACGGCCGCATACGGGTCGCCGGGGTAGAAGTCGAGGTCGTGGGGGAAGAGCAGGACGCGCTCGTCCGAGGGGCGGACGTAGAGCTGGGCGTTGTGCTGGGCGCCGCCGCCGAAGTGATCGACGGCGCCCGAGACCGCCATGAACGCGAAGGCGCGGAGCCACTGATCGACGTCGATGACCGCGTCGACCGTTGCCTGGAAGGCGGCCTCGGGCAGCGAGAAGACCTGGAGCATGGCGATGAGCGCGTGGTGGTCGTCGCCGGCGCGGTTGTTCTTCACGAGGAAGGTGTGGCGGTAGGCCTCGGGGTCGGGGCCGAGGTCGCGGAGCGCGGTGCCGACGACGCTGTCGGGCTGGGGGAGCTTGAGGCCGGTGGGCGTGCCGGTGTCGGTGCTGAGCGGGTAGTAGACGAGCTCGTACTCGTAGAGGTTGCCGTCGCTGCCATTGGCGAACTGGGCGTCGAGCATGAGGTCGGAGAAGCGGGCGGTCTGGAGGAGGACCGGGCCCGACTGCTCGGGGCGCGGGGCGACGAGCCAGGCGAGGTCGTTGTACTCGGCCGAGAGCGAGCCCGCGCCGGCCATGACGAGGTCCATGAGGAGTTCGCGCTGGCCGAAGACGACCCCTTCCGACCGGTCGAGGGAGACCGAGGTGAAGGCGCCGCGGAAGGGATCGAGGGGGTCGAAGCGCAGCGCGAAGCCGAGGCGGTTCTGGACCGGACGGCCGCGCTCTGAGCCCTTGGCGCGGACCCCGACGTCGAAGTAGGGGTGGGTGCCGCTGAGGATGGTGACGCGGGTGAGCGCGTTGCTCATGACGTTGGTCTCGGCGTGGAAGGCCTGCACGTCGGCGGGCGTCATGAGGATGCGAATGACGGGGAGCGCGGTGGTCGGCGGGTTGTCGTCGACGCGATAGAGGGCGCGCGAGGCGGGGCCGAGGGCCGGGAAGGTCGCGGTCTGACCGCGCAGGTCGCGGCCTTCGATCCAGAGCTGCACGACCGTGCCGGCAGGGCTCGGCGGCAGCGTCGCGGTCCACATGAGGGGCAGGGCCGGTTGGTCTTCGAGGGGGAGCATCGGGGTGCGCACGGCCGGGCCGTCGTCGGCGCGCGAGACGAGCGTCAGCGTGTCGATGCCGTCGGGGTCGTGGGCGGTGACAGTGACCTTCACCGGGTCGGACGAGCGGGGCACGACGGGGTCGAGAGCGAGGTCGGCGAAGGTCGGGCCGATGCCGTCGGGGTTGGCAAGCTCGGCGCCGTTGGGGCGGCCCGGGGTGCCGGCAGACAGCGGGCGGGCGAGGTGGGTCGTGCGCGCGAGGCGGTTGAAGTAGAGGCGCGTGTTCAAGAGATCGGAGCCGCCGAGCCAGCGCGCGCGGAGAGAGATCTCGTAGACGCGGCCGTTGACGACGGCGCTCTTCAGGGTGGTCTGGAGCTGGTTGTGCATGTGCTCGGTGGGGCCGGTCGCGACGAGGCGCAGGACGGGATTCGACGGGTCGTCGGGATCGGTCACGCGTGAGATGTCGGCGTGGGTGCCGAGCGCACGCCACTCGGAGAGAGTGTCGAAGGTGGCGGCGACGAGCTCGCGCTTGGCGCCGTCGGGGTCTTCGATGACGCGGACGTCGTCGAGCAGGACCTCGCCCGCATCGAGGAGGCCGATGACGAGCTCTTCCCAGGCGCCGTCGGGGCCGACCTTGCTGGCGCTGGCGGTGGCGCGATAGCGGACCACCTGCCATGCGGATGACTCGGCGCTCGCCTGCCAAGCGTCGGGCGCGGCGTTGTCGGCGAAGAGGTCGCGCAGCTCGAGGGTGGAGCCGCCACCGTCGGCGCGCTCGGGCCAGCGGCCGCCATCGGCGTAGCGCACGGTGTCGACCAGGCGGCCGCAGGCATCGCGCAGGGTGAGGCGCTCGCCAGCATTGGCGAGATTGCCATCGAATGTGCCAAAAATGGGAATATCGGGATATCGAGTGGCAAATGCGCTGGCACTCTCGACGAGGACGATGCGAGCGTGCGGGGCGATGAGGGTGGTGGCGGTGGGGAAGGCGAAGCGGACGCCGTCGACGAGCGCGAAGTCGGCGACGTCGACGGGGGAGTCGGTGGGGTTGGTGAGCTCGATCCAATCGGTGGCGAGGTCGTCGGGCGTGAGCGGTTCGCGTGGGTCGATGGGGTGATAGTGGATCTCGCTGAAGACCAGTGGGCCGACCTCGCGCTCGGGGGTCGACGGAGGTGCGACGAAGCGGAGCGCGAGCGTGCCCTCGAAGCGGAGGGTCGGCGCTTCGACCGTCGTGCCGAGGTGGCGGGTGCCGGGGTGGACCTCGACGGCGAGCACGTTGAGACCCGCACGGAGAGCGGCGGTGGGGAGGGCGACGGTCTTGACGAAGCCGCCTTCGGGGGCGGGAGAGAGGGGCTCGGTGGTGGGGTCGAGGGGACCTGCCGGGAGGTTGTCGCGCAGGACCTCGAGGCCATTGAGATAGACGACGAGGCCGCCGTCGAAGGTGGTTGCGAGGGTGAGGGCGGCGGTCAGGTCGGACGGTGAGGCGGGCGCGGTGAAAGTGGTCCGCAGGTAGTGAGTGTGCGGCTCGACGCGGGTGCCGAGCGGGCCGAGCACCGGGGCGCGTGAGCGGAAGAGCGCGAAGGTCTCACCCTGGTTGGTGAGGGAGTTGGCGCCGAAGGTGTCGACCCAGATGAAGCGGCCGACGGGCGCGGGGGTGATAGCCCCACCCCAGGGGCCAGAGCTGCCATCGGCGTCGGCAGCCGGGGTGCTGAACGAGGCGGCGGCGAGGGTGCGGAGCTCGTCGAGGGTCGGGGTCGCCGAGCCGCTGCGCAGGGCGGGGTTGCGGTTGGCGGGGGCGAGGACCGCGTCGTAGGTGGTGGCGGCGGTGCCGAGGCGCGAGCCGTCGGGGCGGGCGACCTCGCCGATGAGCATCTGCGGGGAGCCGGAGTCACCGGGCGATTCCCAGGCCGCGACGAAGAGGTGGTCGTCAGGGCCGGCCTCGAAGGCGAAGTCCTCGGCCGAGGTCCAGTCGCCGTTGGTGTCGCGGCCGAGGAACGTGAGCGCCGAGGCGTCGCGCGGGCCGACGTAGAGGGCGAAGTGGTTGTCGGCGGTGAAGCGCGCGGTGAGTGGGGTCGTGAGTGGCGTGCTTGCGAAGGGGGCGAGGCCAGACGCGAAGAGGCGGTCGTCGAAGTCGGGGGTGGCGAAGGCCGAGGGAGGGGATGGGAGCAGGGTGGGTTCGGCGGTGAAGCGCCAGGTCGCGTCGTGCGCGACGAGGGTGATCGGGGTGAGCGGGCTCGGCTCGGAGGCGCCGGGGGTGCCGCCCGGAGCGCCGAGGGTCCAGCTCTCGCCGAGTGCCGAGGGGGCGGCCGTGTCGCGCTTGACGAGGGTCGGGACCGAGCCCGCGGGGGTCGAGGCCGGGGGCGGCGAGGGCCATGGAGCCCCGGGGCGCCCATCGGGTGCGAGGGTGAGGGTGTCCATGAGGCGATCGGTGCGCGTGCGGAGCTCGAGGGTGGACGTGGACCAGGTGAAGCCCGAGGCGAGCATGGGGCCGAGGAGGGTCGTCGAGGTGCGGGAGGCGAGGGACGCGGGGTCGACCGCGACCACGAGGCGGGCCCCTCCGGCGAGGCGCGTGCCCTCGGGGAAGGTGAAGCGCGCGGCACCGGCGAGGCGCCAGCCGGAGAGGTCGACGCTCACGCTCATGAGGTTGCCGAGCTCGAGCCACGCGACCGTCGATGGGTCGCCGGGGAGCATCGGGCGGAGCTCGGTGAAGACGAGGGTGCCGCCGCTGCGCGTGAGCTTGCGCGACCAGGGCGTGACCGGCGTGCAGGCCTCGGGCGTGGTGTCCTGCGCGGCGTCGAGGGTGTCGGCGTCGAGGTCGGGCGGGGTGTCGTCGAGCTCGGCGTCGACCAGGTCCGATGCGGCGTCGACGAGGTCGGCATCAACGAGGTCGGATGTGGCGTCGACGAGATCCGAGGGCGCGTCGTCGACCGCGTCGCGGGTGGTGTCTACGTGTTCGAGGTCGGTGTCGGAGACGTCGTCGGGCTCGGCATCGGGGACGTCACCGGGCGCGACGGTGCTCGTGTCACCGGTATCACCTGGGGCCCCATTCTCGGAGCCGCACGCGGCGAGGACGAGCACCAGGGCGAGGGCGAGGCCCTGACGACGAAGAGCGGGCGTGCCGCGACGATGATGACGGTCCCTCACGAGAGCATCATGGACGCGGTGCCCGCTCGACTCAACCTCGAACCCGCCGCCCCCATCCGAGGGCGACGCGGTCGCGAGGTGAGCACTGCGTCAGGGCGCAGGGGCCGGAGCCGGAGCCGGGGCAGGCGCAGCGCCGTCCGCAGGCGGGGCGGCCGGCTCGGGCTTGTTCTTCTCCTCGATGACGGCCGCCGGGGCGTCTTTGCCGAGGACCTTCGTGCTCTTGACCGAGTCGGGGAGGCAGCCGTCGAGCTTGCCGATGAACCAGAGCACGCCGAGGACGGCGATGACCGCGAGGAGGGTGTAGAGCCACCACGGGCGCTTCTTGTCGGCGAAGGGGTCGACCATGTCGCGGTCGGCGTCCTTCGGGAGCACGGCGAGCGCGGTGAGCGACTTGCCGAGCTTGATGTTGACGCGCGCCATCGAGCCCAGCGCCCAGCCGTTCGCGTCGAGCAGGGGGCCGAGGTTGCGCTTTCGGAGCTTGAGCCACGCGATCGCCATGGACGGGCCGCTGATGGCGAGCATGAGCCCGAGGATGCCGAGCGGCATCCAGATGCCGAGCCCGAAGAAGCCCTGGAGGAGCGCGCCGAGGGCGGCCGTAATGCCGCCGACCGCGACGCCGATGGCCGCGACCACGCCGATGTCGAGCTTCTTCGGAGCGGGCGGCGCGGTCTCGACCTTGCCGGCGGTGGCCTCCTCGGTCTTGGCCGCAGCGGCGTCGACCTTGGCGTCGGCCGCGGCCTCGGCCGCCTGCGCGCGCTTGTTCATCTGCTCTTCGATGAGGCGCAGGAACTTCTTGTAGGGGCGCCAGAAGGCCTGGCGCACGCTGATCGGGTTCTCGATGATCTTCGTGATCGTCGCGTCCCAGTCCTGGCCCGAGCGATCGTAGAAGATGCCGTTCCTGCCGACCATGAGGTTGTCGATGTCGCCGTCGGTGACCGCGGCGGCGATGCTGCGGGCCTCGCCCTTGGCGTTCTTGAGGTCGCAGTAGACGAGGTAGAGGCCGGACATCGGGGCCATGGTGCCGTGGCGGCCGGCGTCATTGACGGCGACGCACAGGTCGGTCGTGCGGCGGTCCATGTAGAGGCGGCCGACCTGGAACACCGCCGGCGCCTTGCGCGAGTAGAAGTCGCGGAAGGAGACGAAGTTGTTGGCGAGCCCCATGAGGTCGCGGCGGTAGCGCACGAGGCGCTCGGTGTCCTTCAGCGCTTCGGCCAGCGGCTTGGCGGCGTCCTCTTCGACGAAGAGCGCCTCGATGGCGGCCTTGTGCTGCGGCTTCGAGAGCTCGGCGAGGCGGTCGGCGCCGACCTTCTCGACCGAGGCGCCCGCCTTCTTGGCGAGCCACTCCGCGTGCGGGGCGAGGCGTGCGCGCACCTGACCCCACTGCTCGACGGTGAGGCTCGTGACCTTGGCACCGAAGGTCGGCGCGAGGACCTTGTCGCGGAAGGCAGCGACGGCGTCAGTCCAGGCGGGGTTGAGCCCCTTGTCGAGGGGCAGCGGCACGTCGCCCGTGATGCGCGCGAGCGGGAAGTGCTTGACCTCCTCGGCGCTGATCTGGAGGTCCTTGGCCGCGATGGCAAGGTACTCGTTCTGCTCGCGGTTGACGGCGTCGAGGGCGCGCGCGTCGTAGGTTGCGACCTTCACGCGCGAGAAGTAGTCGTCGACCTTGGCGCGGACGGCTTCGAAGGCGGCGTAGGCAGCCGCGGACGCGTCGCCGAAGGGACGGACGGCCTCGCCGGCGCCGGCTTCGAGCCAGGCGCGGTGGGCCGTGACGGCCTCGAAGAAGGCGGCCACCATCTCGCGCGTGAGCCCGGCATCGCCGGAGCGGTCGGTCGCGGGGGCGGCCGTGCAGGCGAGGATGTCCTTGATGACCGCCGCGGTCGTGTCGTCGGCCGTGGTGGTCGGCGTCACGATGCCGTCGCCGTTGAACTTCTCTTTGTCGAACTGGCCGAGGCCGGCCTGCAGATCGGCGAAGGTGATCTCGGTGGCGTTGGCCTTGCCGAGGTTCGCGAGGAGGCGCTTGGCGGTCGCGAGGACGCGCTTGCCGTCGACGCTCTCGCCGTTGATGGCGGAGAGCGGCACCGCGTCACCGGGGCGCGCGAGCAGCTCGACGTCGGCGAGGACGTTCTTGGCCCAGGTCACCGCGCTGATGAGCTCGCCGGCGCGGACGCGCTTGTCGTTGTCGCTGTCGATGAGCTCGAGGGTGCGCTTGTCGAACTCGGTGCCGTTGATGGGGCACGCGAGGGCCACCCAGAGCTTCTGGTCGAGCTCGCCGATGTTGACGAGGTCCGCACCCGTGCGGAGCTGCACTTGATCGACGCCACCCGCCCTGAAGAATCGCCACCGATGAGCCATCTCGAGTCCCCTACGCCTGGTCGCGACCCCCGCAAGGGCTCGCGAGGAATCCGCAGGAGACCTGGGAAAGCCAGGCGGCCCGCGAATCGAAAGTTCGTCCAAGGCCTGGTCAAGCCAGCCTGACGACGGCTGCGAGGGCCGTCGACGCGCGGACCTAACTACATGAGATGGCTAGCGTCAACGGCCGTCAGCTGCGGTTACCCGACAGCGCGCAAAGGGTGCACGCGTCGACGCGGAGACGCGCGGTCACGGGGCGCATGCGAGGCGCCCGGAGAGGCCGGGTGCGGTGGCGAATGGGAGGACGTTGGTGTAACCTCCGCGCATCGTGGCCATCCGAGGCAGACCGATGCAGCGTTATATTGTCGAGTCGATCGTCACTGTCGTGAGCGTGATGTGGCTGGGTGCGTGCGGCAGCCGAGAGGTCCCGCAGCCGCAGCCCGAGCCGGTGCGCGAGCCCGAGCCGACCCCGGTGAAGCGGCCGGACCCCGAGCCGCCCAAGCCCGCGGGGTGGCAGGTGACGCTCGATCAGATCGGGTGGGAGGTCGTGCCGCCCGAGCCGCCGGACCGCGCGTTCCGCGAGAACACGCTTGGGTGGCAGCTGCACCAGAAGAGCGACTGGCAGGGGTCGCGCCCACACTTCCGCGAGGCGGTGTCGATCGTCACCGAGTATGACCTCGCGCGCTACAACCTGGCCTGTGCGCACTCGCGCATGGGAGATCTGGAGGACGCGCTCGAGGAGCTGACGCACGTCTTGGTGCGCGACCTGCCGCGCTTCAAGCGTGCCGCCCTGGAAGACCAGGACCTCGGCAACCTCAGGCGCTCGCCGCTGAACGAGGAGCTCAAGAGCCGGTTGAAGAAGCTCGAGAAGGTGTGGGCGCAGGCGATGGAGGTCGGGACACCGACGGTGGCGTGGCGCGAGCGCAGCCAGACGATGATCTCCGAGGCGCAGGGCAAGCAGGGGCAGCTCTTGAGGCCGGGCGTGTGGGTCGACTCGACCGACCGCTTCGTGCCCGCGATGGAGATCGTCGAAGAGGCCTTCACGGGGTTCGTGGATGTCGAGAAGCAGCAGGCCGTGATCCTCGTCGCGAAGCCGACCGTGGACCTGCCGCCGCTGTTCGAGGGGGCGCGCGTGCTGGTGACGCCGCTGTCGCCCGCGGGTGAGGCGCCGCGCAAGGCCGAGCTGGTGCAGGACAACCTCGGGACGATCGAGATCGCGGGGATCGACGGCGGCGTGCGCGTGCGGATGAACACGACCAAGACCGCGTGGCGCGACCTCAGGGCGGGTGGCCTCGTGCGGAGCGACGATCAGACTTTGCCCGAGCGGCCGACCTTGAAGGTCACGCCGGATGGGTCGCTGCTGGTGACGTTCATGCCGGCGGGGTGGTCCGCGAAGAACCGGAGCGTCTTCGGGCCGGGCAATCGCGAGTATGTGCTGCAGTCGGGGCAGTCGGTGGCGAACCAGAAGTCGATCATCCTGAACGCGGATGGACAGCACGCGGTGGTCGTCGGGGTGCGCGTGAAGTGCACGGACGAGGGGCCGGTCCTGAAGCACTGGATCGATCGCATCGATCTGTCGAACGGGCGCACCGAAGGCCTCGCGGCGGCGGAGGGCGGCGCGGCGGCGGTGTATGGGCGTGACGGGGCGCTCTACCTGCAGCTCGGCAACGAGACGATCCGCTACGCGACGCCGGACGCGTCGACGTACGAGACCCTGCCGGAGGGCGTGATGCTCGTGCCGCCGATGCAGAAGCCGACCTGTCAGTGAGTCCTGCGACGCGAGCTTCGCGAGGGGGCGTGATGAAGACGCAGTGGTTGGCGTGGGTGATCGCGCTTGGGATCGTGGTGGGCGGCTGTAGCAAGGGGATCGACCCGGGCTTCCTGGGCGGGGCCCCGCTGGAGGCAGACAGCGCGAGCCCGGTCGCCGCGGCCGACACGTCGAGCGCGGGTGCTGCGGACACGAGCGACACGGTCGGTGCCGCCGACACCGTCGATACCGTCGACACCGAGAGCCCTGATGGGGTCGACACGGTCGATACGATCGACACGAGCGACACCGAGAGCCCAGATGGGGTCGATACCGTCGACACGATCGACACGGCCATCACGAACACGGCGGATGCAGGGCCTGACACGGCCGGTGTGGGCGCCGACGTCGCGGTGGCCGACGCGAACACCGGCGACGCGAGCGTGACCGCGAGCGCCGACACGAACGTCGCCGACACGAACGTCGCCGACACGAGCGTCGCCGACACGAGCGTCGCCAACACGAACGTCGCCGACACGAGCGTCGCCAGCACGAACGTTTCCGACACGAGCCCGAGCACCCCACCGCCGCCGCGCACGTTCGAGTGCCCCTCGGGAGGGTGCGGACAGACATGCCGCGACGGCGGGACCTGCGAGGGTAAGTGCCCGGGAGGAAAGTGCAAACAGACCTGCGGCGCGGGCGGCAAGTGCACCTTCGTGTGCAACGGTGGGGACTGCGATCAGACCTGCGCCATCGGCGCGAGCTGCGACTTCAACTGCCCGAGTGGACGCTGCGTGCAGCGGTGCGCGGCGGGAGCGACGTGCACGATGGTGTGCCCCGGTGGCAAGTGCACCCAGGACTGTAGCCTCTCGTCGACGTGCAAGACGAAGTGCGCGGGCGGCGGCTGCGACGAGCGCTGACGCGTCGCGGTGAGGGCAGCGAGCGCTGAGCCGGCTCAGGACGTCGCGGTGAGGACGGTGCGCAGCTCGGCGGTGTGATGCCCTTCGGGCGAGCGCAGCCAGAGGGCGTCGGGGCCGGGCAACATCTCGGAGAGCTCGAGGGTCTCGCCGCGCGCGAGGCTCCAGTGCGCGAGCTGCGTGGCCAGCGCCGAGTCCCAGTCGAGGAGGATGGGCTTCGGCTCGCTCGCGACGCGCACGAACATGAAGCGCGGCAGCGCGGCCAGCGGCAGCCCGTGGCGGCGCGCGAGGGCCTGGAGCGGCGGCTCGTCGGGGTGCAAGAGATCGGACGCGGTCAGTTGATAGCGCCGCCGATGCACGACCAGCGGGCCGATGGCGAGGCGCGGCAGCGCGGTCTTGGGGCGCCAGTCGGGACCGGCGAGGAGGTCCCCGAAGTCCTGGAGATGAAGCGGGAATACGGGCGAGGCCAGGGCCAGTCGGGCGGTGCGCGTGAGCGGCGCGACGGCGAGGAGGGTGCCGTCGTGGGCCGGGACGGTGAAGCGCAGCGAGCCATCGGCCGCGAGGTGGACGGCGAGGTCGACGAAGGTCGCGCGCCGTGAGGGCGGCTCTTTGGCGAGCCCCGAGAGCTCGAGGCCGACGGCGCCGAGATCGGGCCCGACCGAGATGAAGCTGTGG
>JAEUKJ010000279.1 GCA_016792665.1 Deltaproteobacteria bacterium | reverse complement strand
GGTGGCTCAAGGCGGACAGGTTCGTCGAAAGGGGGCCGCATGCCCAGCTTCCGGACATTGCTGGATGACGGCCGCGCGCTGAAGGAGGACCTCGAGCTTCTCACGGGCCTCGCAAGGATCGCCCGCGCCTGGGGCGAGGCCGCGGGGCAGGTCGCCGACTTTCCGTCCCTGGAGGCACTGGTCGACGCGCTCGTCGCCGATGTCGACGACCCGAAGGTGGTCGCCGCGTTCGAGAAGCTCGAGGCGCAGGGCATCCGCAAGCGGATCTCCAGTCTTCTGAAGGAGGCCGCCGGCGGCCTCGACGCGATCCCCGCGGACTATCGACGCCTGCTCACGAGGGTGTCCAAGTTCGACCAGACGGAAACGCTGGAGAACCCGGGCCTCGTCGACTGGAAGGTGCTCAACGCCAGGGAGGCCGTGCCCGTGGGCGGTCCCTTCAGGCTCGACCTCGCCGCCGAGGCGGCGCTCGAGTTCGAAGCCGGCGACGCCTGGCCGTTCAACGACGAGATGCCCGACCCGCTCCTGCGGATCAAAGCCGGCGCGAAGTTCGGCGGAAAGGGCGAGGCGGATGCGCCCTTCGAGCTGGGCAGGGTCTCTGGCAAGGCCCAGGGTTCGGGCGCTTTCGGCCTGGAGTACTTCTACGACGTCCGCTCGGAGACCGGGCTCTACGTCACGGCGCTGGCCGAGCGCGTCGCGCGCCTTCCGCAACCGTTCGACTTCGACGCCGTCTGGGACGCCTTCGCCGGCCACGACCTCGCAGGGATCATCTACCGCTTCGAAGGGGGCGCATCCGCTGAGCTGGGGGTCAACATCGCGACGGCCTCGCTCAATCTCGGCGCGGGCATCGGGGCCGAGCTCGGCGTCGCGGTCGATGTCGCCTACGGCTACCGGGCCAACTACACTCTGTCGCTGCGCGCCGGCGCGGCGGCGGCAGGCGGCGGACGAGAGATCGTCGCCACGCTCACCCGGAACCGCGCCAAGAGCGGCAGCTTCGGCGCCGCGCTGGGCCTGGAGGTGGACGTGTCGTCCCTCACCAGGCGCGTCCATGCTCTGCTCAAGGAAGCCTACGCCGACCTCAAGGACGGGCTGGAGAAGGTGCAGCCCTTCCTGACGCCAGGGACCTGGCTGCAGGACAAGGGCGGGAAGCTGGTGTCGGCGGCCGCGGACGCGCTGCTCGGCGACGGAGCCTTCAAGGCCGCGCTCGTGCGCGATCTGCGCGGCGCGCTGGGCGTCGACGCGCAGGACAAGGCCGCCCTGTCCGAGTGGCTGACGAAGGAGCTCACCGCCGCCCTGGATCTGTCGAGCATCCTGGGTTCGGTCGAGGGCCGCCTCGAGCGCGTCCTCGACCGTCTGACCCAGCGTCTGCCGGCCTTCGCCGAGGCCGAGGTGCGCGCGAAGCTCGCCGCGGGGCTTAAGGACCTGCCCGGGGAGGCCGAGAAGCGGCTGACGGCCGACATCGCCGCCCTGGTCGCGGACAGCGCCGCGCACAGGAAGCTCAGGGCGGCCCTCAAGGACGCGGCTGCGGAAGTGAGCGGCGCTGCGTCCGATCTCGACGGCGCTCTCGCCGGCGTCCGCAAGCTTGTCGCCCGCTACGACAAGCTCCTGCAGAGTGTGGTCGCGAGCGCCGAGGACGCATCCAAGGCGCAGATTTCGGCCAGGCTCGAACTCGAGGAGTCCTGGAGCGCGGAGGTCACCTACCAGCTGAAGGGCGTCTTCCATCGCCGGTCCGACGACGCCCGCACCGTGTTCGAGGCGATCACCCGCGGCCGATTGAAGGCGATCCGGTCGCTGTTCGCGGATGGAGCGACCTCGGACTTCGAGCTCGATCCTGGCTTCTCCTCCCTGAAGCAGGTTTCCACGGCGTCGAGCGGGCGCGGCTGCGCCCTTGTGTTCCTCAACTTCGGCTCGGTCTCGGTAGGAACCCTGGCGAAGGCGAAGGTCACCTCGGGGATCGATGGCCACGGGAACGTCGTCATCGACGCGGAGGCGAACTTCACGGCGACGTCGAAGAGCTGGCGCGAGAGCCGGGAAGCCTCGTTTGTCGGCGTCGTCGACCTCGCGCTCGCGCGCGCTGACGCCTCAGGTCTGCGGACACAGAGCCGCTCGGTGGGGATCGGCCTCGGCGTCAGTCACAAGGACAAGTCCACCCGACGCAAGGAAGTCCTCGGCTTCGTGCGGAGCCTTGAGGCGGCCAGGCTGCTGCCGCCCGACACGGTGAAGCTGGCCGGCGAACAGTTCGATCTGTGGAAGGCCCCCGGATCCGAAGACAAGCTCCGCGTCGACCTCGCCGCCAAGCTCTGGCTCACCCACGCCCAGGTGGCGACGCTCATGCGGCTCGGCGGCCGCCCGGGCGGGAACCTGGACGAGCCCTCACGCGAGGCGATCGTCAAGGCCGTTCTCGAGGGTATGTCGGTCGCGGGCTACGAGCCGCTCATGGCGAAGCGGCTGGCCGTCGCGCGCAAGTGGTTCAGGCCGGGCGCGCCGGCGAACATGACCCAGGCGCAGGTCGTGCTGGGCTTCAACACCTGGTTCCCGAAGTTCGACAACGACGGTCCCACCGACCCCGAGGAACGCCATCACATCCGGGAGCTTCGCCCGAGACTGAAGGGGCTCCTCGCGTTCGTCGATCTCATCGAGATCATGGGCGACGTCTACGAGTCGAAGCCCCGCGGGGCCGACGCGGGAGGCTGGACGGACGAGGACTACCGGAAGGCGCAGCGCCAGATCGCGGTGAAGAGCGGATTCTGGCTTTCGCCCGAGGAGCCGCTCGAGGTGCTCGTCGGGTTCGGCAAAGGCCTCGACGACCGGATCGTCGCCGCGCTCCACGCCTTCACCCTGCTTTCCGGCGCCGCGACGATGTCGCTCACCATGACTCTGCGGCCCAAGGTCGGCGCCGCCGAAACCGTCGTTCTGGCAAGATGACAGCCGGACCTGCACGGCGGACGAGCACCCGTACTTGCCGACCGGTCGGTTGGCTCGCTAAGTAGGGCCGCGGGCC
>JAEUKJ010000275.1 GCA_016792665.1 Deltaproteobacteria bacterium | reverse complement strand
CACGAGACGCAGTACTCACGCTTGTTCCGGTCGTGAGTCGGGACGCCGCGTCGGAGGCGTGAGCGCGCGTTTGCTGCAGGTGCAGCAAAGTGCCGAGCGTGGGCGGCTCAGCGCGGGGCGACGTAGTAGCGGAGGGCCTCGACGGCTTCGGCGGGCTCGCGCGCGAAGGTGACCATGGCGCGGGTCTTCGCGTCGAGGCCGACGGCGTCGGCGAGGATGCGCACGGTCTCGGGCCAGCCGTCGCCGACCAGTACGATCTGGCGGTAGGGCGCGTCGGGCTCGAGGCCCCAGACCCAGACCTGGGTGAGGACCGTGACCGAGCGCAGGTCGCCGGCCAGGAGGATGAGGGCGTCGGCGAGCTCGAGGACGCGGGAGAGCGCCGCGAAGCCGCCGCGCAGGACCGAGTCGGCGCCGGTGCGCAGGACCTCGACCCCAGGGACGTCCAGGGCCTGGTCGGGGCTGTCGGTCACGGCGGCGACGAGGCCGCCGACCTGGCGGGCGCTGCGTGCGACCGATTGGGCCGTCATGCCGCGCCCCTCGACCACGACGGCATAGCCGGTGCGCGCGAGGTGATGGCCGAGCGCGGCCGCGAGCTCGGCGGCCTTGCCGGCCTTGGGAGCGTCCGCGCGCGAGGGTCCAAGGACTGCTATCGCTGCTCGGTCACCGTACACGGAGCCTCACCTTCGGACCTCACACCACAGACAGCCTCGCGGGGCGAGGCTCACGTGCTCACACGCGGCACACGTTGCTTCGCCGCGACCCGCATTGTCAAGGGCTTGCGGGGAGCGTTTCGCGCGCGAGGGAGGTCCCCGCTCAGAGGAGGCGCGCGGGCACGAACTGGCCGATGAGCTGCTTGACCGCCAGGCTGGTCTCGTTGGGGTACCAGGCGACGAGGATGTCGCGGGCGGCGGGCTGGTGGCGCGAGGCGGCGCCGAGGGCGAGCACGATCTCGCGGCGGAGTGGCTCGGGGGCCTGGATGAGCTTGCTGCGGAGGAGCTGGAGCTCGGTGTCGTCGAGCTGGGCGCCGTTGGCGATCTGTTCGCGGCGGGAGGCGGCGAGCTCGGTGGCGACCTCGGGGTGGGTCTCGGTCTTGAGGTGCGCGGCGAGGAGGGGGCCGGCTTCCTGGCCCGGCATCTTGCGGAGGGCGTGGGCGGCGGCGGCGCGCAGCTCGGCGTCGGCGTTCTCGATGAGGGGGGTGAGGAGGTCGAGGAAGGAGGCGTCGCCGGAGTTGCCGACGGCCCAGAGAGCCTCGCTGACGCCCTTCGGGTCGGTGGCGCCGAGGCGGCCTTCGAGGTAGCTGCGCGCGGCGTCGGCGACCTCGGCGACGTCGGAGTGCTGGCCGAGGAGGGTGCCGAGGCTCATGGTCGCGGCGCTGCCGACGAGGTCTTGCTGCGAGGCGCCGCCGTCGCGATCGGCGAGGTGGATCAAGGTCTCGACGGCGTGGGCGTCGGGGGCGACGAGGTCGGCGAGGGCGGTCGCGGCCTGGGTGCGGAGGTTCTCGGGCAGGCTCGCGTCGGCGGCGAGCTGTTCCAGGGCGCGCTGGGCCTCGCGCGAGCCGGACTTGGCCAGGGCGAGGCAGAGGGCCGCGGCCTCGCGCTCGGAGAAGCGTCCGGCGCGGAGCTGGGCGGCGAGCTGGGCGGCGCCTTCGGGGTGGGCGCGGAGCCAGGCGCGGAGGCGCTTCTGGGCGCCGAACCAGTCCGCGTCGGCCAGGGTCTGGTAGGCCGCCCAGGCTTCGTCGGCGGACGCTGCGTCGGTGACGAGCGGGTCGCGCGCGGCGCGGAGGGCGGCCGGATCGGGGCGACCCCAGACGTAGCTGGCCAGCGACAGGTCCTGGCCGACGAAGGCGCGTGGATCGGGGGCGTGCGCGGTGAGTGAGGCGCGCGTGGTCGAGGTCAGCGCGGTCTTGCCGCCGTGTTTGGCGCCGAGCGTGTCGGACTGGGTGAGGGCCGCGAACCAGGGGCCGGGGCCGAGGGTCAGGCGGCCGGTGGACTCGGAGATGGTGACGGTGAGGTCGGGTTGGTCGGTCGCGCGGGTCTCGAGATAGCGCGTGCGGCGGCGCTGGATGGTGCCGCGATCCGAGGTGGGAGGTGCGGAGGCTGGCGTCCAGCGATTGCTCACGACGAAGGTGCCGTAGGTGTCGGTGTGGCGGGTCTCGTACGCCGTGGGTTGGGGGCTCGTGGGGAGCGGCAGGTCGAGGAGATCCAGGACGCGGAGGACGCGGTCGTAGGCGAGGACCGAGGCCTCGCGGTGGCGCGCGGTTGCGAGCAGGTGGCAGCGCGTGTCGATGCGCGCGAGGTAGGCGCGCTGGAGGTCGGCGGGGGCGGCTTCGGCGGCGGCGAGCTCGGCGGGGAGGTCTTCCCACGAGGTCGGGCGGAGGGCGAGGATGGCCTCGCCCGCGCTGGTGACGGCGAGCACGCGGGCTGCGAGGCGGCTCGTGGTGGAGGCGTGGACGACCTCGGGTGGGGCGTCGTCCTGGGCCGAGACGGCGGCGGGGTGCAGGGTGAGATCGGTGTCGATGCGGACGTCGAAGGCGAAGTCCTGGCCGCGCGTGAAGCGGCAGCTCGGGGGCTCGGTCGCGGGTGCGGCGGGAGCGGCCTCGGTCGCGGTCGGCGCGGGGTCGCCCCGCGTGCCGACGACAGCGACGATCGCGAAGGTGAGGCCGCCCAGCCCGAGGGCGATGAGCGCCCCGCGCTTCAAAACGAGGTCTCTCCACTGAAGAGGACGGAGCGCTCGAGCAGCGTCTCGCTGGCGAGGTCGAGCGGGTCCCAGTCGACGATGGTCCAGCCCTGGGGGCTGCGGAAGCGCCACTTGAGCTGGAACTGGAGGTTGCCGCCGAAGCCGACCACATCGAAGCCGACCCGGATCCCGGGCACCAGCTCCCAGGCGATGCGGTTGGTCTGCGAGAGCCAGCGGAGGCTCCAGTGCAGGCTCGGCTCGATGGGGAACTGGAGCTCGATGGTGGGGTCGAGGTTCAGGCGGAAGCCCGCGACGCCGGCCAGGAAGTCGAGGCCGATGCTGCCGCTCGACTTGATGGCGACAAAGGGGATGACCTTGCCGACGATGCCGGGGCGCCCGCCCGAGCCGGCGGTGGTACCGACCTTCTCGACCGTGAGGGTGGCCGCGTCGTTGGGGCCGTCGCCCTTGATGCCGAGGGCGCCGCCGATGCCGACGCAGAGCTCCACGCCGACGGGCACCGGGGCGTAGAAGAACGAGCGGCAGCGCTCTTTCTCTTTCTCGATGGGGGGCGGCATCGGGATGAGGAACTGGTCGGGGAGCTTGTACTTCAGCTTCCAGAGGTCATAGGTCAGGACGTGGAAGCCGGCCGAGAGGTAGCTCGACACGACGTCGCTGTAGAAGCGGCCGATGATCCAGGCGCGGAAGAGGTCGTAGAGGCGGAGCTCGATGCCGCCGCCGAGGCTCGGGGCGAGGGTGCCGTCGAGCCAGAGGCGGACCTGCGGGCCGGCCGTCAGGACGAACTCGCCGGTGGTCTTGTTGACGAGGGCGTCGTTCAGGATGCCGCCCTCGGCGCCGAGGTTGACGCTGCCGAAGCTGACGGATTTGCTCGGGTAAAGGGCCGGGACGAGGCGCGTCTGCGAGATGAGCTCGCTGCTCCAGGCGGGCGCGCTGATGGCCGTGCAGCTCGTGAGGAGCTGCTGCCAGATCTGATCGGCGCGGGCCTTGGCCGCGGCCTTCTCCGCGATGCGCGGGAGGTACTGGGTCCAGTAGGCGTCGTCGTCGTCGATGAGCGTGGTCGAGCCGTCGGCCTCGACCCGGTAGCGGTGCAGCATGTAGAGGCCGAAGCGCCCGCAGCGGCGCCCCCCGGACCCGCCGGCGGTGAGGGCGTCGGTGGGGCGCGCGGTGACATCGTACTGGGCGTGGATCGGGTCGGGGTTGACCCAGCGTGCATGCCAGCCCTTCAGGCGGGCGACGGTGCCGCTGCCCCAGGCGTTGAAGATGGCGCCCGAGTGGATGCCCTGGCAGGCGTACTCGTACCAGCCGTTGGTGTGGGCGAAGGCGTCGCGCTGGAAGGAGACGTAGTCGCCGCCGCGGCCGTCGTCGGAGAGGTAGTAGCGACGGAGACGACGGTACGCGTTCGCGTCGTTGTTGATGAACTTGATGTTGTAGCAGTCGTCGCCACCGACCGTGCCGTTGGCCTCGAAGTAGCTGGTGCACTTCTCGACGTGGCCGCCGATCCAGGGGCTGCGTGCGATGTGGTTCGAGAACCAGTTGGTCGGGAGGCTATAGGGCGCGTAGTCCCAGTTGTCGCCGACGCCGAGTCGCGAGAGGTAGCGGCCGTAGTCCATGACGTACCAGTTGGAGATCTTCACCGAGCGCTCGAGCTCGAAGTAGCGCTTCATCTGGGTCGTGTATTCTTTGAGCAGGTTCTGGTCGCACTGGCCGGCCGCGAGGGCACCGGACTTGAAGTCGAAGTCGGCCTGGTCGGCGTGCGAGGCGTCCTTGGGGAGGCCGCTCTCGCCGAGCTCGGGGAGGACGCGCTCGAAGACGAGCTCGAGAGTGGCGCAGTTGTTGTCGGTGCCCATGCCGGGGGCGTCGGCTTCGGCGAGGTCGGTCGTGAAGCAACCGCGGACCTCGAAGTGATCCCAGCAGGCCCAGTCGCCGCTCACGATGCGCGTGCGGGTGTCGCCCGCGACGTGCAGGGCGAAGCCGTGCTCTTTGACGGTGCGCTCGGCGAGGAGATCGACGAGGGCGTCGGCGTGGTCGGACCCGCTCGGGTCGGTGATGCCGAGCGGTGCGGGCGCGAGGTCGGCGGTGTCGTCCGCGGTGCAGCCCGAGCGCGGGTCGCCGAAGGGGCGCACGGTGAAGATGAAGTCCTCGCGGGCGGTTGCGAGGGCGGCGGCCTGAGCGCCGAGGTCGCCGTCGATGCTGAAGACCGCGGTGACGTCGAAGTCCCAGGGCTGGACCACGTCCTCGTGCAGAGCCACGACCGCGCTGCCGGTGACGATGCGGTGGAGCTCGACGTCGATGCCGGGGTCCGCGCGGAGCTCGCCCCCGATCGGGGTCGTCAGGCGAGAGCGGCTCGCGTAGGCGCGCGCACCGCGCTCGGCCTCGCGGTCGACGGGTGCGGTCTCGGCCGCGGCGGTGTCAGGGTCGATGTCGACGTGGGTCTCGTCCTGGCCGCCTTCGCGGTCGGGGAAGTGCGTGACCCAGTCCGGGTTGAAGCTCGCCCACGCCTCGACCGGGCCGGCGCCGATGAGCGCCGCGCACGCCTCGGGCACGACGACCTCGGCGTGGAGGGCGTACTCGTGCTCGACCTGGCCCGCGAGGTCGGCGGGCGTCACGACGAGGGGACGCGCCTCGGCGTCGACGACGAGCTGGGCGGCGTAGCTCGGGCGCATGCACTGCCAGACGACCGGGGCCTGGCCGACGGCGGTGTCGGTGTCGGTGTCGCTCGGGACCTCGGGCGTGGCGCTCGGGTCGACGGCCGCGTCGGGGTCATAGCCGTCGGGCACCTCGCTGCCGACCAGGCCGACGCACGTCTCGTTCGCGGCGGCGCACTTCTGGGACGCGGCGCAGTCCGCGAGTGAGCCGGGGTCGATGGCCGGGTCGTGCGCGGCGATGGCGCGGTTGGCGCGCGAGGCCTCGTCGAAGGCCGAGAGCAGGTGCTCGACCCCGAGCTCGCCGAGCACGCAGAAGGCGTCGTCGGCGTTGCGCAGCCCGACGAAGAGCGGGGCGTCGAGCGGCTCGGCGTCGAGGGTGATGCGCGCCGAGAGGGAGGCCGGGTGCCCGACGAAGAGGTTCGGGGCGCCGCTGGGCTGGGCCACGCCGAGCTCGTCGAGGTCGAGGCGGGCGACCTCGGCGCGGTACTCGGGGAGCTGGTGGGCGCTGTCGTTGTGGGTGAGGTCGAGTGGCACGCGGGTGGCGGGCGACTCGGAGTCGGCGCAGGCAGGCGCGAGCGCGGCCAGGAGGGCAGGGGCTCGGAGGGCACGCAAGGGCCACATGGACGGTCCTTTCTCTTCGGGCGCGGAGGCGCGTTTGACCGACAGAAAGGCCAAGAATTAGAATCCGCTCGGCATGGGTGTCAACGGTTTCGAGCAGCCTACGTATTTATTCATGTTGGTTTGTTTTTGAGACCTGGATCGTGTCTGGCGACGGTGCCAACCCCGCGCCAGCCGCCGCTCCCAGCCCGTTGGGTGATTGTCACGCGCGGCCGCGCGTGCTAGCCCAACCCCTCGTGGCCACGGTCTCCCGGTATCTCGGGCCGGGCGGCCCGCGGTGGTCGGGCCGGGCGCAGTCTCGGTGGGTCGCCACGCTCGCCTGGTTCTTCACGGTCGTGCTCGGCCTGACCGCTTGCGCGGACGCGAGCCGCCGCTTCACGGGCGTCTGGCGCGCGGTGGAACCCCTGGATTCTACGTGGCTCACGGGCCGCCCCGAGCTCGCCATCGGTCACTTCGGGCGTGAATTGACCGGGGTCGTCCACTTCCTCGACGACAACGGGCTGCCGTCGCAGAGCTGCCCCTGTGCGTTCCTGGACCAGCGCGACCTCGACCTCGACCTCGGCACCTTCGTCGTCACGGCCGAGGTGTGCGATGCGGGCATCTGGGCGTTCGAGGCGACCCTCGACGAGAACGGGGCCGACCCGGCCCTCGAGGTGACGGTCTACCGCACCGACGCGACCAGCGACCGGGTGACGGGCCGCTTCGTCCTGGAGGACGTCTTCGTCTCGGACGATCGGCGCGAGTGCGAGCCATGAAGCGGGCCGCCTGTATTGCGATCGCGCTGACCGTGTTGGCGGGTGCCGGCCAGGTCCACGCCGCGCGCCCCGAGCTGCCGACCGGCCCGTGGAAGTCGATCGTCGTGGCGGTCCTGCCGGTGACGTACTTCGGGGCCTCGAGCGAGGACCTCTTCGTCGAGCGGCCCGAGACGACCGCGCTCCGGGCCGAGGCGGCGCGCTGGCATCGCGGCCTCGAGCTCGCGTTCTCGGGGCGCGATCAGGTGCAGGTGCTCGGAGCGACCGAGCTGTCCGAGCGCCTCACCCGCTCGAGCGAGCTCCGGCGCACGCGCGAGCTGGCACAAGAGCGGTACGCGCTGGGCATCGAGCGCTGGCGTGCGCTGGCCCCGCGTGACGCGCTGACGCAGCTCGACCGCGCGCGTGAGCTGCTCGTCGAATCGGACAACGACCTCGTCGGACCGCGCCTCCTGGCGGATGTCGAGATGCATCGCGGGCTCGCGCTGATGGACCTCGGCGAGGTGGGGCCGGCGCGCATCGCGTTCGCGCGCATGTTCGTCCTCGACCCGACGCGCCGCTTCGAGCGCGGCTATTACGGCCAGAAGGTCGAGCAGGAGCTCGCGGGCGCGGCGCGCGACGTCTCGCAGATCCCCGATCCGCTCTCGCTCGTGTGGCCCGCCGATCGGCTCGGGGCGCTGGCGCGGCGCCTGGGGGTCGATGTCTTCGCGCTCGGCCTGGTCCTGCCGCGGACCAGCGCCGGCATCCAGGGGGCCATCCTCGAGGTCGGCCTCTTCGACGCGGCGACCGGGACCTTCACGCGCCGCGAGTCCTTCGCGCTGAGCGACGGGGCACTCATCAGTGGCGACCTCGACCGCATCGTGTCGGCCTGGCACGCGTGCGCCCTCGAGGCGCCGCGCGACCTCGTGCGCCCGCAGGCGCGGCCGCGTTGGTTCGTCGACTTCGGGTATGCGCACTCGGTGTGGCTCCAACATCGGCGCACCCGCAACTACCTGCACGGCCCCGGGACGCACATCGGCGTGACCTTCGTGCCGACCCCTGGCCTCGAGCTGTGGTTCAAGACCGAGCAGCGCGTGACCGTGTCGGACGCGAACGCCGACCTCCTCGACGTGTTCACGACCACCCACTTCGCGCTCGGCGCGGGCCTCGGCGTGGGCAACGACGGCTTTCGCTTCTCACTGCGCGCGGGCATCGAGGCGGCCTTCTCGCTGGCCGATATCGGCATGACCACGGACGTGGACTGCAAGTTCTTCGGCGCCGACAACGACCGCTGCCGCGGCATCTTCACCGCGCAGTCGCCGGCCTTCTGGTTGGGCCTGGACTTCGCGGCCTCGGTGCGCATCGCCCCGACCCGGGACTTCTATCTCACGCTCACCACCGGTACGACGATCTACGCGCTCTCCGGCTCCCTCGTGAGCGAGCTCAACTTTCCTCTTTACGGGAGCCTCGGCTTCGGGCTTCCGTTCTGACCCTCTCTCCGCCCAGGACGTGACCATGCGAACGCCCCGCCGTTCTCTCCTGACCCTGACCACCGCCGCGACGATGCTCTTCGCGTGCGGCAAGAAAGACCCCGAACCCGCGCCGCAGCCGGCCGCGGCCGACGTCGCGCAGCCCGCCCCGGAAAAGGCCGAGACGAAGGCCGAGGCGAAGGCCGACGCCGAGGTTGCCAAGCCCGCGGCCCCTGACGTCGCGCCGCCGTCTGCGCCTGCGCAGGAGCTCCCCGCGGCCGCGACCCCGCCCGCGCGCGCGCCGCTGCAGCTCGGCTCGGTCGAGACCTTCCCCGCCGACGTCGTCGCGGTGGCCGGTGCGCAGAGCCTGGCCGGGCTCGTGAAGAGCTTTGCCGACCAGGCCAAGCGCGGTGGCGTGGGTGTGCCCGATGGGCAGGACCCGCTCGCCATGGCGATCGGCGCGTTGCAGTCCCAGGCCGGCATCGACCTCGCGTGGCTCGACACCGACAAGCCGCTGCGCCTCGCGGTGCCCGACCCGAAGAAGTACGTGGACGGCTTCATCCTGCTCGCGCCGGTCAAGGCCGACGCCAAGCCGGACGCCAAGGCCTTCCCGAATGCGGTGCCCAAGGCCGAGGGGCATTGGGCCAAGGTCACGCTCGAGGGCCGCGCGATCTTCGTCGACGAGCTCGAGGGTCACCTCGTCGTGACCTCGCACGGGAACCTGTTCAAGGACCTCGGTCCGTTTCTGAAGGACCTCGCGGCCTGGACCCCGAAGGAGCCGTTGGTCGTCGACACGAGCGTCGAGAACCTCGTGCGCATCTTCAAGGACCAGCTCGAGTCGGCGCGCGGCATGGTCGCGATGATCGCGGGCGGGGCCGGCAAGGACCAGCAGCTCGCGGCCCAGGCGGCGACGATGGTGCAGATGGCCAACAAGGGCTTCGCGCTCGTCGAGGGTACCTCGCGCATCGCCCTCTCGCTGGACCCCAACGGCGACTTCCCGCGCATCGGCCTCGCCTTCCGCGGGCTCCCCGGTGGCCCTCTCGAGAAGGCCGCCGCCGACATGGCGGGTCGCAAGCTGACCTTCCAGGGCGCCGTCCCGGCGGACGCGTGGTTCGTCCTGGGCTACGACGTCCCCGGCGCTGGCGCGTTCTCGGACGCCGAGTCGCTCGTCCAGTCGATCACCTCGAGTCAGAACCCGATGGCTCCCAAGTGGACCGAGGACGACAAGAAGCACCTGACCGCTCTGGTCACCAAGATGATCGAGCTGCAGGACAGCCAGAGCGTGAGCTGGCTCCGCCAGGAGGGCTCGCACCCGCTCGTGTTCGAGGGACTCTCGGCCTCGAAGGATGGCGCCGAGATGCAGGCCACGATCCTGCAGGCCGGCCAGTTCTTCTTCGACAAGGTCTGGGCCGCGGTGCGTGAGCAGGCCCTCGCGTCGGGCGCCCCGGCCGCCCAGCTCCCCGAGAAGATGGACGTGCGCGGCTTCCTGGGGCTCGCCACGCAGCAGCTCTCGGCCATCGGCTTCAACGCGTCGGTGGTCGAGGCCACGACCAAGGGCGGCCTCAAGGCGAGCGGCTTCGAGTTCAAGATCGACTGGGACCGCATGCCGTTCAAGAACCCGATGATCGGCGTCGTCGCCAAGCTCCTGGGCGACAAGATCGGCCTCGCGCTGGGCGGCGAGGGCAAGTTCTTCGCGGCGGCTTTCGCCAACGACAGCGCCACGCGTGTGGCGGCCCTCCTCGACCTCGCGCCGAGCCTGCCGACCGCACAGGACCCGTGGGTCGCCAAGGCCGGCGACGGACCGCTCTACATCCTCCTTCGCCCGGCCCGACTCCTTCGCGCGCTGAGCGACGTCATCCCGCAGCTCGCCGCCAAGCAGGCCTACATCGCCAGCCTGCCGGATGACCCGGTCATGCTCCAGGGCTCGAGCGACGGCAAGACCCTCTCCCTCGAGCTGACCCTGCCGGCGCGTCTCAGCACCCTCTTCACCGAGCTCTCGCGCTGAACACGGCGCGCATGGACAGGGCGTAGCCGGGTCGGCGTTCAGCCGGCCCGCGCTCGCACGAGCTCGAGGAAGCGCTTCACCAGGGCCGACCTCCGGGCCCCGGCCCGGACCCACGCGATCAAGGGGAGCCGAAGGTCGAGGTCGGCGATCTCGCGTGAGACCAGGTCGGCGTCGCCCCCGGTGTAGTCGGGCACCACGGCGAGGCCAGCCCCTGCTCTGACGAGGGCCTTCATCGTCTGGATATGGGGCACCCGATAGCGGACGCGGCGCACCAGGTCGTGCTCGCGGAAGTAGTCCTCGACCGCCAGATAGAACGGGTCTCCGACGCTCGCGGGGTAGGACGCGAGGTCGTGGGAGGCGAGCGCTCGAGCGGTCACGGGGCCGTCGCCGAGCTCGCCGAGGCCGATGACGACCGGGCAGACGTGGCCCAGGAGCTCGCTCGTGAAAGCCTGGGTCGCGAGCGCCCCGACCGAGAGGGCGACGTCGATCTCGTGCGACCTCAGCCCCTCGAACAGGTCATCGACCAGCGCCGGCTTGAGCTCGAAGTCCGGACGGAGCTCGGTCCCGTCGGCGCGGGTCGGATGCTCCGCGCCGAGCACGGCCAAGACCGGCGCGACCACGTGGACCCCGACCATCGGCAAGGCGCCGACCCGCAGCGTCTCGCGTCGGGTTCGTGTGCGGTCGCGTGCCAGATCGACGACGTGCCGCGCGTGACCGACCAGCGCGCGCACATCGTCCATGACGTCCCGGCCGAGCCGGGTTGCGACCACGCCGCGGCCGCGGCGCTCGAGGAGAGGCGCGCCGAGTGCCGCCTCCAGTTGTTGCAGGCGCGCCGTCACCGCGGGCTGCGTGCGACCCAGGAGGCGCGCCGCACGCCCGACACCCCCGCTCTCGACCACGAGGAAGAACGTGTAGAGCAGGTTCAGGTCGACCGCGTTCAGGGCATCACCCAGGTCTTTGCGCATCGACTCAAGCTAGCACGCCTACCCACGAATCATAAACCCACCTTATGATTCACCCCGAAGAAGTGAATGGTCGCGAGGCCTCGTGGCGGGCAGCATCGCGCCATGCCCAACCTGACTTCGTGCTCGCGCGCCCTTCTGGCACCTCGACCTGCGCCTGGCCTGGCCCTCGTGGCGAGCCTCGCGCTCGGGGCCTGCCTCGATTCCAGCTCGGGGACCCGCCTCAGCCCCCCGATCCCGAACTGCTCCCTGCCGAACGCTCCGCTGGCCTTCGTCACGCGCGGGGTCGGAGAGGCCGCCGTCGGACGCTGCGGTCACGTGGCGGTATGGCGCGAAGAGGGCGACCGCGCCCTCGAGGTGTACGGGCCGGACCTGGCGCTGCTGGGCTGGCGCGAGCAGCCGAACGGATACTCCGGACGGCTCCTCTTCACGCCTTCGGGAGAGCGCCTCATCAGTTGGAGCCTCGAGTCCGACCTCGGCTTCGGCACCGCCGAGCTCTTCGCGATCCGCACCGATCCGAGCGACGCTGATCTGGCGATCACGCCGCGCGCCCTCGTCCCGGAAGGCGCCATCCGCTTTGCGGGCCCGCCGCAAGTCCTCCTGGGCCACGACGAGGTCGTGACCCTCGTCTCGACCGCGGTCTCGGGCAGGGAGACGCGCATCGACCTCGAGGACGGAACGCGCGTCGAGTCGATCGGGCCCCACGCTGTCGCGGCGCAGCGCCTGCTCTACGCCGTCGGCGACGCGAGCCTCGAGGCGCGCCCCCTCTATGCGCTCGACCTCGACACGCGCGCCGTCACGGCCCTCGGCGAGCTCCACCCGAACTGGTTCGAGGCCGACACCCTGGACCACCGCGAGACCCTGCGCGCGACCGGCGATGGCACACGTGCCGTCATCGTGTGCGAGTGCCGGATGGCGGGTGCCTCCACGCCGTGCCCCGACGAGCTGGTCCGTGTCCTCGACGCGGCGAGCGGGAGTGCGATCATCCCTCCGCCCGGCTGGCTCTCACCGCAGGTCGGAGCGGGCCCCCTCGTCGCCGCCACGACGGCCGACGGGACGGGCCTCATCGCCGCCGACGGGACCCTGCGGACGCTGGCTGCGCGCTCGCTGATCGCGGTCCTCGACGGCCACATCGTCGCCGCGGACGGCGACCGCCTCGAGGCCATCGACGGCATGAACGGCGACGCGACCGCTCTCGGCGCCGGTTCTCTCGTCGCCACCTCGCTCGCAGGGCACGCCGCGCTCGTCTTCGATCCGCGGGCCTCGGGCGAGACCAGGGTCACGCTCTGGCGTGCCGGCGAAGACCTGGTCACCTTCGCGTGGCCGCCCCTCCCACCGCAGCCGCTCGCCGACCTGCCGCCGAGCCTCTCCGCGAAAGCCCTCTTCGATGACGGGGTCGCCCTCATCAGCGACGGCACCCGCACACACGTGGTCGACCCCGGAGGACGGGAGATCGTGGCCTGGGACGGCACCTGCACGCAGAACCCGCTGCGCCGCGGCCGCTATCTCTTCGTCGAGCGATGCCACGCCCCCAACGACGTCCTCGTGAGGGTCGAGCTCGACACGGGGCGCGTGCAGGTCCTCGCCGAGGGCCACACCTTCGCGGTCTCGGTCGACGTCACCGGCGAGCTCATCGCGTTCACCTACGTCCCGCTCTCGGGGACGGAGCGCGAGCTCCACGCCGGTCGCATCACGCGCTGACGCGTCGCCGCGACGCGGGCCTGAGAGAAAGCAGGGTGAATGGGGTTTACTCCACCCCGGCGAACGCTCCTTCCCTCGCGTGGCTCGTCACTGAGCCGCACTCCGCACGCTATCGAGGGACCGATGCACATGTCGACGAAGCTCACTCGTGAACCCCGACAGGCTCGCAGCCGCGAGACCCTCTCCCGCATCGTCGAGGCCACCCTCGCGCTCATCCGCGAGAGCCTGGACGGCGACTTCACCCTGCGCGAGGTCGCCGACCGCGCCGACATCGCGCGCGGCACCTTGCACGCCCGCTTCCCGAGCAAGGAAGAGCTGCTCATCCACGTCCACGAGATCTTCTGGACCGACCGCGTCGAGCGGCTCGCCCGCCACCTCGACGAGGTGGTCGCCATCGCCGCCGCGCTCCCCGCCGAGGCCGCCTCACGCCGGGCCGCCCTCGCCCCCGCCGTCTCGCACGGACTCGCCCTGCTGCTCGCCGACCAGCGCAAGACGCGCGCCGTGCATCAGGTCTTCGCGCGCGCCATGATCGACTCCGCGCGCCTCGCCTCACGCCACCGGCACTTCCAGACCCTCACCTTCGACCTCGTCATCGCGCGCGCCAACGCCGCGCTCGGCCACCTCGGCGCGCCGATCGTCCTCGACCGCATGCGCTGGGCGCTGCGCGTGGTCGTCGCGGCGATGCGCGAGTCCCAGCCCGAGCTCGTGCCGCCGGGGCTGCGCCTCGACGACGCCGTGCTCATTGCGGAGCTCGGCCGCATCGTCCTGGATCTGGTTCCCGATCCCTGAGCGAACCCCGCTGGCTCAGGCCGCGGCTTTCTCTTTCTTCGGGGTCGCGAGCAGGCTCTTCTTGTTGAAGAGCAGGTCGATCATCAGCGCCCCGACCCCGACCGCGATCGCGATGTCCGCGACGTTGAAGGTCGGCCAGTGCGTAAAGCCCAGGTCCCAGTCGATGAAGTCGATGACGTAGCCGTAGCGCACCCGGTCGATGAAGTTGCCGGCCGCGCCCGCGAGGATCCCGGCGAACGACGACGCGACCAACCAGCCGCGAGCCGGCAGGCGCGCGACGATGGTGCCGATCACGATGAAGGCGATGAGGGTCAAGAGCATGAAGAAGGTCTGGCGGATCCCCGGCGACACGCCCTTCATGAACCCGAACGCCGCCCCGGGGTTCTCGGCGTAGACGAACTTCCACCACTCGCCCATGACGTCGACGCGGTGGTCCATGAGCAGGTAGGTCTCGCCCTCCTTCACCACCGTCGCCGCGCTCGGGTCCGGGTCTCCGATGGGCACCGGGTGCACGCGCCCCTCGGCCAGCAGCGTCGCGACCTCGTCCGCGTCGAGCTTCCTGAACTGCTCGGGCAGGAGGCCCGCCAGCGTCTCGGCCGCGGCCGTCTCGTTGACGACCTTGGCGATCTCCTCGCGCTTGGCCTCGGGCACGGCGTCGGCCAGCAGGCTCTCCAGCTCGCGGCGGGCCGACAGCGGGATCCGCCGCGGCGCGAGCCCGCGATCGTCACGCCAGAAGACCCACAGCGATCCCGCGGCGCGCTCGATCCCCTCGGGGCCGAACGGCTTGTCGTCGGCCTTCCACGTTCCAGCCGCCGCGAGCCTCGTCACCTTGCGGCGACCGTCGCCCCGCTCGAGGCGCTTCGAAGCCTCGGCCTCGCTCCACCCGAAGTGGGCCGCAGCAGCCTGGGACAAGGTCTTGCCGCTGTCCGCCGCCGTGATGGTGAACGGCAGGGGATGGTTCGGATTGGCAAGCGTGGTGTCCGCCCAATCCTTGGTCCAGAGGTCCGCGAACAGCCACAGCGCGAACACGCTCCAGAAGATCAGCCACTTCTTACGATGAGGGGTCAAGGTCGCCTCCGGGCCGCGGACCATAGCTGGTCGTTGCCACGCGGTCCATGACGTTGCGTCGTGCTTGACGCTCGATCCACGCGGCGTTAGCCCGACCACGCGCACCCGCGAACCACGCGCCCAAGGCACGCATGCCGCTCTACCTCGCCCTCATCCTCGCGATCTTCCAAGGGGTCGCCGAGTTCCTGCCCATCTCCTCGAGCGGCCACCTCCGCATCCTCGAGGCCGTCTCCGGTATCGGCGAGCCCCAGATGCTCTTCGACGTGATGCTGCATCTCGGCACGCTCGTCGCCGTCATCTGGGTCTACCGCGAGCTGCTCGGGCGCATGCTACATGCGGTCATCGCGGCGCTGAGGGCTCCGTCCCGTCTCGGCGCCAGCTACCGCGAGGCGCCTGACTTCCGCCTCTTCGTCCTGACCTGCCTCGGCATGGTGCCGACCACCCTCATCGCGCTCGCCCTGGCGGCCGTGAGCCGCGAGTGGACGCGCTCGTTGGTGCTGGTCGGCTGCGGCCTCCTCATCACGTCGGTCCTCTTGACCGTCCTCGGGCGGCTGCTGGGTCGCCGCGCGCCCGGCGAGGGGCGCGATCTCGCGGCGATGACGTGGCGCGACGCGCTCATCATCGGCACCTTCCAAGGGGGCTCGGCCGCTTTCCGCGGCGTGTCGCGCTCGGGCTCGACCATCACCGCGGGCGTGCTCGTCGGGCTGCGTCAGGACGCTGCCGCGGCCTTCTCGTTCATGCTGTCCATCCCCGCCATCCTGGGCGCCCTGGTGCTGGCCCTGAAGGACACCCACGAGGTCGGCGACGTCCTGGTGCCGGGCATCATCGGCGCGGTGGTCGCGGCCGCGGTCGGCATCGTCGCCTTGAAGCTCCTCCTGAAGATGCTCGGCCGGGGGCGCCTCGGGCTCTTCGCGATCTGGACGGCCGCGGTCGGGACCTTCGCGATCATCTGGGCGCTGCGCTGACGCAGAGCCCGCGGCTCAGCGCGGCGCGCAGTCGTCGATGAAGCCGTTGCAGTCGTCGTCGACCCCGTTGGCGTTGCAGTCGCTGCCGGTCGCCGTGAGCGAGAGCTCGTCCCAGCCGAGCTCGATCTCGCTCGGCGCGATGGCCGACATCACCCCGTAGCGCCAGGTCCGGTACCACGATGCGTCGAGGTGCTTGGCGTAGAGGATCGACGCATCCGACATGAGCACGCCGATGCGCGTCACGTTGTTGACCGAGTCCGCGAACTGCTGCGCCGAGCCGCCCGCGTAGGACGCGCTGACGAAGGGCTGCCACTGGGCGAAGTTCTCCCAGACCACGTCGATGCCGTGCTGGGTCCAGGTCAGGTCATCGTTCGGGTTCCACGCGAAGGCGTCCTTCGAGACCCAGATCCAGATGACCCCGGTCTGGTTGTTCTTCGACGTGATGAGCCACCGCGCCCGCGCCGTGCCGGTCGTCGCCGCCGCCGTCGAATTGCCCGCGCCTTCCTGGGCCTTCACCGCGCCGGGCCCGCTCTGGTCGGCCTTCAACGTCCGGAAGTAGCCCGAGATGCGCCCGCCGAGGAGATTCGGCAGCGCCACCGTGTCGACCGTCAGGCCGTAGTGGCGCTCGTTCTGGTCCTTTGCCGTCCCAAAGACGTAGCCCCCGCCGTCGACCCCGCCGCTCTCGCGCCAGCCCGGCTCGGGCGCGCACAAGAGCCCGGCCGGCGTCGTCGCCGTGAGGTCATCGCAGTGCTGGGTGCCGCGATAGACCGCGGCGTGCACCACGCCCGCGTCGAGGTCGGCGTCGTCGAAGGTGTTGGTGTTCGAGTCGTACGGCTTGGGCTCGCACCCGTCGACGACGGCCCCGTCCACGCACGTGCGCACCCCGGTGTTCGTGCACACGCCCACGCCGCAGGTCGTCGCGACCGACACGTAGTCCTCGTCGGTCTGCCCGTCGCAGTCGTCGTCGACCCCATCACAGGTCGTGTCGACCTCCGCGCTGCACGCCGCGCACGTGAAGCTCGCGGTGAGCTGGGCCGCCCCCTCGAGCGCATTGTCGGCACGCAGGTAGTCGCTCTGGACGCCGCTGCCCGGGCCGTTCAGCGGGTTCGGCCCGCACAGCACGCCCGCGGCGCTCAAGACCTCGACGTCGAAGCGCACGACCGGGTAGGCGGTCGCGCCGACCGGCGGCACGATCCCATCGACACTGGCGCTCGCGGCCCCGCTGATGTGGCAGCTCTTGCCGGCCAAAGCCGCGGTGTCGAGGCCGACGGCGCGGTTCCAGTAGCACTTGGCCAACGGCGCCCCGCCCGAGCTCAAGAGCTCGTCGCCCTGATAAACGGCCGTGCCGAAGACACCCGGCGCGACGCCCGGGTGTTGGCCCGGGGCGGCGCTCGCGGGGATGGTCATGGGTGCCAGGCCATCACACGCCAGCGTCAGGTCCGAGACCTGCAACACGGTCTTCTGGTTCTTGCCCGAGGTGCACGCGAAGGCGACGACCGCGGTCGCGTCGCGGGTCGATCCGGCGCTCTGGCCGTTGTGCAAGAGCGCGTCACGACAGTCGATCTTGGCCGAACAGAAGATGTCCTCGAAGTTCACCGCGACGTCGAAGAAGCCCTGGTTCGCCTCGCGCATGACCGTGAAGTCGAAGCTCACGGCGGTGTCCGCGTTCTCCTTGCACAAGACGTCCAGCGTGCAGCCGACCTCGGCCCCGCTCGCATCCACACACGGGTTCTGCCAGCCCTGCGAGCCGTCGGGCACGATGTAGCTGCCCTCGAGATCGTAGAGCCCGTCGAACCAGATCGTGACGCTGTTCATGCGCTCGCCACCGACCCCATCGGCATCGCAGGGGCCGACGTAGCTCACGTCGCCGCCGCTCGAATTACCGAAGCGATCCGAGCAGATCGCCCCGCCGTCCGGGGTGCCCCGGTTCAGGCCCGGCGTGCCCTTGGACCAGACCACGTCGCCGCCGTGGCCCGGGGCGTTGGTGACCTCGAGGTCGTAGCAGACCTTGCCGATCCCCGGCAGGCTCAACGGCGCCACCGCGATCGTCAGGCCGTCCGGGGCCGCCGATCCCGCGCTACCTCCGCACGCCGCGAGGACCGCCGTGAACGAAAAGACGACGTGTCCGGGGGACAAGGCTCGCATGGAGTCTCCTGAGAGTTGGGGCTCGAGCGCCTCGCGGCCGCAAGGACGAGGGCTCGTGGGTCCGCACGGTAGCCGGGTCGCAGGGGCCGCGCCATCGAAAGATGGGCCGCGCCCCACCCGGGTTACCGAGCCGTCCGTCGCCGCGTCGCGTTGGCCCGCCTTGCCGCGGACCGCGCCGTGCGCTAGTCCGTCGGGCGATGAACGAGCACGTCTGGTCGGTCCTCTTGGCAGGTGGGGTTGGCAGCCGATTCTGGCCGGTGTCGCGCGCCGCGCGCCCGAAACAGCTCCTCGATCTCTTCGGAGAAGGCCCGATGCTGCGCGCGACGCTGGACCGCGCACGCCCGTTGGCCCCACCCGAGCGCACGTTGGTCGTGACGTCCGAGCCGCTGGCGAAGACGGTGCGCGAGATGATGCCCGAGGTGCCGGCCGACCAGGTCCTGGCCGAGCCGTCGGGCAAGAACACCGCACCGGCCATCGCCTGGGCCGCCAAGGTCGCGCTGGACCGTGACCCCGACGCGATCTTGATGGTGTTGCCCTCGGACCACCACATCTCGCGCCCTGACGTCTTCCGGTGGACCGCACGGCAGGCCATCGCGCTGGCCGACTCGCGCCTCGTCACGATCGGCATCGTGCCGACCCACCCCGAGACGGGATACGGCTACATCGAGGTCGGTGCGAGCCTCGCCGACCTTGCGCACGGGGACGCGCCGCATGCGTGCGAGGTCGCGCGCTTCTCCGAGAAGCCCGACCTCGAGACGGCCATCGCCTATCTCGCCAGCGAGCGGCACCTCTGGAACGCGGGCATGTTCTTCATGTCGGCCCGCCTCTACCTCGACGAGCTCGCCCTTCACCGGCCGGCTCTCGGCCGGGTCGTCGCGTCGTCGCCGTCGGATCTGCGCACGGTCTGGTCCGAGCTCGAATCGGTCTCGATCGACTACGCCGTCATGGAGCACTCGCAGAAGGTCGCGGTCGTGCCCGGCGACTTCGGCTGGTCCGATGTCGGTTCGTGGTCGAGCCTCTTCGACCATCGTCACCCCGGGCTCCCGAGCTTTCATGCCGGCGAGGTCATCGAGCTCGACGGCTCGGGCAATGTCCTCTTCGCCGACGGCGGCGTGGTCGCGACGCTCGGCGTGTCCGACCTCATCGTGGTCCACACCGCGGACGCGACCTTCGTCGCCCCGCGTGCGGCCGCGCAGCGTGCGCGCGAGATCGTGACGGCCCTCGACAAGAAAGGCCGCAAGGACCTCCTATGAACCCGCAGATCTTCCGCGCCTACGACATCCGCGGCATCGCCGACACCGACCTCACCGACGAGGTCGTCCACCGCATCGGGCGCGCCTACGCGACCATCATCCGCGAGAACGGCGGGCGCCGCGTGGCCGTCGGGCGCGACTGCCGCCTCTCCAGCGAGCGTCTCTTCGCGGTCTTCTCCCAGGCCATCATGGAGACCGGCGTCGATGTCCTGGACATCGGCATCGGGCCGACGCCGCGGCTCTATTGGTCGGTCTTCCATCTCGACACCGATGGGGGCGTGCAGATCACCGGCAGCCACAACCCGGCCGAGCACAACGGCTTCAAGATGATGCTCGGCAAGGGCAGCCTGCACGGCAAGAAGATCCGGAGCCTCGAGCACATCGCGCGCGCCGGCGCCTTCGCCTCGGCCCCGCACCCCGGCAAGCTCAAGACCTACGACCTCGCCGAGGCTTATGTCGCCGACATCGCCGGGCGGCTCCACCTCGGGCCTCACCGCCTGAAGGTCGCCATCGACGGCGGCAACGGCACCGGCGGGCCCCCCGCCGAGCGCCTCCTCGCGATGCTCGGGCTCGAGACCGTGCCGCTCTTCATCCCGATGGATGGCCGCTTCCCGAACCACCACCCCGACCCGACGGTCGAAGAGAACCTGGTCGACCTGCGCAAGGCTGTGCTCGCCGAGAAGTGCGATGTCGGCATCGCTTATGACGGCGACGCCGATCGCATCGGCGTCCTCGACGAAAACGGCGAGGTCATCTGGGGTGACCGCCTGATGATCGTCTTGTCACGCCAGCTCCTCGACAAGCACCCCGGCGCGACCATCGTCGGTGAGGTGAAGTGCTCGAAGACACTCTTCGAGGACATCGCTGCGCGCGGCGGCCGCCCCATCATGAGCGCCGTCGGGCACTCGATCATCAAGGACCGCATGAAGGAAGAGGGCGCGCTCTTGGCCGGCGAGATGAGCGGCCACATCTTCTACAAAGACCGGTGGTTGTGCTTCGACGACGCGAT
>JAEUKJ010000252.1 GCA_016792665.1 Deltaproteobacteria bacterium | reverse complement strand
CCGCTTGCACAGCGCCCTGGACGGCGACAACGTCTTTGCCGGACAGCCCGCCATCCTCGATAACGGGCACGCCGTCGTGACTGGGGCCAGCAAAGGGCTCGTGCAGCTGGTCTCGACCTTCGACAACCAGAGCCGCACCTTTCCAGGCGACCTTGCAGGAGCGGTTCAGCGCCCATTCGTCGCGGAGCTCGATGAGTGGGGCCGCGTCGCGCGTGGGTCTCGCCTCGAGACCTCAGGGAATGCCTGGCTGGAGTCGGTGGCCGTCCGCTCCGGTCGACTCGCGGTTGCCGGGCAGTCACCGACCCTCTCGTGGGGTCCCATCGACTTCGCGTCCGAGCGCTATCACTACTTTGTCGGCGCCTTCGACCTGGACGCATTCCTTCCAAGCTGGGGGCGCCCCGCCGCCAAGCTCGATAGCGCCGCCAACTCAGACTACGTCGTGGCGCCGTTCGAGCAGGAGTCCCTTCAGATCGACCTCGGGAAGTCGAACGACCTCTTCCTCGGCGGGACCATTCGCGGCTCGGTCGAGCTCGGCTCGGCCGTCACCCGCATCGTGAACACCACCACGACCGCCGGCTTCGCGATGCGCATCAACTCCGCCGGAGCCCTGTCCTGCGCTGCGCGGTGACAAGCCTCAAGGACAGAGGAACCACGCGACCTCGTGCACCGTCTCCCCGGCTGGCGCCAGCGCGAGATCGGCCAAGAGCCACCCGCCCCGCAGCGCGAGCACCGGCCAGAGTCCCGACCGCGACGCGGGGTCGATGACCAGGCGCCAGCTATAGCCGCAGCGCACGCGCAAGAGCTCGCGGCTCCAGCGCGCCACCCGCACCAGCTCCTGGTGCGCGACGCGGCGCTGCCAGCTCCCGAACAGCCTCCCGCCCGGACTGTCGTCACGCATGAAGATCGGGTCGTGGATCATGGACTGGTAGTCGTCCGTGGCCGGCCGGCGAAAGAACTCCAGCACGCGCTCGACACCCTCGGGCAGCACCAGCACGCCGTCGACCAGCCGCAGTCGCTGCCGCTCGGTGCCGAGCCACACCTGGGGGAGGTACGACGCCTCGACCTCGAGGCTCACCCGCGACGCGTCCTCGTCCACTCCCGCGGGGATGAGGTCGATGTTGAACCCGAACAGGGTCGGCCCCCGCGGCCCGCGCCCCTCCTGCCCCTGCGCCGTCCCCGCGAGCGCCACGCACAGCGCCAGGAGGACCCCGAGCCCGGTCCCGCATCGCCCTACGTCTCGCGCGCATCGCACCACGATCGCTCCTCGAACGTCGGCCCGGCAGCGCCGACCACTGCCCGCCTTCCAGCTCGGGCCCTTGGGCAACCTGGCCGCGCCAAGCACCCGGCGCTGAAGTCTGCACGAAGCACGCCGCCACCGTTCGTGTGCGCGCCGCGCCCCCACGACCCGCGCCCTGCCCCCGACCCCATCATTCTGACGTCGCCGCACGCACATCGACCGCGCACGCCCCGCACAGGCTCGCGGCACGCCTTCTCGCAAAGGCCGCGCCGAGGTATCGTGCCTCATTCAATCCCATCTGCGGCGCTCGTCTCCCCTCCAACGGAGCCCCCCCATGAAGCACCTCTGTCTGGCCCTGGGCCTGACGCTCGGCGTCGCGTGCGGTCCGTCCAACGACGCGCCCGACGCGACCGACGCCTCCGATACGCCCGACGGCGACGCCCCCGACGGCGACGCCCCCGACGGCGACACCCCCGAGGACCCCACCCTCGCCGTCGTCGGCGACTTCGGCTGGGACGGCCTCACCTGCCCCACCGATACGACGCCCGCCGAGTCGCCTGCCGACCCGCGCGCCCGCTGGTGCCAGAAGCCCGACGGCACCCGCCACGGCCCCTTCGGTCGCTGGTACCCCGGCCCCGACGACCGCCTCGGCACCAAGGCCGAGGGCGGCGCCTATGCCGACGGCGCCCCGACGGGCCCCTGGCGCACCTGGTACCCGGGCGGCACCGTCAGCACCGAAGGCGCCCGCGCCGCGACCGGTCGCACCGGCACCTGGACGTCGTGGCGCGCCGACCGCACCCGCGAGAGCGTCGGACAATACGACGCCGACCTGCGCACGGGCGCCTGGACCTGGTACTGGCCCGGTGGCCAGCTCCAAGCCGAGGGCAGCTATCGCGCGGGCGCCGAGGACGGCCTCTGGCACACCTACCACCCCGACGGCGGCGACGACGCGTCGCTCACCTACGCCGCCGGCACCCTGGCCGGCCCCTACCAGCAGTTCCACCCCAACGGGCAGCGCGCCGCCGAGGGCGCCTACGCCGCGGGCCTGCGCGCCGGCCCCTGGACCACCTGGCACGACAACGGCGAGCGCGCCTCCGCCGGCACCTACACCGCCGGCCTGGCCACCGGCCCCTGGCAGCTCTGGGACCGCGACGGCCTCCCCGCCGCCGAAGGCCCCTACGTCGCCGGCCTCCAGCACGGCACCTGGGCCCTCTGGCAGTGGCAACAGGGCGAGCGCATCAAGTCCACCGGCGAGGTCGTCCACGGCCTGCCCGACGGCCCCTGGGTCGCGGTCCACGACCCCGGCGCCCAGCCCGCAGGCCACCTGACCTACTACCTCGGCAGCCGCGAGGGCCCGGCCATCACGATCTGGAAGACCGGCCACACCCTCAGCGAAGGCAGCTACCTCGCCGACCAACCCCAGGGCCCGTGGAAGTTCTACTACGCCGACGGCCAGCTCTTCATCGACTGCGCCTTCGCCCACGGCCTCCTCGACGGCCCCTACCGCGACTACCACGCGGACGGCACCCCGAAGACCGACGGCACCTACCTCCTGGGCACCCTCCAGGAAGGCGCCCAGTGCTGGACCCCCGCCGGCGTTCCCGAGGAGTGCACCCCATGACCTCTCCCCTTCGCGCCGCCCGCGCCCCGCGCGCACTCACGCGCGCCGCTCTCGCGTCGCTCACAGCCCTTGCGTCGCTCACGCCCCTCGCCACCCTCACCGCAGTCGCGACGCTCGCAGCCCTCGCGCCCGCCGCGCACGCACAAGACCTCTTCAGCGTGCCCGGCCACCCCGCGCTGGTCCCAATCACGCGCGATGCCGGCTCGGAATGGAGCGCCTACCGCGGCCGCGACTCGGCCGGCTACCTCTACTTCGGCGATCGCAACCTCACCTGCTACCACCCGAGCGCTCCCGACGTCGTCCACGCCCTCGATGCGGGCGGCTTCTTCGACGCCAACGGCACGTCGATCGGCGTCAACGTCTTTGCCGCTCCGACCCCCGACGGCGGCACCTTCGACGTCGCCTTCGTCCCCATCTACCCTGCCTGGCAGACCCAGAACCTCGAGTCGATGCGCCTCTTCCGCGTGCGCTGCCAGGACCTCGCCCCGGGCGGCCCCGGCCCGACCCGGCTCGGCGGCACCCTCATGCGCCAGGACAACCCGCTGCTGGCCCACGTCGTCACGGCCGACGCCGTCCGCCTCCCGACCGGCCTCTGCTTCGTCGCCAACGCGCCTCCGAACCCGACCAGCCAGGTCACCCAGACCGGCCCGCCGGGGATCACCTGCGTCGACGCCTCGACCACCCCGCCCGTCATCACCCAGCTCGTCGACGCCAAGACCCTCGACGACGCCCTCGACGTCGACCCCTCCTTCGGGCTCACCGGCCTGGGCAACACCCTCCCCGAGCTCACCCCAGGCTGGACCCTGAGCGGCCCCACCCTGGCCCGCGACCGCCTCTTCTTCGTGGCCGATCGCTATGTCCGCTCCGCGACCTTCGCCACCGCCAAGCCCACCGGAAGCTACCTCGTCGAGCGCCTCCCCGACGGCACCCTGCGCGCGCGTCTCGGCCCCGTGCCGACGACCTCTTCCTGGACCGTGCTGAGCGGCCTCGGCCACTTCACCTACAGCAGCGAGCTCGACGCGGTGGTCGCCCCGGTCATCGGCCAGGAGCACAACTGGGAGGCCTTCGTGAACGCCGGCGCCGCCAACTGGGGCTGGACCGGCATCGGCCTCCGCGTCCTCCCGCTGGACGCCCCTGGCAGCGGCTACCTCCCGCTGTCCCGCGTCATCACCCCGCGGCTCGGCTGCGACGACCACGTCCCGTACTGCAACCGCATCGGCGCCACCACCGTGCACGAAGAAGACGGCACCCTCCGGCTCACGCTGCGCCGCCTCACCGCCAACCCGAACCTCGACGCCTTCGACACCTACCGCCTCACCTTCGACAAGGCCTCCCTCGACCTCGACGACGATGGCCTCACCGCCGCCCAGGAGGCCGCCCTCGGCACCTGGGACACCGTGTCCGACAGCGACGGCGGCGGCAGCCCCGACGGCCTCGAGGTCGACTTCGCTGACACCGACCCGAACTCGCCGCTGGCCGAGCCCGCGCGACAGTCGGGCGTGCGCGGCGCCGTCCGCTACGTGCCGAGCCCACTCATCGCCCAACACCTGAGCGGCGTCT
>JAEUKJ010000198.1 GCA_016792665.1 Deltaproteobacteria bacterium | reverse complement strand
GCGCACGAGGTCGACTGGGCGGCGCTCGAGCCCCAGGCCGAGTGGGTCGCCGACCGCCTCTACACGAACAGCGGCCCACTCACCGACACCTGGCCCGAGATGCTGCGCGACGACGGCCCAGCGGCCGCGGCCCCGCAGCCCGACGCCCCCGGCGACCCGCTCTGCTGCGGCCTGGACACCCTGAAGAGCGTGGCGTCGTCGATCGGCGACAAGATCGGCTCGGCAGCCAACACGGTCGTCAACGTCGCCAAGTCTGCTGCTGGCGCCGTCGTCAATGCGGGCAAGGCCGTTGGCAGCGCGGTCGCCACGGCCGGCAACGCCGTCGGCGGGGCGGTCGTCACGGCCGGCAAGGCCATCGGCGGCTTCGTCGTCGGGGTCGCCAGCGCCAGCGCGAGGACGGCGACCTCGATCGCCGGCGCCATCTACGAAGGGGCGCGCACCCTCTACGAGAAGATCATGCCGAAGAGCCTCTCGGGCGACGCGACCTTCGACCCGAGCTTCGACTTCAACGCCATCAACCTGAACATCCTGAAGTACGACCTCAAGAAGACCTTCAACGAGAGCGGCACCTTTCCCATCGAGGCCGGCTTCAAGGCCGACTCGAACCTCCGGGGGAACATCAAGTTCAAGCCCAAGCTCTCGCTCGGCGCGGAGATCCCGAACCCCCTCGCCATCGGCGACATCCCGCCGCTCAGGGTCTGGCTCGACGTCGACGCCGCCCTCGAGGTGACGCTCACCCTGGATCTCTTGCTCGAGGCCACCCTCACCTCGGCCGGCGGCAAGGCCGGCTCGAAGCTCGAGGCGGCGCTGAACCAGGCCTCGGACTTCGCGGGCCCGGTGTTGAACACCTTCCGCAAGCAGCTCTTCGGCAACGAGGACGTCAAGCCCGCTGGCAACTGGAAGAAGACGGTCTTCCTGAGCAAGCCCAAGTACACGATCATCCCGATCGGCAAGTTCCCGCTCGTCCTGACCGCGACCTTCCAGGTCGACATCGACTGTGGCTTCGAGCTCAAGGCGACCCTCAACGCCGACGCGACGCTGACCTCGGTACACACGCTGAAGTACCGCGCGCAGTACACGCATGGCACCGGCTTCAAGCAGACGCCGCCCGAATACAAGCACACCCCGCGCACCGAGGTGAGGGTGCTCGGCGGCGGCGAAGCCTCGGTCGTCTGCAGCGTCATCCCGCGCGTGAACGCCTTCCTCTACGACACCATCGGCCTCAACGCGGGTGTGCGCGGCTCGGTCATCGCGCGCGCCAAATACGAGTCGACCTGCAGCCCGGCAAAGACCGCCCCCTCGGGCGAGGTCAGCCTGAGCCTGAACGCGGGCCTCGGCCTCCCGGTCGGGGCGCGCCTCCAGGTGCCCGGCTCGAGCTGGGGCGGCAAGGACGCCCTCGACGCGGGCTTCGACGTGGGGCCGCTCGAGATCTGGAACAAGGAGTTCACGATCTTCGAGAAGAAGTGGGATGTACCCGGCCTTGGCTACTGCACCCCGACCTGCAGCAACGGCCGGACCGGCAAGGGCGAGACCGAGACCGACCTAGACTGCGGCGGCGAGTGCCCCCAGGGTTGCGCCGAGTCCAAGATGTGCAAGGTCAACAGCGACTGCCAGCAGGGGCTCTTCTGCGTGAGCGGCCGCTGCTCGCAGAGCCACTGCGGCGATGGCGTCCTCTCGGGCACGGAGACCGGCGTCGACTGCGGTGGACCGACCTGCAACCCGTGCGGCGTCGGCCATATGTGCAAGGTGGGCGGGGACTGCGCGTCGAAGTCCTGCGGGACCATCGAGCATCCGTTGCTCACTCTCCACGTGTGCGTCGAGAACCCGTGCACCGACGGGCAGCGCTCGCCGGGTGAGTGCGGCATCGACTGCGGCGGCGCCTGCGGGCTCTGCCCGGCCGGCGCGGCGTGTGGTGATCCGAAGCAGTGCCAGAGCGGCCAGAGCAACCGCTATCAGTGCACGGCTTGCGGCGGCTTCGGCGGCGCGTGCTGCGAAGGCGGGACCTGCGGGTCCGGGGGGCTCGTGTGCCAGGGCGGCACCTGCCAGTGCCCGGCCGACCGCGGCGTCGCGTGTGGCGACGGCTGCTGCGCGGCAGGTCAGCTCTGCGAGAAAGGCGCCTGCGTCGACCCGGCGCCGACCTGCCTCGCGATCCCGACCGTGGTGCGCGGCACCTGCACCGACGGCGCGTGTCCCAGGAGCTGCAGCGCGCAGCTCCAGATGGACCCGCGCTCGCAGAGCGGCGTCTACACGATCCAACCCGACCGCTCGAAGCCCCCCTTCGAGGTCCGCTGCGACATGAGCCGCGACGGCGGCGGCTGGACCCTGGTCGGCTTCGAGCCCGCGGGGCTGCCGGCCGCAAAGGGAACCGGCGTCATGGCCTCGCTCTTTGCCGAGACCGGCACGCCGAGCCAGGTCGCCACCGGCTCTGGCGCCGCCTTCATCGGGCCGCGCTTCTCGTTCGGTCGCGGGGACTACACGCACCTGCGCCTCGACTGGTGCGACCCGAGCACGTCGAAGAACGTCTACCAATCGTTCCGCACCTCCGAGGAGATCTTCGCCGACGGGCAACGCGCCGCCAATGGCACCATCTCGCTGAGCGAGTTCCAGAGCAACGACAGCCTCTTGAACCAACAGATCCCGACCCCCGACGCGGCGCGCTTCTGCCGCGCACGCACGAGCACCTTGCGCCCCGGAGACACGAGCTGGGGGATCAAGGGCGCGAGCGAGTCGAACTTCGGCTGCGGCTGCAACAGCGGTGGCTGGGCGGGTGTCGGCTCCTATTACGGCGGCACCGGCGATCAGTGCACCTCGTGCAGCTGCTTTGGCGGTGGCTGGGCCGGCACGGCGGGCAACGGCGTGCCCAAGGGCGGCGTGAACCGCAACACGTTGCACCTCTGGATCCGCTAATCCCCCAATAGGGCGGCCCGGCATCCCCACGCAGGGACCGGGCCCGCCCGACCCGGACGCACCGAAAAGCGCAGCATGTCCGAGCTCGTCATCATCGCCTGTGAGACAGGCGCGGCCTCCTGCGGAGCGGCCGCCCCGCCTGCGCGTGATGCCGCCGTGCGCGACGTGGTCGACTCGGCCATCGCGCGCCTCGCGGCCTCGGGCTTCGAGACGCCTGCGCCCGTCATCGTCCTCGACGCGTCCCTCGGCGGGCCCATCGCGACGACCCTCATCGGCGCCTCCGACCCATGGCCACCCGCCGCGCCCCTGCCGCCCTCGCTCGCCGGGCGCACGGCGATCTTCTTCCAGGCGGGCCTCGGCGCGGAGACCCGGCCCGATGTGCTGCTGCACGAGCTCACCCACGTCTGGCTCCGCAGCCACGGCGCCGACGATCCCCGCTGGCGCCTCGACGCCGGACGCGCCACCCACGAGAGCGCCGTCGTCCACGAAGGCATCGCCGACTTCGTCGCGGCCTCCCTGTCCAACTCTCCCACCCTCTACGCGGGGCTCGGCACCGCGACCCGATCCCTCGCACCGACCGTGCGCTGCCCCGACGACCTCAGCGGCGCGGCGAACGACGACGCGGCCATCGTCTCGAGCGCCCTCTGGGAGCTCGGCGGCGCCGGCCGCTCACCCGACGCGATGGCCGAGGTGTTGGCCGCAGTCCGCCAGAGTGCCAGGGACGCAAGCCGCGGCTTCGACGCCTTCGTGAGCGCAATCGAGCATGCCCTCGAGGCTCACCCGACCCGCGCGACGCACTGGAACGCGATCGTCCAGGACCGCGGCCTGCGAATGTGCCACGCGCCCATTACGCTCCGAGAATCTCGCACCTCTTCCCGTGGCCGCGACTTCGTGGCTGCCGGGACCCAACGCTTCGCAGCCGCCCTCACACGCCCACCCGACGCCTCATCCCCAGCCACAGCTCTCTCCGAAGTGACCGGGCCTCTGCAATTCCGCGCCACGGTCGAAGACGTGAGGACCTTGCAGATCGGCGGCCGGAGCAGCGAACGCGACGCGCTCGCCATCGACTGGCAGTCTCGCGACATCGACGGACGCGTCCTCACCCGCGGTCGCGCCGACTTCGAGGGGTGGCCTTCCCCCTTTGCCACTCTGATATTGCCACCCCAGAGCCACACGCTGACCTTTGCCTTCGTGAACTCGCGCGCGCACGACGTCACCTACAACGACCTCAGGGTCACCGCGCTCGAGTCCCACCCAAGCCCCACCCACGCACTCGGCGCCCCTGAGTCACGCACGGGCTGCTCGCTGGGCGGCTCCGTCGACCTCGTGCTCCCGCTACTCATCGCCGGCGTCCTGCACCGTACCCGCCACGCCGCTCGACGCGCAGCGCCCCACGAGCGCCCCACGCATCAGCGTTGAAGTCCACTCGCCCGCCGCCCCGAACGACTCAAGCGCGCAGGACTTTCTCGAGTGCCTTTCCCTTCGCGAGCTCGTCGACCAACTTGTCCAGGTAGCGAATCAACTGCATCAGCGGGTCTTCCACGTCTTCGACCCGAACCCCGCACACGACGCCCTTGATCAGCGCCCGATGCGGGTTCATCGCGGGTGCTTGCGCAAAGAAGGTCTCGAAGTCCACCTTCGCCGCGAGCTGCTGCGCCAACCCGTCGGGCCCATAACCCGTCAACCAGCAGATGACCGCGTCGACCTCCGCCTGCGTGCGCCCCTTCTTCTCCGCCTTCTGCACATACAGCGGATAGACGCTCGCAAACGTGGTCGTGAAGATGCGATGACGTGTCGACATCACAGCCTCTCGTTCCGGCGGCGCAGAACCACGTGCGTGGCTTTCTCGGACCCAGTGAACTGCACGCACTCATAGCCGAGTGCCCGAAGGTCCACCCCTTCGAACAAGCGCTCGCCCTGCCCCAACAGGACCGGCGAGATCGCCAGATGCAGCTCGTCGATCAAGCCCTCGCGAAGATACTGCTGAATCACGTTGGCCCCGCCGCCAATGCGCACATCCATGCCGTTGGCCGCCTCGCGCGCCCGCTCCAACGCCTCGTGAATGCCACCCGTGACGAAATGGAAGATCGTACCGCCTTCCATCTCCAGAGGTGCCCGCGCGTAATTCGTCAGCACGAAAACAGGCACATGATACGGCGGATTGTCACCCCACCATCCCCGCCAGTTCGAGTCAGCCCACGGCCCCCGAATCGGTCCGAACATGTTCCTTCCCAGGATCCACGCTCCGACGTTCCGGAACCCGCGTGCCGCGAAGTCCTCGTCCACTCCGGTCGAACCATCACCGGAACCATGGGTCTTCTGGAACGTGCGCGTCGGAATGAACCACTGATGCAGGTCCCTTCCACCCTCGCCGAGCGGATGGTCGATATCCTGATTCGGTCCCGCTCCGTACCCATCGATGGAAATCGTGAAACTCTCGACGCGAACGCGTGTCATGTCTGCCTCCGTCTGCCGCCAACACAGGCCGGCCGCCGGACGAAGTTAGTGGCGATTCGGCCCGATTCTGTCAAGTTGGCCCACGTCAACGCACGCCCGCCGGACGCCTCGACCCGACCTGCCCCGCCGCGCCCGCTCAGTCCACGTGCTCGACCCCATCGGGCACCACCACCCAGTGGTGCATCCGCGCCTCGTAGAACGAGAGCACGGGCCCCGGAAACGTCGCGTCCGCGAACGCCCCGACCGGGACCGCAATCATCCCCGGCATCTTGTCGAGCTCGAAGTAGACCGTCGCCCCGCAGGTCGGGCAGAACCGAAACGTCGCGCTCCCTCCCGAGTCGCCGACCCGAACGAAGCTCGTCGCGCTCCCCTCGACCCGCACCTTCTCGGCCGCAAAGCGCGCCTGCTGACTGAACGGACTCCCCGTGCGCCGCTGGCATGCGTTGCAGTGGCAAATCGACACCCGGATCGGATCGCCCTCGCAAACAACCCTGAGCTGCCCACAGCTACACGCCGCATTTCGCACAGTCACACTCGCCCCTCCTGACGGGTCCTCGACGGCTCACTCTCATGGCCGGGCGTAGCCGATATGGCCGCGCCGCGCAACCCGTCCGACGAACCCCGAGCTCCAGCCTGCGAAGGAGGTCCCTCGCGACCGCCATCCGCCAGGCGTTCAGGTACTCCCTCGGCCGGAGCCCACGGTACGCGCAATCGGTCGAGGAACGCCGTCGCGCTCGCCAAAGCGGGATAGCCAAGTGTGGGCGCCAAGGTGCCGGGAGTTCGTCGGTGCGCAATCAGGCGGCCGGCGAACACCCGA
>JAEUKJ010000148.1 GCA_016792665.1 Deltaproteobacteria bacterium | reverse complement strand
CGACGCCGTCGACGAGGCGGCCGGTGTAGAGGAGCTCCGCGGCCTGGGCGACGCCGATGAGGCGCGGCAACAGATAGGCGATCCCGAGCCCGGGGTGCAGGCCGAGGCGCGTGAAGTTGGCGCCGTACTTCGCGGCGTCGTTGCCGATGCGGACATCACACAGCAGCGAGAGCCCGAAGCCGCCGCCGACGGTGTGGCCGTTCAGGGCGCCGATCACCGGGACCTCGACCTCCAGCAGCCGCAGGAACGCGGTGTACATCGCGAACGAGGCCTCGTGCGGGAGGCGCGGCTGGGCGGCGTCGGTGCGTTGGATCTGGGCCTTGAGATCGGCGCCCGACGAGAAGCAGGCGCCGCTGCCCGTGACGATGAGCGCGCGCAGGTGGCGGTCGGCCCGGACGGAATCGATCTTGGTCGCGAAGGCGTCGAGCAGCTCGGAGGTCATCGAGTTGCGCTCGGCCGGGCGGTTCAACGTGAGGACCCCGACCGGGTCCGCGGCGCTGGCGGCCCGATAGAGGACCGCGTCGGAGGACGGCGCAGGTGCGGGGGCGAAAGGAGTCGGCGAGCGGTCGGTGATGTCGGTCATGGGCCTCTGGTCGCACGCGACTCGCCGGTCTGACAAGCCTGTCGAGGTCGCCCTCGCGGTGACGAACGCGGCGGCCCGGCTCCAAAACCGCTTGCCGGTCCCGATCCCTTTGTCCATGGTCCGCACCGATGGGTCGACCCGCACCAAGGTGGCAGCCGCCCGCAGCCGGGCCCCGCCGGGCCTTGGGCGGATGGCACGCGCGCATCCCGCCCGGGCTGGCGGACATGATGGTCGCGTCGCTCCTCTTCGCGCTGATGGGCGCGATGGTGAAGGCGGTCGAGGCGACGCTGCCGGTGTCGTGGGCGGTCTTTGCGCGCTCGGCGATCGGTCTCGCGCTGAGTCTCTGGCTGGTGCGGCGCGCGGGGCTGTCGTGGCGGGGCAATCGCCCTGCCCTCCTGGCGGTGCGCGGGGCCATCGGCTTCTCGGCCCTGGTGTGCACCTTCCACTCGCTGTCGCTGCTGCCGTTGGCCGACGCGGTGGTCATCCAGCAGACCCACCCGATCTGGACCGCGATCCTCGCGCGCATCTTCTTGAAGGAGCGCGCCGGTGGGCGGGTCATCGCCGCGACCGCGATGGCGCTGGCGGGGGTCGTCCTGGTCGTGAAGCCGGCCTTCCTCGGCTTCGAGCACGCCGGCACGGGCCAGGCCGGGGGGCCCACCGGGATCGCGGCGCTGGACCCGCTCGGCGTCGGGCTGGCCCTGCTCGGGGCGGTGCTCTCGGCCGGGGCCTACGTCTCGGTGCGCGCCCTCAGGCGGACCGACGACGCGCGCGTGGTGGTCTTCTGGTTCGCGTTCGTCGCGACGCCGCTCTCGGCCGTCGCACTCGGGGTCGACCTCGCCACCAGCGCGCCGCACGCCTGGCCGGGCCTCGCGGAGCTCGGGCTGCTCCTCGGGATCGGTGTCGCCGTCCAGGGCGCGCAGCTCTTGATGACCCGGGCGCTGCACCGCGAGCCGGCCGGGCGCGTGGCCGCCGTCGGGTACCTCCAGGTGGTCTATGCCTTCGCGCTCGGGACGGTCTTCTTCGGCGAGTCGCTCGGTTGGATCTCGCTGGCGGGGACGGCCCTCATCATCGGTGGGGCGCTACTCGCCATCCGCTCGAGGCCTGGCGAAGCCGGGCCGCCGACGGACCCGAGCGTCGCGCGCGCGAGCGTGCAGACGACGCTTGACAGCGCTCCTCGCCTCGGATAGCTAGCGCATCCTCGCGAGGCCGAACTGGCCGCGTACCGCATGGGCGATTAACTCAGCGGTAGAGTGCATCCTTCACACGGATGAAGTCGCAGGTTCAAATCCTGCATCGCCCACCAAAGCCCCGGTTCCGGGGCTTTTTGCATTCGCCGGCAGCCTGGCTTCGGCTCCGCCTCTCGAGAACGGAGTCCTCATGCGCCTGCACTTCGGGTCCATCGACCGCCTGCTCTGGCTCTTCACCGCGACCCTCACGAGTGGCGCCATCGCGTGCGGCGGAAAGGCACCGGCGACGCCCGACAGCGCGCCTGCGCCCGACGCGGTCGCGACCGTCGACGTCGCGGTCGACACCACCCCGCCGACCCCGCCGCCGCCGCCGACCAAGCTGCCCGAGGCCGAGGCCCTCCTCACCAAGCCCGTCGACACGAGCCCCGAAGGCCTGAAGGCTGCGCTGGCCCTGGCCGATGCGCTCGCCGGCGAGACCGACCAGGCCGCCCGACGCGCCTCGGTGCGCCTGCGCCTGGGCGTCGTCGCCGCGGTCTACGCCGAGGAAGCCGCGCGTGGGGGCACCGCGGGGGACGAGTCGAAGCTCGGCCCGGGTGGCGCCGAGAAGCAGGTCCGCCTCGGCCTCTCGATCCTGCACCAGGCCGATGAGGAGACGACGCGCGTCAAGACGGTCGCCCGCGCCCTCCTCGCGTTCACCGCGGGTCGCACCGAGGAGATGCCGCGTGCCTCCGAGCTGCGCGCCGTGAGCGACAGCGAGACCAAGAGCCCGGAGCGCGCCGCGTTGCGCCTGGCCTTCCTCGCCCGCTATGCCGAAGCGCGCGCCGCGCTGGAGACCGAAGGGGTCCAGGGCTTCGCCAGCCGCGTCGGCCCGGTAATCTGCGAAGGCTGCGGGAACCCGACCGCCGAGGTCGTCGCCCGACCGGCCGCGGACGCAACGGGGCTCACCTGCACGCCTGACGATGCGAAGAAGATCGCGTTCTGCGACACCCTGGGCCGCGCCATCGCGCTGGATCCCCTCGCGGGTACGCCGGCCAATGCGGTCGTGGTGGCGGCGCACGCGCTCGCCTCGGCCTGGTCCTCGGATCTGGCCCCGCTCGCTACGGCCGCGCCCGAGGGCCTGGCCTCTGTGCTGGACGCGGCCGTCCTTCCCGCGGTGGCGCTGGTGGCGCGCGACGGGATCGCTGGACAGAGCCTGCTCGCCGACACGCGCGCTGCCGCCGTGGCGGCGGTGCTCGGCGCCGATGGCCTGCGCGTCGGGTTGCGCCCGATCGTCGGCGCGGTGAAGCCCGTGGCCGATGGCGTCGACGCCCTGTTCGCTTCGGATCGCCTCGCGGGCGCCGATGGTGCGCTGCGCTCGGCCCCACTGCTGCCCCTGGCCGAGCTCCTCGAGAAGACCGCCGACGCCAAGACCGGCGCGGTCGCCGGGCTGACCGAGCGGGTCACGGCCGTCCGGACGGCGGTCGCCGGTGCGACGCTGCCGACGGGCGTGGACGCCGCGGCGGTCATCGTCGCCTTCGACCCGACCGTCCCGACCAAGGCGATCGAGGTCGCGCTCGACGGGGTGCTGGCGGCTGGTGTGACGGCCACGCGTCTGGCGGCGACGGGCACCGAAGGGCCCGAGTCGATCCCGACCTACTTCCGGAGCTTGCCCGAGGTGCTCGAGCGCTCGCTGGTGCCGAGCTGGGCGCGATCGATGGTGCTCGTGGTGGGCAAGGACCAGGTCGACGTGTGGGCGCCCGAGGGCCCGAAAGATGGGGCGACGCCGCTCGGCCCCGAGGCCCAGCAGAACGTCCCGACCTCGCTCCAGCAGGGCTGGCGCGGCGACACCCTGGCGCGGCTGCGCGTGCCGCTCCCGCCCGCGCAGGCTGGCACCGAGCGCCTGGGCGCGGCCGAGCTCGCCGCCGTGACCGAGGCCATCAAGGCCTTCGCCATGGGCGCGAAGGGGGGGCGCGTGGTGCACGTGGTGGCCGCTCAGGATGCCGCGACCGGTGACGTCCTGCGCGTCGTGAGGCACCTCCAGGGCAAGTCCCTGACCGCGCCGCCGGAGCTCATCCGCGTGGGCGAGGTGTGGCCCGATGCGCGCTGCCGGACCGAGAACGGCCAGGCCGCGGTCGGCTGCGTCGGCGCCCTGCCGGTCGCGTGGTCGAAGGCGGCCGTGCCGAGCGAGAAGGGCCTGAAGGACAAGCCGGGCAAGGCCAAGACCGAGAAGAAGACCGAGCCCAAGGGCCCGGCGCCCTCGCCCGAGTTCTGCAACAACGCCGACATCAAGGCCCAGATCCTCAAGAAGACCGGGTCGATCCGGTTCTGCTACGAGCGCGAGCTGCAGCTCCAGAAGGACCTCGAGGGCCGCGTGGTGGTGAGCTTCGACATCGGGCTCGATGGCAAGGTCAAGTCGGCGCGCGTGGCCTCGGCGAGCCTGCCGGCCCCGAAGGTCGGCGAGTGCGTCGTGAAGGAGATCACGAAGATCCAGTTCAAGGCGCCGGACGGCGGGGAGTGCGTCGTCCAGTACCCCTTCGCCTTCAATCCGAGATAAGGGCGGCTATGCGCCGAGTGAAGCGAAGACATCCGTGAGGTGGGGAGCCATCGCGGCGAGCGCCTGGCCGCGGTGCGAGATGGCGTGCTTCTCGTCGGAGGTCAGCTCGGCGAAGGTCTTTCCGGCGGGCGGGTAGACGACGTAGGGGTCGTAGCCGAAGCCGCCCTGCCCGCTCGCGGCCGTGACGATCAGGCCCTCGCACTTGCCCGTGGTCACCACCGCGTGCGCCGGTCCGCGCGTCGTCTCGATCGTCTGCCCACGCGCGCCGAGATCGGCGACTCCGGCCGGCACCACCAGCGCGATGACGCAGCGGTAGCGCGCGGTCCGGGCCTCGGCCGGCACACCTTCGAGCTTCTGCAGGAGGAGGCGGTTGTTGTCCCCGTCGGTCGCTGCCGGCCCGGCAAAACGCGCCGAGTAGACGCCCGGCGCCCCGCCCAGCGCGTCGACCTCGAGGCCCGAGTCGTCGGCCAACGACACGAGGCCGGTGCGTTCGTACGCGTGCACGGCCTTGATGAGGGCGTTGGCCTCGAAGGTCGTGCCGGACTCCTCGACCTCGCCCAGTGCGGCCTCGGACGCCGTCAAGAGGCCGACGTCCGCAAGCGCCGGGAGGCCGTCCAGGATCTCGCGCAGCTCGCGCAGTTTCTTGGCGTTGTTGGTCGCGACGACCAGGGTCTTTCGCGGGCTCTGCATTGGGCTCTCCCTCGTCTCGCGACCACTTCGGCTTGCGGGTCGGCGCGCGGTGCGTAAGCTGTCGCATTCCGGCTCGGCCGGCAATGGTCCGAAAACGAGAGGCGCGCTCGCGGCGCCCGAAGACGGAGGCCTCCTTTGCACGACCCCCAAGCGGCCCCTCGCTCGCCCTCGCACGACGCTCGCCCCATCGACGGGCGCGCACCGACCCTCGACCCCCACGCCGCGCTCGCACGCTTCGGCCTCTCGTCTTCGGATCTCGATGCGGCCATGGGCGCCCTCTTCGAGCGCAAGATCGACGACGGTGACATCTTCATCGAGCACGTCGAAGCCGAAGCCGTGCTCATCGACGAGGGCCTCGTCAAGAAGGGGTCGCGCGCCATCCACCAGGGCTTCGGCGTGAGAGCCGTGACCGGCGACAAGACCGGCTACGCCCACGCCGACGTCATCTCGCGGGCAAGCCTCCTCGAAGCCGCACGCGCCGCACGCGCCATCGCCTCGACCGAGGGCGGCGCGCACGCGCTAACCGCTTCCGCAGGCCACACACAGCGCGAGCTGTACCCGGTCGCGGACGAGCGCGACCCGCTCACGGGCGACCTCTCCGAAAAGCTCGCCCTGCTCGAGGCGATCGACAAGCGCGCCCGCGCCTACGACTCGCGCATCACCCAGGTGCAGGCCAGCTTCTCGGCCGAGCGCCGCATCGTCCTCATCGCCACCGCCGACGGCCGCCTGGTCGTCGACGTGCGACCGCTCTCGCGCCTCTCGGTCTCGTGCATCGCGGTGGACCCGGTGAAGAACCTGCGCCAGTCGGCCAGCGCGGGCGGCGGCGGGCGCTGGGAGATGCCGCTCTTCTCGATGCCGGTCTCGCTGGCCGACGGACGCCTCCGCTGGGAGCGCTGGGCCGACGAGGCAGCCCGCCGCGCGCTGCTCCTGCTCGACGCCGTCGACGCCCCGGCCGGCACGATGGACATCGTCCTCGGCCCCGGGTGGCCGGGGATCCTCCTCCACGAAGCCGTCGGGCACGGCCTGGAGGGCGACTTCAACCGCCGCGGCTCCTCCGCGTTCTCGGGTCGCGTCGGCCAGTCCGTCGCCTCACCGCTCGTGACGGTCGTCGACGACGGCACCATCGAGCACCGTCGCGGCAGCCTGAACGTCGACGACGAGGGCACGCCGACCCAGCGCAACGTCCTCATCGAGAACGGGGTCCTGAAGGGCTACCTCCAGGACCGCATGAACGCGCGCCTGATGGGCGTTGCGCCGACTGGCAACGGGCGCCGCGAGTCCTACGCGCACGTGCCGCTGCCGCGCATGACCAACACCTTCATGTTGGCCGGCCAGGACGACCCCCAGGACATCATCGCGGGCGTCAAGCGCGGCATCTACGCGGTGGCCTTCGGCGGCGGTCAGGTCGACACGACCAGCGGCAAGTTCACCTTCTCCGGGGCCGAGGCCTACCTCATCGAGGACGGCAAGGTGACGGCCCCCGTCCGCGGCGCGACCTTCATCGGCAACGGGCCCGACGTGCTGACCCGAGTCGTCGCGGTCGGCCACGACCTGTCGCTCGATGACGGGGTCGGCGTGTGCGGCAAGTCGGGGCAGTCGGTGCCGGTCGGGGTCGGGCTGCCGACCGTGCGAGTCAACGAAGTGACCGTCGGCGGAGTCAACGCGGGCGCGCGAGGTGCGGCATGAGCAGCGACACGAACGAAGTCGAGACGGACCTGGCCGATCGCTGCGCCTATGCGCTCCAGGCGGCCACGAAGGCGGGCGCGAGCTTCGCCGACGCGATGGTCATGGGTGGCCGGTCGACCTCGGTGAAGGTGCGCCTGGGCGAGGTCATCGAGGTCGTCCAGAGCCGTGATCAAGGCCTCGGCGTGCGCGTCCTGGTCGATGGCCCGGGCGGTCTCCGCACCGTGACGACCTCGACCTCGGACCTCGGCGACGCCGCCATCACGCGGCTCGTCGAGCAAGCCGTGGCCATGGCCCGACGCACTGCACCCGATCCCTTTGCGGGCCCGCCCGAGGCCGGCCTGGAGGCCCCGGTGCCTGGCGCTCCGGGCGATCTCGACACCTACGACGACGCGGTCGTCCGCCTCGATGCGGACCGTGCCATCGGCCTGGCGCTCGCCACCGAGCGCGCCGCGCTCGACGTCGATCCGCGCCTCACCAACAGCGAGGGCGCCGAGATGGGCTGGGGCTTCTCCGAGCTGCATCTCCTCACGTCGGCAGGCGTTCATCGCTACCGCCGCTCGAGCTCGGCCAGCCTCTGGACGACGCCGGTCGCCGACGACGGCCAGGGCAACAAGCAGAGCGACTACTGGTACACCTCGGCCCGCCACTTCGCCGACCTCGAAGACCCGAGCGTCGTCGGCCAGAAGGCGGCCCAGCGCACCCTCCGCCGGCTCGGGGCCAGGAAGCCCAAGACCGCGGAAGTCCCGGTGATCTTCGAGTCGCCGATGGCCTCGCGCCTCATCGGGTCCATCGCCGGCGGCGCCAACGGGGCCTCGATCTTCCGCGACGCGAGCTGGCTCTGCGGCAAGCTCGGCCAGTCCATCGCCTCGCCGCTCGTGACGCTCAGCGACAACCCGTGGATCGTGCGTGGCGCCGCCTCACGCCTCTTCGATGGCGAAGGGCTCTCGACCCAGCCGATGACGCTGGTCGACCGCGGCGTCTTGAAGACGTGGATCCTCGACACCTACACCGGCAAGAAGCTCGGCCTCCCGACCACGCGCAGCGCGGGCCGCGGGCTCGGTGGCTCGCCGTCGCCGACCACGACCAACCTCTGGATGGACAACGGCGAGGTCTCGCTCGCAGCGCTCATCGCCGACACGAAGTTCGGCCTCTTCGTGACCGACAGCGTCGGCGGCGGGGCGAACACGGTGACCGGCGACTACAGCCAGGGCGTGGTCGGCCTCTGGATCGAGAACGGCGAGCTCGCCTACCCGGTCGAAGAGCTCACCATCGCGAGCACCCTGCCCGCCATGTGGGCCGCCATCGACGGCGTCGCCAACGACCGCGACCCGCGCAAGAGCACGAGCGCCCCGTCGTTCCGCGTCGCCAAGATGACCGTCGCCGGCGCCTGATCGCCGCCGCAGCACTCGACGCCGCAGAGCCCGTCGCAGCACTCGACGCTACAGCTTGGCGAGGACCAGCTTGCCATCGTAGCGGGTGAACTCGACCGTCTCTTCGGTGCCATTGCCGAAGCGCAGGAGAGCCCGCCACTGCGGCACCTTATCGGCGTCGTCGGCGCGCGCGGCGAAGGTCATGCCGGTCTTGGCGTTCTTGACCCACACCGCGCTGTTGGCCCAGAACTCCGACGGGTTCTGCTGGTGGAGGCGGGCCAGCTCGGCCCCGAGCTCGGGCGCGAGCATGCGCTTCATCGCCTCGAGGTCTTGCGCCTCCATGGCGGCCGTCAGCGCCTCGACCACCCCCTGCTCGGTGGTCGGATGCGGCGGGATGGGCGGCGGCTCGGGCGCCACGTCCGTCGCCACCACGTCGGGCAGCGGCTCCGCCGGCGGCTTCGAACAGCCGGGCGCCCACGCGCCGAGCACCAGCGCCAGCCCGAGGGCGCGCTGGAGGCGCACCAGGACCGTCCGCCCCGGCACGTCGCCCTGCCGCGTCGCCTGCAGCCGAGGAGGACCCGCGCGATGCGAGTCGTCCCAATCGCCGACGGCCTGGCGGTGCCAGGCGGCCCTCCGGGAATCGGGCTGCGGCTGGTGAGACATGCGCGGCTCCTCGGCAGTGCGTCTGGTCGGGGTGACAGGATTCGAACCTGCGACATCCAGCTCCCAAAGCTGGCGCGCTACCAGACTGCGCTACACCCCGTGATGGCATCCGCGTGCGGCTTGGCTGCGCCAAGCCTCATGCGAATTGGCGGTTCTTCTACACGAAGACCGGGTCTCGGTACACCCCGAAGACCTCCCGAAAGACATCACAGATCTCGCCCAGCGTCACGTCGGCCTTCACCGCATCGATGATCGGCGGCATGAGGTTGTCGGTCCCGCGACACGCACGCCGCACGGCATCCAGCGCCGCCGCCGCCCGCGCGCTGTCGCGCTCTGCCTTGAGCCGCGTCACGTGCGCCTTCTGCGCGCGCTCGACCTCGGGGTCGATCTTCAGGGTCGGGATCGCCGCGCCGACGTCGTCGACATACTTATTGACGCCCACGATGACGCGCTCCAGGCGATCGACCTTGCGCTGGTCCTCGAAGGCCGAATCGGCGATCTCGCGCTGCGGGTAGCCCAGCTCGACCGCCCTCACGATGCCGCCGAGCTCGTCGATCTTGTGGATGTACTTCCACGCGGCCGCCTCGACCCGGTCGGTGAGGTCCTCGACGAACCAGCTCCCGGCCAGGGGATCCACCACGTTGGCCACGCCGGTCTCGTCCGCGATGAGCTGCTGGGTGCGCAGCGCGACCTTCACCGAGTCCTCGGTCGGCAGGGCGTAGGTCTCGTCCATGCTGTTGGTGTGCAAGGACTGCGTGCCCCCGAGCACCGCGGCGAGGGCTTGCAGCGCCACGCGCGCCACGTTGTTCAGCGGCTGCTGCGCCGTGAGCGACACGCCCGCCGTCTGGCAGTGCGTGCGCAGGCGCCACGACTCGGGCTTCTTCGCGCCGAACCGATCGCGCACGATGGTCGCCCACATGCGACGCGCCGCGCGCAGCTTGGCGATCTCCTCGAAGAAGTCGTTGTGCACGTCCCAGAAGAACGACAGGCGCGGCGCGAACTCGTCGACGTCGAGGCCCGCGTCGATGCCGGCCTGCACGTAGCCGATGCCGTCGGCCAGCGTGAAGGCGAGCTCCTGGATGGCGGTCGCCCCGGCCTCGCGGATGTGGTAGCCGCTGATGCTGATGGGGTGCCACTTCGGGGCGTTCTTGGCGCAGAAGTGGATCATGTCGGCCACGATGCGCATCGACGGGCGCGGCGGGCTGATCCACTCCTTCTGGGCGATGAACTCTTTGAGGATGTCGGTCTGGATGGTGCCGCCGACCTTCGCCAGCGGCACGCCCTGCTCCTCTGCGATGGCGAAGTACATCGCCAGCGCCACGATGGCGGGCGCGTTGATCGTCATCGACGTGGTCACCTTGTCGAGCGGAATGTCGGCGAAGAGGCGCCGCATGTCCGCCAGCGACGCGACCGACACGCCCTCGCGCCCGACCTCGCCCGCCGACAGGGGGTGGTCGGGGTCGTAGCCCATGAGCGTCGGCATATCGAAGGCGGTGGACAGCCCGGTCTGCCCGTTGGCGAGGAGATACTTGAAGCGCGCGTTCGTGTCCTCGGGCGTGCCGAAGCCTGCGAACATGCGCATCGTCCACTGCCGCCCGCGGTACATCGTCGGGTAGGGCCCGCGCAGGAACGGGAACTCTCCGGGTCGGCCGATCGACTCCGGGGCGCCGCCCTCGGGCTCATAGAGGTCGCCGATGGGGAGCCCCGACATCGTCTCGAACGACCCGCCCCCGCCCTTGCCATCGTTTGTGCTCGTCATCGGATCCTCTCCCGCCGGGCCGCGCCGCGTCGGCCCTGTACCTACAGCGCAGCTTCTATCGCATGAGCGATCGAACCCTGCTAGAAGCCACCGCCATGGATTTCGCACGCGGCAACTTCATCGACAACCAGTGGATCAAGCCGGAGGGGGGCACCCTCATCCGGAGCGTCAACCCAGCGACCGCTGACGAGGTCGTCCTGGAAGCCCCCACCGACCCGGGCCACGCGGCGCTGGCCGTCAAAGCCGCGGCGCGCGCCTGGCCGGCCTGGGCGGCACTCACCCCGGACGAGCGCATCGCCGCGCTGCGCAAGTTCGCGCGCGAGCTCGCCCCGCGCACCGAGGCGCTCGCCCGCGCGGTCTCGATGGAGATGGGCAAGACCATCCGCGAGGCGCGCACCGAGGCCCAGTCACTCTTGCAGCGGATCGATCTGGTGGCCGAGCAGCAGCTCCCGCTCGTCAAGCCGTGGACCGCCCCGGGTGTGGCCGGCGAGTGCCGCTACCACCCGCTCGGCGTCATCGCCGTGCTCGGCCCGTACAACTTCCCGCTGCACCTCTGCCACGCCCACATCATCCCAGCGCTCGCCACAGGCAACACCGTCGTCGTGAAGCCGTCCGAGCGCACGCCGCTCTCGTTCCAGCGCTACATGGACGCCTGGACCGAGGCCGGCTTGCCCCCGATCCTCCACATGGTGCAGGGCGGCGGCGACGTCGGGCGGGCACTCTTGCAGGCCCCCGAGCTCCGCGGCGTGGCGCTCACCGGCAGCTGGCGCACCGGGCACGCCATCCAGAAGTCGCTGCTCGATCGGCCCGAGGTGCTGGCGGCCCTCGAGATGGGCGGCCAGAACATGGCCATCGTGTTGGAAGACGCCGACCTCGATCAGGCCCTGGAGGGCGTCTTGCTGGGCGCCTTCCTCTCGGCCGGACAGCGCTGCACCTGCACCTCGCGCGTGCTCGTCCAGCGCTCGATCGCCGGGCCGTTCATCGAGCGTCTCGTGCGCGCCGCCAAGGCGCTGACCTTTGGCGACCCGACCAGTGACGTCTTCATGGGGCCGATGGCGTCGGTGGCCGATCGCGACCGCGTCGAGGAGCTCTGCGCCGCCGGGCGCGCGGCCGGGGCCGAGGTCCTGCTCGCGGCCGAGCTTCGCCCCAACGGTGCCTGGCGCGGCCCGTCGATCCACCTCATCGCCGCCGATCACGACTCGGACTACACGCGCGAGGAGGTCTTCGGCCCCGACCTCGCCGTGACGATCATCGACGACCTCGACCAGGCCATCGCGGTCACCAACCAGAGCGCCTACGGCCTTTCGATCTCGATCTTCTCGGCCCGCAAGGCCGCCTTCGAGGCGGTCTACCTCCAGACCCGCGTCGGCTGCGTCAACTGGAACCGCTCGACCAACCGCGCCGTCGGCGCCCTGCCCTTCGGCGGTGTCGGCAAGTCCGGGAACTTCCGCGCGGCCGGCAGCGACGCCGTGCGCTACACGACCTACCCGGTCCAGGTGCAGTGGAACGAGCCGGGCATCCTCGAGAACGACGCCTTCGTGCGCCAGGCCATCGCCGCGGCCGACCCGCTGCTTGCGCTGGAGGCCGCCCACCGCATCGAGGAAGCCCTCGAGCCCTACGGCCTCTACCCCGAGATCGACACGACCGGCGCCTCGGGTCTCATCCGCCTCGCGCTCGCAGACCTCGATCTGTCGCGCCCCGCGGGCACCATCTCGAAGCCGCTGGCCGACGGGCTCAAAGCCAAGGGCTTCTCGGCCGAGCTCACCGAGACCGCGCTGCGCGTGCCGCTGCCGCCGGGGGACAAGCCCGCGCGCGCCCTGGCCAAGGCGCTGTCCGACGTGCTGCACGGCCTCCGCCACCTCGCGCCGCAGCGCTTCCTCGGGCGCCGCCCGGCCGGGACGCACGTGCCCGCGACCGACGCGTTGTCGCTCCCCCGATCGGCCGCGCTCATGAAGCGCCTCGTCGGCAAGGACTTCGTGCCCGACGACAAGAAGCCGCCGGTGCTCGACCTCTTCCGCAGCTCGGGCCCGTACCTCGCGTCGGTCGATGCCGATCCGATCGTGCTCTTCGACGCGGCCTCCCAAATCGCGACGCACGCCGCGGGCCTGAACCCGCCGGCCGTGCTCGAGGCCATCGTTCTCGGCCGCTTCGGCGCGACGCCGATCGATGGTGCTGCGGGCGCGAGCCCTGGCGACTCGGCCGAGCTCTTGCGGCTCGGTACGCTGCTGCGCGACGCCGCCGGCCACCATCCGCACGTGCGCTTTTCGAACTCGGGGGCCGAGGCCAACGAGATTGCGCTCGCCACCGCGGCCACGCGGCGCCCGGGCAGGAAGGCCATCATCGCCTTCCGCGGGGCCTTCCACGGCCGGACCATGCTGGCCATCCACTCGACCTGGAACCCCGAGAAGCGACTCCGCTTCGAGCTCGAGGGCTACGAGACGCGCTGGCTCGACCTGCCGGTGTGGTCGACCCCGGCCCTGCCCGCCCCCGACCCCGAAGGCTGGCTCGCGGCCTGGAAGAAGCCCGCCGCCGAGCGCCGCTTCCCGACCACGGGCGACGCGACGCTGGCCGAGGAGATCCGCGTCCTGGAGGCGCTCGACGAGGCGATGGCCGATGATCAGGTCGCCGCCGTCCTGGCCGAGCCGATGCAAGCCGAGGGCGGCGAGCGCTACGCCACGCCGCGCTTCTTCCGCGCGCTGCGGGTGCTGACCGAGGCGCGCGAGGTCCCGCTCGTCATCGACGAGGTGCAGTGCGGCTTCCACCTCGGCGGGCCCTTCTTCTGGCACACGCTCTTCGATCTGCCGACCCCGCCCGACCTCGTCACGGTCGCCAAGAAGGCGCAGATCGGCGTCACGCTCTCGCGCTGGCCGATTCCCGTCCGCGCCGAGACGCAGGCCGCCTCGGCCATCCGCGGCCTGATCTACGCCGAGCTGCTCGGCGACGCGGAGCCTGCGCGCCAGGCGCTGATGGCCCACACGCAGGCCCTCCTCGACACGCTCGCCGCGAAGTACGCCAAGACCCTGCTGTCGCCGCGGCTCACCGGCTGGTCCTTCGGCTTCGATCTGCCGACGCCCGAGGCGCTGAACTTCCTCGTCAACCAGCGGCTCTGGCGCGGCTACATGATCTACGGCGCGGGCGACCGCGGCCTGCGCTTCCGCTTCCACCCCGAGGTCACGCCGACCCAGGTCGACGCGCTCTTCCAGCGCCTCGACGCGTCGCTCGGTGACCTCGAGGCCGGCCGCCCCGCGAGCTGGCAGAAGGGCGCGACGGTGGACCTCGCGGACCTCGCACCCGAGTGGCCGCCGACGGTCGACAAGCTCGGGCCGAGCTATCGCATCCAGCGCATCACCGCGGCCGAGTGGCCCGCCGTGCGCGGCCCCTACGAGGCCCTGCAGAAGTCGGTCTACGAGCCGGCCCGCCAGGACGACTTCGACCACTTCACGGCACTCATGGGCGAGCCCGACGCGATCTGCCTCGCGGTCTATCATGGCGTGCAGAAGGCCGGGCAGAGCCCGACGGCCGGGACGCTCGTCGCCGCGTGCGCCGCCTTCCCGCTCGAGCACTTCGCCGACCTCGACGGCCCGCGCCAGGACCCGACGCTCGGCCGCGGCGAGACGCTGTACTCGGCCGACTTCACCGTGCACCCCGACCACCGCGGTCAGGGCCTCGGCCGCGCCCTGAAAGAGGCCCAGGTGGCCGCCGCCATCGCGCACCGCGGCCCCGACGGACAGCCGCGCTACGCGTTCATGACCGGCCGCAACCGGGTCGGTGCGACGGACGCGATGGCGCGTCTCAATGCCGAGCTCGGCGCCTGGCACGTCGCGCGCTACGCGGGCCAGTATGGCGAGCCCGAGGCCGCGACCGACTACTACCGCCTGGCGCTGACCTTCCCGCGCCTGCCGACGCGCGCGCTCGTCCAGGCCCTGCCGGCCGCGAGTCGTCCGAACGCGGTGCCGCTCGACTTCGCCAGCGGCCTCGTCCGCCGGCTCGGCGACCCGCGCGGGGCGGGCCAGGGCGCCGACGAGCTGCGCGAGCTCCTGGCCGAGGGGCGACTCAACGGTGCGCTCGCGAACAAGCTCTCGCTCTGCAACTTCGTCACGCCCGGGCTCGTGCGCGCGCACGAGTGGCTGCGCCTCCAGGCCCCCAAGGGTCTCGCCCACCTCATCCTGGCGTCGGGCCGGGCCGAGGCCCTCGACAAGACCTTGCGCTCGCTGAAGTACCATCGGCGCCAGGGCAAGGTGCTCATCTCCGTGGGTCCGGTGCGGGCCGGCATGTCGACCGCGGCCGCGCGCTCGGCGTCCTTGCCCGCCAGCGATGAACAGAACTGGTTCGGCTGGCCGACGACCGCGGACCCGACGCGCGACCCCGAGCGCGCTCTCGGCGACCTCAAGAAGGCCATCGCCGAGCACGGCAAGGACAAGATCCTGGCCGTGGCCATCGAGGCCGTCTACCTCGCCACCGGCCGCGCCACGCCCGAGCCGTTCTGGGCCGCGCTGCGCGAGGTCTGCGACCAGCACGAGCTCCCCATCGTCCTGGTCGAGAACCTCTCCGGCGGCTACCGCTCGGGCCGTGGTCTCTGGCGCGCCGATACGCTTCCCGTCGCGGTCGACGCGATCGTGCACTACCCCGGCGGCCAGCTCGGCCTCGGCTTCGTGTCCGACCGGTACTACGTGGCCGAGAAGCTCACGCTGATCTCGACCTGGGATGGTGACGAGCTCGCGCTCACGCGGCTCGTGACCGAGCTCCGCGCCGCCCGTCAGCTCCCGGTCGCCGCGCGCGCCGCCGAGCTCGCGGCCGCGTTGCGCGCGGACGGGCGCGAGCTCCACGGCGAAGGCCTCTCACTCACCCTCGACGTCCAGAGCGGCGAGGCAGCCCAGCGCAGGCTGCTCGAGCGCGGGATCCGGGTCGGCCTCACCGAGGAGAAGAGCCTCGCCATCCTGCCGCCCCTGAACCTGACCTCGGAGGAGATCGCGCGCTTCGCGACCGCGCTCCGAGAGGTGCTGGCATGAGCGGCAAGGTCTTCCCGGACGCGGCCGCCGCGCTCTTCGACTTCGGCGATGGCGCCTCGGTGATGGTCGGGGGCTTTGGCCTCTCCGGCAACCCCGAGCGCCTCATCGAGGCGGTCCTCGCCAAGGGCACGCGCGACCTCACCGTCATCTCGAACAACTGCGGCAACCAGGGCCAGGGGCTCGCGACCTGGCTCAAGGCGCGCCTCGTGAGGGCCTGGAAGGGCAGCTTCATGGGCGGCAACCCCGACATCCAGGAGCAGCACAAGGCCGGCCTGGTCGACGTCGAGCTCATCCCGCAGGGCACGCTCGCCGAGCGGATCCGCGCGGGCGGCGCCGGGATCCCGGCCTTCTTCACGCCGACCGGCGCGGGCACGGTGGTGGCCGAGGGCAAGGAAGCGCGGACCTTTGCGGGCCGTGACGGCAAGGCGGTCGTCGCCATCCTGGAGTCCGCGCTCACAGCCGACTTCGCCTTCGTGCGCGCGCGCCGCGCCGACCCCTACGGCAACCTCCAGTTCCACGGCACGACCAAGAACTTCCAGTTCGGCATGGCCATGGCCGGCAAGACCACCATCGCCGAAGTCGACGAGCTCGTGCCGCTCGGCGCGATCGCCCCCGAGGACGTGCACCTGCCGGGCCTCTTCGTGCAGCGCATCGTCGTCGTGGCCGACCACAAGGACCCGATCGAATATCGGACCACGCGCCCCCGCCCATGATGGGGTCGACGTTCTTCGTCCTTGCGCTCGCGGCGGCGTTGGCAGCCCCTCCACCGCCGGGCGCGGCGCCGACTGGGCCCTCATTCACGGTGGGCTTCGTCGGCGACGTGAGCTTCGCGGGCCAGCGTGGTCGTCCCGAGGACGTCTTCGCGGGCGTGCGCGAGGTGCTCTCGCGGCCCGATCTCACAGTCTGCAACGTCGAGGGGCTCCTCCTCGCAGGTGGGGCTCCGAAGTACGGCGAGGCGCGCCTCGACATCAGCGCCAACCCGCGCTGGGCCGCGGCGTTTGGTGCGTCGGGGATCGACCTGCTCGGCACGGCCAACAACCACAGTTGGGACGCGGGCGCAGCCGGCGTGCTCGAGCACCTGGGCCACCTCGAGGGCACGGGCCTGCCGGTCCTGGGCATCGGTCGCCGCTCGGCTGAGGCCTCAGCCGAGGTGGCCGCGCGCGCCCCGCGTCGCATCCAGAGCTCGGTCGGCTGCCTCTCGATCGTGCCGGCCACGCTGAAGTCGAACCGCCCCGCCGATCGCGGTGAGGCGCAGGCACACGACAAGGCCGGCCCCGTGGCCGCCGTCGCCTGGTACTCGAGCGACGACGACACCCGCCCAGGACAGCGCCCGTTGTCCGACCTGCTCGCCCTCGTACGGACCGAGCGCGCCGCCGGCTGTGCTCCGATCGTGTCGATCCATTGGGGTCGCGAGGGCAAGCCGCGCCCCGATCGCCAGGTCATCGCCGTCGGCGACGCTCTGGTCGAGGCCGGCGCCGCGCTGGTCGTCGGCCACCATCCCCACGTCCTCCAGGGCTTCGAGTGGCGCGGCGACGCGGCCATCGCCTGGAGCCTCGGCAACTTCGTCTTCGCCAACCGCGACCCCGACAAGCGCCGCACCGGCCTCCTCGAAGCCCGCTTTGCCTCCGCGATGGGGGCGAGCCCGGGTGATGTCGCGTCGACAGCGGGTGCGCCACGCCTGGTCGAGCTCGCCTTCACCCCGATGACCATCGCGTCCGAGACCTTCACCCCGCGGCTGGCGACCCCGCGCGAGCTCGGCCCTCATCGCGACGCCGCGAAGGCCCGGAGCGACGACCTCGACGTCGTACCCGACGGCACACGCTGGATCCTCCGCGCGAGGTGATCATGCAATGGGCAGCCTGGCTCCGCCAGGCCTTCGGCGTTGATCAGGGGTTCGCCGCATCGACGCGGGGCGCGGGGCCGCAGGTCCCGTGAGCGACGCCGCCGGCGCTCGGCGCAGCCGCGCGTGATCGGCTAGAAGCGGAGGAGTGCCACACCGCCGCAGCTCTCACAAACGCTCTGCGCCCCCTCGCCCTCGCCCATGTACTGGGCCAGGCACACCGGGCAATAGGCGTGGGCGTGCGCGCCCTCGCGCTCCGGGGCCGCAAGCAGCTCGCCCGGCGCGATCCCGAGCTCGACCGCCAGCGCCTCCAGCTCCGCACGCTCGCGCACCGTCTCGACCCCGTGGACCGCCCGCGCCAGGGCCTCACGCAAGAGCGGCCGCACCCGCTCGACCGGCAGTACTGCCGCCGCAATGGCGAGCACGTCGAGGTCTTCGAGGGCCCGCTTGGTGTAGAGGTCATGGAGGCGCAGGATCGAGATCGGCGAGAGCAGGGCCACGATCGTGTCGCGCCACGACGGAGGCGCCACCGTGCGCACGAGGCTGCCCGCGGCCACGAGCCGGCGCCGCGCCTCGAGCCCGGCCAACACCGCCAGCACCCAGAGCGCCCCCAGCGACACGAGGGCGAGGGTCTCGTGCTCGGCCGAGCCGAAGGCCAGCCACCCGGCCCCCGCGACCAGCCCGAGCCACAGCACGCTCGCCGCCACGCGCAAGGATCGCGTCGCACGGACAAGCGCCTGGACCCGCACGGCGGCCTCGGCCCGCGCCAGGCGCCCACCGCGCCGCCCCGACACCACCAACCCGAGCGGCGGCACCAGCATCGCCAGCACCACGGCCGGGCCAGCCCCCGCGCGCAGGACGAGCGGCTCGACATAGCGCCAACCGAACGCCCCCCTCCGCAGCGCGAGCGCGTCCTTCGGGAGGGTGACGACCGACTCGTAGATGAAGAGCGCCGCGATCAGGACGAGGAAGAGCTCGACGTCGCTCATCCGTCTCCGAGCTTCGGTCCGTCGTCGTTCGCGACCACCTCGTCAGTCTTCTTCTTCCCACCGAAGAGCTTGGCAAAGAGCCCGACCACGCCGGCCCCGGCCGCGACCAGGATCTTCCAGAACTTCTTGAAGAATCCGACCTTCGCGAGCGCCACGGCAGCGCCACCGGCGACCAGGCCACCGAGTGCGATCTCGGCCACGCGGTCCCCTTCCTGGAACGACGCGTAGTCCTTGCCCGGCAGGAAGCCGAAGGCCCCGAGGTTCGCGTTCATCTCGACGACGGCCTTCTCGACGTTGTCCGGCGCGGTCGCCAGCACGACCGCCATCACGCCCTCGCGCCCCAGGCGCCGCGTGTTGTAGTTGACCGTGCCGTTGCCCGTGTCGCCGACGTTCTTGAAGCGCGTCGCCCACTCGAGGCTGCGCGTGGTCTTGTTGTAGAAGGGCTCCTTGGTCCACCCGACGATCTCGATCTCGGCCATCCCCTGGGCCTTGCGCTGGATGTTCTGCTGGGTGGAGCCCTCGCGCAGCGACTTCATCAGGTCGTCGGCGTTCAGGTCGCTCTCGTCGTCCTTCACGTAGCCGATGGGCGAGAACGAGAAGTACACCGCCGTCTCGAGGTCGCCCTTGATCAGCACGCCCATCGACTCGGGATCATGGATGTTCTCCATGAGCCGATCGAAGGCGACCGTCCCCTCGCGCGGGACGAACCAGTAGCCCGCGGGCACGTCGACCGTCGCGATGTCACCGATCGGCGCCGCCTTGCTCGGCCCCTCGATGGCACCAAGCTCCTTCTTCACCGCGGCCAGCGCCTCGGCCGGGGTCGGCTCGGCCGCCGCGGGCTCGGCCTTGGGCTCGGCCGGCGTCGGCACCTCGGCGGGCTTGGGCTCGGCGGGCGCCGGCTCGATCGGACGGGGCGGCGCCTCGTCGGCATACGCCGGCAGCGCGGACAGGAGGAGCGCGACAGACGAAAGGGAGCTGGCAACGAGTCCGCGCATGGGAACCTCGACGGCTAGGGTGTGCGACCCGCACCGGCTGGCGACGTGCAGTGAGCCGATGGGGCAGCCGGGCTCCACCAGGGTCTCGACTTTTTCAGCCGACGCGGCGGAGACGGAAGATGACCTCTTGATGACCCGAGTGAGGAAACATGTCAAAGCCGACCACGTCGTCGAGCCGGAACCCCGCTTGGACCAACGTCGCGACATCGCGCAGTCCGGTGGCCAGATCGCAGCTCACGTACAGGACCTCGGCAGCCGCCGACGCGGCGACCCAGCCGATGACGTCCTTGGCCCCCTCGCGTGGCGGGTCCAGCACGACGAGGTGCGGCCTCTCTGGCACCGGCCACGGCGGCCCGATGAACAGGTCGGCCGCATGCCAGCTCCCCCGCTCGACCGGCACGCCCTGCGCCTCGCGCGTAGTCTCGAAGGCGGCCCGTGCCGTGCCGTCGACCTCGTAGGCCGTGACCCGCCACCCCGCCGCCCAGAGCGCCATGGTGAGGGTCCCGCCCCCCGCGAACAGCTCGACCGCCATCGCCTCTTCGTGGCCGACCCGCGCCTCGCGCGCCCAGGCCTCGACGACGTCCAGGATCTGACCGGTGACCTCCGCATTGGCCTGCGCAAAGGCCCGCGGCGACAGCACCTGCGAGAAGCGCCCGAAGGCCACCCTCACCTCGCTCGGCCCAAAGCCGAACCCCTCGCCGCCCTCGGGCTCGATCCACCCCGCGACCGCCCGCGCCGACGACGTCACCGCGTCGCCCGCCAAGAGCGTCACCCGCCCAGCGCGCGCGCCCCCCGCGAAGCGCGCCGCCAACACCTCGCGCACCGCCGGCAGCGCAGCATCGATCGCCGGGTCCGCGATCGCACAGTGCCCGACGTCGACGAGCGCGTGGCTCTTCTTGCCGCGAAACCCGAGCGTCACGCGGCCCCCCGCGACCTCGAAGCCCATGCGCACGCGCAGCCGATAGCCGAGCTGTCGCGGACTCTCCCTGAGTGCCACGTGCGTGTCGGCCAGCGCCGCCCCGAGTCGCTTTCCCAGCTCGCCGCGCAGGATCGCCTCGCGCGATCGCGCCTGGGCCGCCGGCGTCCCGGCCATCCACGGACATCCGCCGCAGCGCCCCTGCAGCTCGCACGGCGGCGCGACGCGCTCGGGGCTCGGCGTCACGACCCGCGCAATGCGCCCGCGCGCCCAGCGCTCCTTCCGCTCCTGGAGGCGCACATCGACCACGTCGCCGGGCACCGACTCGGGCACAAAGACGATCGTCCCCGCGAGCGGACCGGTCTCGGGCACCGCGACCCCGTCGCCACCGTGCGCCCAGCGGAGAATGTGAACGCCGCTCACAGCCTCAGTCTCGCCCGCTCCAGGCTTGGTCTTCGGCCTCGGCCCACGGCCCGACTTCTTCACGACATCCCTCCCCGGGCCACGCGCCGAGGGCCTGCTCACCCTCGGCACCTCCGACCGCTGCGCGTCCTACCGGCCGAGCCCCCCGCCGGCAAGTGAAAGGACCCCCGCCATGCAGTCCTGGCTTGATTGGGGAGGGGCTCTCGCTCCCTTCGGCCCCTGCCACGGCACAGCCGCGGCCCCTCGCTGCGCTCCGCGGAAGCGCGTTGCGACTTCCGCCGAGCACCTCCAGAGGCTCGGGCGGTGGTTGATTTCTCGCCGCTTCTCGTGTCGACTCAGCCCTCGCCCGCGTTGAGCGGGCCCATCCATGAGCCCGCACCTCACGCGGGCCCGCCCGGGAAACGCATGTCCGACCCCCGTGTCGTCGTCATCCCCAAGCCGCTCGATGCCCTCCCGGCCCCGGCCGGTCCGCTTGGCGACGACCCCGAGACCCGCGCCATCGCGACGCGCCTCACCCTGGCCCGCGAGGAACACGCTGCCTCCACCGCGACGCTGCGCACCCTCTTCGCGGCGCGCTGGCCCGACGCGCGCTGGCTCGAGACCCCGAGCCGCGCGGTGCTGGCGGACGCCGACCTGGTCGTCACGATCGGCGGCGACGGCACCTTCCTCACGGTCGCACGCCACGTCGACCGCACGCCGATCCTCGGCATCAACTCCTCGCCCTCGACCTCGGTCGGCCACTACTGTGGCGCCACCGCCAGGACCGTCGAGGCCATGCTCGAGGCGGCCCTCTCGGGCGCCCTCACCCCGACCCCGCTCACCCGCATCCGCGCCTGGATCGACGGCGCCGAGCTCCCCTACGAGGCGCTCAACGACGTCCTCTTCGCGCACCGCGTGCCGGTCGCCTCGACCCGCTACGCGCTCCGGGTCTTCGCCGACGACCCGACCGACGCGACCCATCTCGCCCCGAGACACGAGCTCCAGCTCTCCTCGGGGATCTGGGTCGCGACCGCGGCCGGCTCGACGGCGGCCATCCGCTCGGCTGGCGGCGTGGTCCTCCCGATCACCGATCCGCGGCTCCAGTGGCGGGTGCGGGAGCCCTTCATCCGCGACGGGGTCGTGCTGGATCTGAAGGGCGGCCTCACCGAGCAGCCCATCGACATCGTCTCGCGCAGCGATCGCAACGCCCTCTTCCTCGACGGCCACCCCGAGCCCTGGACCGTCCCCTTCGGCGGCCGCGCGCGCCTCGAGCGCTCACCGCGACCGCTCTTCGCCTACCTCGACGCCCTGCCCCGACTCTGAGCGGACCCTGAGTCTCACGGGCGCCCACGCGGTTCGCGCTGGGCAACGACGCGACATCTGGGCACCGTGCGGCCGTGCAGGGTCGCGAGTGACGGAGCGACCCGCCTGGCACGACGCCGCCCCGCATTGGCTCGTCGTGCTCGACGTGCGGGCGGCTTGTCCTCCCGCGCGTCGGCTTTTCCCTCCGCACCACGAGACGCGATCAAGGTCGTAGCGGCGACGCCTCGCCCAGTTTTGATCACCGCCGAAGACGCGAGGCTTGCCGCGCCCGGTGTTGATCACCGCCGAATGCCTCGATGATCAGTCGACGCGCAGCGACTGCCTGAGCGCGCCCCCGCTGGGCCCGCCGAGCACCATCGACGCCTCGAGGACCGCGCTCCCGCCGGCCGGTACGTCGACGGCCGCGAGGTTCGTCTCGGCCCCCGCCGCGAGCCGGACCGCGCTCCACACCCCGGCGACGCCCGTGGCAAAAGCGGCTCCGGCCCCAGGCGACGCAGCGAGTCGCCAGG
>JAEUKJ010000144.1 GCA_016792665.1 Deltaproteobacteria bacterium | reverse complement strand
GGCCAACGGCAGACGTTGAGCGTCCTTGGCCGGCAACACCATGAGCGACGACCCACGCGGCAAGAAGCGCGCGAGCCCACTGTCCGCGATGCGATCGGCGACGCGGCGAATCACCCGGCCCGTTTCTTCCGGGCCAGACTCGCCGTTCAAGGGCAGGACGATCTCGACGCACGGTGCCGCGTGCCGCCACTCGGAGTCGGTCGCCTCGACGCTCTTGTCGAAGACGTCCAGCGTCTCGAGCGGCCCGTAGCGGCCGATGAGGCCCTCGAAGTCGGCGGCCGCAGTCGCCGGGATGGCGTCCGGACCGGGCACGAGGTGGCCCGCCGCGGCCGCGACGATCATGCCCGGGGTCCACTCGAGGCGCGCGCGCAGCCAGTCGAAGCGACCCTCGCGGCTCGCCGTGAGGGCATCCTCGAGGAAGCGCTCGACCGAGGTCCACTCGATGACGCGCGCAGCCAGGGTCGTCCCGCGCGTGATCGTGTCGAGCACGACCTCGGTGATGAGGCCGAGCTGTCCGCGTCCGGCCAGCGACCAGTCGAAGAGGTCGTCGCCCGGCTTCACCCGGTGGCGCGTGCCGTCGACCGTCATGAGCACCAGCTCGCGCACGCCGCCCACCTGGAGGCCGTAGCGATGGCTCGCGTCGCCGAAGCCGCCCACCGCCAGCGTCCCACCGACGCTCGAGCGCCAGTTGTCGGTGAGCACCGCCGGGCGGCGACCGGTCGCTTGCAGATGACCGCAGAGCTCGAGCCACCAGGCGCCGGCCTCGACCCGGATCCGCTGCTGAGCCGCGTCATCGTGGAGGACCCGCTGCAGCCATCGCAGGTCGATGACGCACCCCTCGTCGGCCAGCGTCTGCCCGCCCGATGAGTGCGCCGCACCGCGCACGCGGATCGGCATCCGGCGCTGGCTCGCATGACGCAGGCACTCGGCGAGCTGGGCCTGGTCGCGCGGGCGGAAGACGACCTCAGGGACCTTCCGCAGGTACTTGCCGAAGTCGATGTTCGGGCTCGCCCCGAACTCGTCGGGCAGCCGCGCCGCGTCACGCCCGAGCACGACCGGCACGCCGTTGGCTTTGGCCCAGGCCGCGAGCGCCTCCTGCGAGCGCCCACGCGTCGGCACCGCGCGCTGCATGTCGGTGGTCATCTGGTGGACCCAGGACGACTCCTTGTGGACGAGGTCGTCCCAGATGCGCCGCTCGGCCGCGACCGCGCGCAGCGCCTCGCCATGCGGCAGCGCGTGGGCCACGACCTGGTCGCGCATCGCCATCAGCGCGTGCCACTCGGGGGCGCTGGTCTTGGGCGTGAGCACGTCCGGCACGAGCCGCTGCCCGAGCATGACGATGTCGATCCCGCGCGGCCCGAAGACCGCGTCACCTGCCATGCGCGGCGGCTCGGCACGGGCCGAGAACGCGCCGTGGGCCTGAAAGTCGGCCACGATCGGCTCCATCGCCGACCAGTTGGTCGTCAGATGCACCTCGCGCCAGAACGGCGAGTCGACGCGGCGGTTGAAGCGGTAGTGCAGGGCCAGAAACGACTTCAGCCAGTCCCAGTGCTGGCCGATCTCGTGGCTCGTCGTGGCGATGGCGCGCTCACCGCCGCCCTCCGCGAGGAGGCCCAGGAGCCGCGAGACCTCGATGATGATCATGTGGATCGCGGTCGACTCGAGCGGCTCGACGAAGGCGTAGCTGTTGCCGATGGCGACGACGTTGCCGTGGATGAAGTCGCGGCGACGGCCGCTCTGGAAGCGGACGACCTTGAAGTCGCGCGCGCCGGGGAAGCGGGCCGCGAGCTCGGCCTTGGCCGCGTCGACGTCGATGAAGCGCGACGCGTGCACGTAGCCCAGGTGGTCTTCGCCGCGCATGGGGATCTGCCAGCACCACCCGGACTGCATCGTGGTGGCGGTCGTGTACGGGCGCGGCTGGCCGCCGTTGTCGCGCA
>JAEUKJ010000136.1 GCA_016792665.1 Deltaproteobacteria bacterium | reverse complement strand
GAGCGCCGCGATGGCTGGCGTCTCGAGGAGGCGGCGCTCGGCGTCGGACGCCTCTTCGATAGACTTGAGGGGGCGATAGCGGTCGTGGTTGGCAAGCGAGACGCGCTCGCGGTGCTCGATGTGATCGAACACGAAGGCTGGGTCCTCGCCGGCTTCGATAGACTCGACGCGTCCCACCAGCCCCGAGGGCTCGAGGACCACGTGCTGACCGATGCGAAGAGGCGAGCTGGACATGGTGGACTCCGTGGGACGCGGGCGATGCGGGGCTGGATCGGGCGCTGTCGAGGCCCGCGGCGAGGGAGTCGCACCTCTCGGCGCGGGAGAGGATCGAGGTGATTGCCGCTTCGACTGAGCCCTTTTCGGCGCGGGCGGGCTAGAAGTGGTCGTGGCGGAGGTCGAGAGAGAGGTGCCAGAGGTTGCCGCCGGCCTCGTAGGCGCCTTGCGGCGAGCCGGCGGTCGGGTCCTTCTCGATGGCGCGCGTGCCGACGCGCGTCCACTGGAGGGCCAGGTCGAGGGTGAGCGGGCCGGCCTTGTCGCCCGTCGGGTCGACGAACTGGAAGCCGACGCCGATGCTCGCGACGTGCGCGCCCGAGTCGAGGGTGTTGGTCTGGTAGATCGGGTCGGGCAGCGGCGTCGGCCGCCACGCGTAGCCCGCGCGCAGCGCCCAGTGATCCGAGGGCCGCCACTCGAGGCCGAGGCGGGGTGTCACCGTGTCGATGGCGCCCAGCGGGATGAGCGGCGCCTCGACGTCGATGATCGCGTCGGGGGTGTCCTGGGGATCGTTGGGGTCGGGCGGCTGGAGGTAGCGGTCGTCGACGGCGAGGCGGAACTTGGCGCCGGGCGGCGGCGCGCTGCTCCAGCCTTCCCAGGTGAGGCCGACCTCGACCGACACGCCGGGATCGGGGGCGGGCGCGCTCTCCCAGCCCAGGCCGACCGCGAGCTGGGGCGGCGTGAAGAGCGAGACGCCCTCGACCAGCACGTCGAGGCGCCCGACCTGCTCGATGTCGACCTGGACCGGCAGGCTGTAGTCGAGCTCCAGAGCGCCGCGGAAGGCGAGGCCCAGCCGGAAGAGGCCCGGGCCGCCGGCCGCGGTGGGGCTGCCGAAGGGGCCGAGGGCGAGGCCCGCGGTGGGGCCGAGGCGCGGGACGACCTCGATGTCGATCTCGCGGCGCAGGAAGCGGCCCTCGGCCAGCGAGACCTCGGCGATGACGTGTCCGTCGAGCGCGGCCAGGACCTGCGCGCCGACGCCCAGGCGCAACCAGGACACGGGCTCGAAGGCCAGGCCGGCGGCGATGATGAGCTTGTCGGGCAGGTTCTGGTAGCGATACCACCAGGGCTCGGAGGGGTCGACCGAGCTCACGTTGGTGCCGGTCGTGAGCGGGTGGAAGAACGCCAGGCCGAAGCCCAGGACGTCGTCGAAGATGCCGCCGATGGGGGTCGAGAAGCCGAGGTGGAAGCCGAGGTTGTCGTCGGGCGAGAGCGGCGCGAAGTCGCCACGGACGGCGCGGAACTCCATCTGGGGGGCGACGTAATCGAAGCCGAAGCCGAGGTGGACGCGCTTGCGCGACAGCACGTTGGCCGGGTTGTAGTAGGCCGCGTCGTAGTCGAAGCCGAGGGCGACGAACGCGCTGCCCCGCGCCACAGCGCGGGCGGAGAAGCCGTAGGTGTCGAAGAACGAGGCGCGGGCCGGGGGCGCGGCCGACACGGCGAGGCCGGTCAGGGCGGCGAGGGCGCAGAGGGTGGGAGGGGCGGGCGACACCGAGGGACCGTATCATCGCGCGCGCGGCGCCGAAAGTTGAGGTATAAGGGCTCGGATGGGCGCTGGTTGGATGCAGTCGCCAGCCGTGCGGTGGCCGGGACGGGCACTCGAACGGGACAAGGGCGAGCGGGCCGTACTTGCAAATCCGATGTGGAGCTTGCGAGTCGAGGGCCGGCGTCTGTCCATCGTGCTCGGCCGCGCGAGCCTGCCGGGTGGGGCCGAGCTCGGCGAGCTGGTGGTCGAGCTGCCGCACGTCTCGTTTCCGTTTGATTTTCGCGAAGGTATCGAGCGCTTCCGGCACCATCGCGGGGTGGCCGAGGACCTCACGCTGCGCATCGATGCGCGCGTGGTCCTCGACTGGTTGAACGTCGTCTCGGGCGGGCAGGTCACGGGCCAGGCCTACGACGACCAGCTCGTCCTGGCGGGGCGCACCGAGACCGGCACGCGCTGGACCATGCGCGCGCGCCTCGTGCCCGACGCGACGGGGCCGGCGGACGGTGGCGGGCGCGAGGAGGGCGAGCCCCTCTTGCAGTTGTCGCTCTTTGGGATCCGGGCCTACGGGCCGACCAACGAGCCGTGGCCGCGCCTCGCGGAGCGGGTCATCGATCTCTTGCCCAAAGAGCTCGTGGTCGACCGCGGGCTGACCACGGCGCGCCTCAGATGTGTGCGGGTGGCGGTGGCCTGGGCGCTCTCGGGGCTCGGGTGGAAGCTGCCCGAGCTGGGCCGCTTGGAAGGCCTCGGCGTCGAGCTGCGCGAGGGTCGCTTCCAGGCGCGCTTCGCAAGCGCACCCGAGACGGCGGGCGCGGCGACGCGGCCCGGGCGGGGCGAGCTGTTCGCGAGCGCGGGGGAGGCGGAGGCCTGGGAGGCGGCGCCGGTGCGCGGGGCCTTCGAGCGCTTCATCGAGGACCTCGAGCTCAAGCGGCATCACGGGCAGGTCGATCGATTGTTGGGCGAGGGGCGGGTGCGCGAGGCCCTGGCCGAGGTCTACCGCGCGCTGGACGGGCCACCGCGGCCGGGCTTCCTGGCCGAGCGGCTCATCGGGATCTGCGCGACCCAGCCGATCCTCCACGACGAGGGCGAGCGCGTGTGTCGGGCCCTGCTCGAGGTCGCGCCCGGCTGGGAGCCGGCGCTCGTGGGGCTGGCGGCCATCGCGCTCGGGCGCGGGCGCCCCGAAGAGGCGGCGGTCCAGCTCGAGCGCTTGCTGGCGGGGCTCGACGCGGCGTCGGACCGCGAGGATGCGACGGCGGCCGACCTGACCTTGGCGCAGATCCTACGCGACTTCGCGCCCGAGGAGTCGCGCGCGGCGCTGCACCGCGTGCTCGAGCGCTCGCCAGATCACGAGGAGGCGCTGGCGGAGCTCATCGCGCTGGCCGAGGCCGAGGGTGATGTGCGGTCGGCGCTGCCGCTCTACAAGCGGCTCTTGTTCGCCGCGCGCAGCAAGGCCCGGACGCGCGAAGCCGGACTCAGGCTGGCGCGGTTTGCGCTTCTTCGTAATGAGCCCGAGGACGCGCGGGTGCTGCTGAAGGTCGTGCTCGAGGCCGCGCCGGACGACCTCGAGGCACAGCTCGCGCTGGCCGATGTCGAGTCCCAGGAAGGCAACGGTCTCGAGGCGCTGCGCATCCTGGAAGACGCGCTGAGGCACATCCCGCCCTCGGACGCGGCGAGCCTCGTGAAGGTCATCGCCAAGCTGGCGCGCCTGCTCCTGGATACGCTGGCCGATCCGGCGCGGGCGCGGCGCGTGCTGTGGCGGGCGGGCGACCTCGCGCGGGTGGAAGGCAAGGACGCGCTCGAGCTGGCGCGGCTGGCGCTGGGCGCGAAGGAGGCGGTGCTGGCCCTGCGCTTCACCGAGCTCGTCCCGTCCGAGGCGGCCGAGTGGGCCGAGGCACAAGCGGTCCGGGCCGAGGCGCATCTCGGCAAGAACGACCCGCAGTCGGCCTTGCGCGCGGTCCTGGGCGTGCTCGAGCGCGAACCGGATCACGAAGGGGCCCTGGCGATGCTCGAGACCTCGGCGCCCGATCCGGCGCGCCGCGAGTGGCTCGTGCACCAGCTCCACGCGAGCGCCCGGCGGGTGGCGGCCGGGGAGCCGCGCGCGCGCATCCTGCATCGCGTGTCGCGCCTCTACGAGTCGCTCGGGCTGACCTGGGACGCCATGGCGCCGCTGTCCGAGGCGGTCTACGAAGCGACCGAGTCGCCGCGCTTCCTCCCGCGGGCCGAGCGCTTGATGGAGCTCCAGGCGAGTTTCGGCCTCTGGCCCGACCACCAGCGCGTGGGGGCGTTGCGCCTGGCGCGCCTCCAGAGTCTGGGGCTGGCCGACGAGGGGGCGATCGAGGCGCGGGTCGGGCTGCTGCTCGGGCTCGGGCGGGCGGCGCTGGACGAGCTCGGCGATCCGGCCGGCGCGCGGGCCTTCCTGGAAGAGGCCTCGCGCCTCTCGCCGCGGTCCATCGACGCGCAGGAACTGCTGGCGCGGGCCCTCGAAGCCGAGCTCCAGCGCGGCGCCGCATCCTCGAGTGGGACGGCCGTGGCGCAGCTCGCGGCGGTGATGAACCGGCTCGAGGCCCTGCGCAGCGATGACGCGGGGCGGGACAACGCGCGGCTGAGGCTCGCCGAGCTGCAGCTCGATCGGCTCGGATCCCCTGGGCAGGCGCGGGCGACCCTGTCGCGGCTCTCTCATTTCCAGGACGCACGCCGCGAGTCGCTGGCACGCCGCGCGGGGCTCACACCGGCGCCCAGACCCGCGTGGGGCGATGCAGCACCGCTCGAGTCGAGCCCGCGCGCACCCGCGCCGCGCCGGGACCTCTTCGCCGAAGCCGTGGCCGCGGCCGATCGCGGCGACGAGGCGCTGGCGGGAGAGCTCCTCGCAGAGCTGCTCGCGGCCTCGCCGAACCACGTCGCCGCGGCCGAGCTGCTGGAGGTCCTGGCGCCGCCGGCGGCCGAGCCGCGCTGGGCCCCGGAGTTCACCGCCGAGCCCGCCTCCGCCCGGCATGTGGCCAACGCGCCGGCCCAGCCCTTCCCGGTCGCGATCGAGGCAGCTCCCGAGCCGCCGTCGCGCGTCGCCGCGATGCTGGCCGAGGCGCGCGCGCTCGACCGCCTCGAAGACGAGCGCGACGCGCGTCGCCGAGGGACCGGAACGCCTTCGGCGGACGACTTCGACACGCCGGCTCCGGCCTCGCAGCGGGTCGTCGACGCCAAAGCGATGGAGGGCGACCGCATCGACGAGGCGCTGGCCGAGGCGACGCGCGCCTACTTCGAGGGCGACCTCGGGCGCGCCCGCGACGAGCTCGAGGCGGTCCTCGCCCTGGACCCCGACGTGGTCACCGCGCTCGAGCTCTTGCAGGAAGTCCTCGGCGCGCTCGGCGATCACGCGGCCCGCGCCCAGGTCTTGCACAAGCTGGTCGAGACGGTCTTCGACGCGGCCAGCACGCGCGGCTACCTGCGCCTCCTCGGCGACAGCTGGGACGCGGCGGGCGAGGCTGCGGCGGCGCGCGACGCGTGGGTGCGCTACCTCCGCCTGGACCCCTCGGACGACGACTTGTTCTCGCGCGTGACGGCGTCCCTCGAAGCCGAGGACGACGCCTCGGCGCATGACCTCCTGGCCGAGCTCCACGAGGCTCGCGCCGAGTTGTACGGCGAGGTTGCCGATCAGGCTCGACCCGGCGGCGACCCTGCGGCCGGCCGCGCCTTGCTGGTCGCGGCGCGCGAGCACTTCAAGGCCGACGACTTCGAGGCCGCCGCCGAGACCCTGGACGAGGTGCTCGCGATCCTGGGCGACGACCCCGAGGCCCTCGATCTGGTCGTCCGCAACGAGCTCGCGCGCGGCCGCCTCGACGCCGCCAAGGGCGCGGCCAAGCGGCTCTTGCCGGCGCTGCTGCCCGGCGCCGAGCGCGACTGGATCGCCCACCTCGCGAGCTGAGCACCTTCGGACTGGGCCCCGGGGCCCGTTCGACGGGTGCCCTCAGTCGGTGGGCTCGGCCGGGGCCAGGAAGCGCGCCTCGAGCTCGCCGCGACGGAGGACGACGAAGGTCTCGGGCCGGGCCTTGTAGCTGCCCTCGATGCTCTCGGGGCCGACCCAGATCTGGATGGCCGACTCGGCGAGGCTCGTCTGGCCGAGCCTCAGCAGGGCCTCCGCGAGCCCGCCCTGGGCCAGGCGGTCGTCGGGATCGTCACCCAGGAGCTCTTCGAAGAGGGCGCGAGCGCGCGCGAAGTCCCCGAGCCTCAAGCGCGCCTCGGCCTCGACCAGCGCGGCCCCCGGCAGGGTCACGCCGTGGACCAGGAAGAGCGCCGTCCCCGGATCGCCCGCGCGGAGCGCCGCCTTGGCGCGCTGGATGAGCGCATCGTCCGCGGGCTTCTGGGCCTCGACCCCACGCTCGGCTGCGATGAGGAGGGCCAGGTGTCGCGCCACCAGCTCGCGGCTCGGCTCGGCCGCCAGCGCGGTCCGCCACCAGGTCATCGCGTTCTTGCGGTCGTTCATGACCGCCCAGGTCGCGCCGATCTTGTAGGCCAGCACCGCGTCGGCCGGCGCGCCCTCTTTCTTGGCGGCCCAGGCCTTGTTGTACGCCTCGAGCGCCTCGAGATAGTGCTGCTCGGAAAACGCCTTGTCCCCGGCGTGGCGCGGCAGCTGGCCGGGTGCCGCGGGGGTTTCCGACGCTTCGTCCTCGGGCTTCTTCGGCTCGGCGACAGGCTCGGCGACCTTCGGCGGTGCGCCCCAGGCGCTCGCCACGACGCCCTTCTGGATGAGCGCGGCCGCCTCTTTGCGGGCCTCGTTCACGACCGGCGCATCCGGGTTCTCCGCCGCGCCGACCAGCGATTCCAGCGCCCACAGCGCCTCGGCGTCCTTCTTCTGGGCCTTGAAGATGGCGGCCATGCCGTACCAGCTCGCCAGATCCTTCGGCTGGGCCTGCGACGCCGCGGATAGCAGCGGCAGGGCCTCGTCGAAGCGCTTCTGACGCCTCAGGACCTCGCCCAGGGCCTGCTTGGCGCGCGCGAAATCCGGAGCCATTTCCAGCGCTTTCCGCAGGCTCGCCTCGGCCGCGGGCAGGTTGCCCTGCTCGGCCAGGGTCACGCCGACCTCATGGTGGGCCAGCGGGTAGGCGGGATAGGCCTCGATCGCGTCGCGCAGGAAGTCGAGCGCTTCGTCGTAGCGCTTGGTCGCGGCCAGCTCCTGAGCGCGCGCGACCAGGGCCCGCGCCCGGTCCTTCTTGGCGGCGAGGGGGCCGCGGTCCGTCTTTGGACGCTCTTGGGGCCGGGCCTCGGGCTGCGGCTTGGGACCCTCGTCCGGGGCCGGCTTCGAGAAGTCCGGGATGTCGTCGTCGCTCGGCGCGGCTGGGCCCGGCACCGCGGGGACGGCCGGGGGCTCCTCCGCCGGGGGCTCGGGCTCGGCGGCGCGTGCCTCCGGGCCGAGCACCCACGCCACCAGCGCCATGCCGGCAGAGGTCGGGACGACGGCGCGAGCGAGCCAGGTGCGCAAGCGGGAAGCGGCGTTGGGAGCGTGGGCCTTCACGCCGGGAATCCTTGCCCGATCCCGGGGGGCGTGTCTATCGTCCCGCCCATGTCCAATGCGCTCGACGCCGCTTCTTCCCAGCCCCCACGCGCCGCCTCGGCCCCTGTCTTCGCTGGCGCCGGCGACGGTCGCTTCGGCCCCTACGGCGGCCGCTACGTCAGCGAGACCTTGATTCCGAACCTGCAGGCCCTCGAGGAAGCGTGGCGCAGCGTCGCCCCGACGGCCGCCTTCCGGGCCGAGTACGACGCGCTGCTCGCGGACTTCGTCGGGCGGCCGAGCCCGCTCTACCTGGCCGAGCGCCTCACGGCCTACGCTGGCGGGGCCCAGATCTGGCTGAAGCGCGAGGACCTGAACCACACCGGCGCGCACAAGATCAATAACTGCATCGGGCAGATCCTGCTCGCCCGCCACATGGGCAAGACGCGCATCATCGCCGAGACCGGCGCCGGTCAGCACGGCGTCGCGACCGCGACCGTCGCCGCGCGCTTCGGCCTGCCGTGCATCGTCTTCATGGGCGTCGACGACATCGAGAGGCAGCGCCAGAACGTCTTCCGCATGCGCCTCCTCGGGGCCGAGGTCCGCGGCGTGACCTCCGGCTCGCGCACGCTGAAGGACGCGATGAACGAGGCCATGCGCGACTGGGTGCGCCACGTCCACGACACTTTCTACGTCATCGGCTCGGCCGCCGGACCCCACCCGTACCCGTCCATGGTCCGCGACTTCCAGGCGATCATCGGCCAGGAGACGCGCGCCCAGAGTCTCAAGAAGTTCGGGCGCTTGCCGGACGAGGTCGTCGCCTGCGTCGGCGGCGGCAGCAACGCCATCGGCATGTTCCACCCCTTCCTGGCCGACAGCGAGGTCGCCCTGACCGGCGTCGAGGCGGCCGGCGATGGGCTCGACACGCCGCGTCACGCCGCCACGCTGAGCGCCGGCTCCGTCGGCGTGCTGCACGGCCAGAAGAGCTACCTCCTTCAGGACCACGACGGGCAGATCATCGAGACCCACAGTGTCTCGGCCGGCCTCGACTACCCCGGCGTCGGCCCCGAGCACGCGTGGCTGAAGGACACCGGGCGCGTGCGCTACGTCGCGGCCACCGACAAGGAGGCGCTGGCAGCCTTCATGCGGCTCTGCGAGCTCGAGGGCATCATCCCCGCGCTCGAGTCGAGCCATGCCATCGCCTACGCGGTCGAGCGCGCCAAGGTGCTGGGCCCCGACCGGCACATCGTCGTCAACCTGAGCGGCCGCGGCGACAAGGACATGCACACGGTCGCCAAGACGCTCGGCCTGACGCTGTGATCGTGCAGCTCCGTCGCGGGCCCGAGCCTGCGCCGCGCCGCGACGACATGACCGCGCCCGACTTCGAGCGGCTCGGTGGGGAGGCCGGCGTGCGCGCGGTGGTCGACGCGGTCCTCGACCGGGTCTTTGCCGACGCGATAATCGGCTTCTACTTCGATCGCGCCCCCAAGGCGCGGATCCGCGAGCTCGAGGCGCGCTTCGCGATGGCCCACCTGGGCGGCCCCGACACCTACGACGGGCGGCCTCTCGACGTGGCCCACGCCCCGCATCGCATCTTCGACGGACACTTCGCGCGACGCATCGCCATCCTGCGCGAGACCCTGGTCGAGGTCGCGGTCCCGGCCGACGTGGCGGCGCGGTGGGTGGCGCACGCCGAGGCCCAGCGCGCGCACATCGTCGTCGCCGCATGTCGATGAGCGGGCGGCGGTTCACGACTTCCGCCATGCGGTACTAGCGGCTATGCTGCCGCCGTGCAGGTCGACGAAAGCGGGCCCGAGGGCGCCCAGAGCCCCATCTCGAAAGCGGCGCTCGGTGCGGCGCGGACGGCGATCCAGGCCATCTGGAAGCGCATCGAGAAGCGCGCCCCCGACGCGGTCAGGGTGCGGGTCGACGCGGCGCTCGCGGCGGTCGAGGTCGAGCTGAATGCCGAGGCCGTGTCGGTGAAGAACCGGCTCGAGGCCGCCAAGGCGCTGGAGGATCTGGGCGCAGAGCTGCGCGGCAGGCGCCCCTGGGAGCCGACCTTCTACCGCGACGGGCGGCTCGCCGTGGTGCGCGCCCAGGACCCGATCACCATCCAAGGCGCGGTCGACCAGGTCGCGCTCGAGCGCTTCTACGACCGCTACGTGCGCCGCGCCGAGGCCGCCTACGCGCGCATGCAGTGGTTCCTCGAGCGGGCCGGCGCGCTGACGGCCGAAGACAAGAAGGTCGAGCGCAAGCCCTGGGAGCAGCCCTACCTGAACTTCGACCAGTACCGCGAGCTGCTCTGGGGCAAGATCGCCAAGTCGGCGCCCAAGGTCCGCCGCGAGTGACCGCGACGCCGCGCTAAGGCCGCGCCTTGCGCACGACCTCGAACGCGCCGTGCCGCTCTTCGATGAGGCCCGCGTTCGCGAGGGTCGCGTGCCACAGCGCGTCCAGCTCGCGGCGCGAGAGCGGGCGCGGCCCCAAGAAAGTCACCTGCTGGTTGGCCAGCTCCGGCGGCGAGAACAAGAGGCTCCGGCCGAGCGCGCACGACACCAGACGCGCCAGGTCGCCGAGCGGTGCTTCGCGAAGGTCGACCTGCAGCGTCTCCTTCGGGGCCAGCGCGCGACATGGCGTCGGCTCGGCGCGCGCCGCGACCGACACGAACAGCGTCGAGGCGGCGAGCAGCGATGCGAGGCGGGGCGACATCGGCGCATGGTCGTGACGATGGCCCGCCGAAGCAAGCGTCATCGACCGAAGAAGTGGATCCCGTCTTTCACCAGGCGGGCGGCGCCGTCCTCGGCCGCAAACGCGATGTGCGTCAGGCCCGGCGCGCTCCGGAACA
>JAEUKJ010000132.1 GCA_016792665.1 Deltaproteobacteria bacterium | reverse complement strand
GCTTGAACGCGAACCACTCCTGGCGCGGCGTCACCGCATCGTACCAGGCCTTGTCGGGCGGCAGCTCGACCTTGCCGCCGAGCTCTTTGCTCGAGCGCTCGTACTTGTCGGTGACGTAGCCGAGGTTGGTCACGCGATCGCGCGCGCCAGCATCCGGGTGCGACGCCATGTACGAGTCCATCGTGCCGCCAGGCCCCGTCATCTGCGGCGGCTCTTTGACCGTCTCGGGAGTCGGGTCCTTGACCTCGGTGGTCCCACCGCCACCGCCACCCGGCGTCTTCTCGTCCTTCTTCTCTCCCCCGCCGCCTGGCGTCTTCTCGTCCTTCTTCTCTCCGCCCGGCTCGGTCTTCGGCTCTTCCTTCTTCTCGGCGCCCGGCTCCTTCTTCTCGGCGCCCGGCTCTTCCTTCTTTTCCTCTTCCTTCTTCTCGGCGCCCGGCTCTTCCTTCTTCTCCGCGGCGGGCTCTTCCTTCTTCTCGGCGCCCGGCTCCTCGGTCTTCTCGGCCGGCTCTTCCTTCTTCTCGGCGCCCGGATCCTTCTTTTCGTCCTTCTTCTCGGCGGCCGGCTCGCTCTTGGTCTCTTCCTTCTTCTCGGCGGCGGGCTCCTCGGTCTTCTGCTCGGCCTCCTGCTCCTTCGCCTCGTTCTCGACCGGAGGCTGCTCGGTCGGGGTCTCGACCTTCTGCTCCGGCTCCGGCGCCTTCACCTCGCCCTTCTTCTTCGGGGCGTGGCGGCGACGCATGTGGCGCTTGGGCTTCTTGTGGTGGTGCGCCTTCTTCGGGTGACGGCGACGCGGCTTCGGCTTGTGCTTCTTCGGCTTCTTCTTCGCGCCGCCACCGCCCTTGGCGAGCTCGCCCCCGGCCTGCGACTTCACCTGATCGGACTTGTCCTTGGACTCCTTGCTGCCCGAGGTGTCCTTCTTGTCCTTCTCGTCCTTGGCGTCCGTCTTCTTGAGGTCATCGACCTTCTTGGTGTCGTCGACCTTCTTGTCGTCCTTCTTCTCGGCGCCGTCGGTCTTCTGGGCGGCCTCTTCCTTCTTCTCGGCCGCCTCCTTCTTGGTCGGATCGGCCTGCTCCTTGGCGTCCTTGTCCTTCAGGAGGTGCGCGATCCCCATCTTCGCGCCGACGATGCCGAGGACCAGGGTCGCCATCTTGGCTTCGCTGTCGGCCTTCGGGTCGACGGGCGGCGCGGCCTTGGTGTCCTCTTTCTTCGAGGCGGCCTCCTTCGAGGTCTCCTTCGACTTGTCCTCGGGCTTCTTCTTCTCGGCCCCGCCCTTCGCAAAGAAGTCGACGACCTCGTTGCCCACCGTGCTCTGCATGATGGCGGGGAGCTCGGGGTACTTCTTCTGGGCGTCCTCGAACTTGAGCTCGCCGTTGAGGACCTTGGCGACGGCGTCCTGCGTGCCCGGATCCGAGACGACCTTCTCGCGGGACGCGACCTTCTGATCGTCACGCTTGGACTTCTCGCCCTGCGTGTCGCGCGCCGTGTTGGTCTTCTCGTCCTGGTTGGTAAGACGTGGATCAGCCATGAGGATGCCCTCTTCCGCCAAACCGGGATCCGACCAACGTCAGGACGCTAGCACGGTCGAAGATTGGCGATCAATGATGGAGGCGCCGAAGATCATGAAGGGAGGAACATCGTCTCGGCCAGGAGCGATGCGGATCTCACTTCTTCGAGTTGCGTGATGTGTACCACGCCATGACAATAACACCGACGACGAGCACGCCCGCTATGACGAGGGCGATGGTCCACTCCGTTCCCGTTTTCGGTAAGAGATCGCACGCCGAGAGCGATATCGACGCGAAAGCGAGGAAAACCGCCGTGAGCAGGCCGAGGAGCAACGTGACGCGGTGCGGTCGAACCATCACTCTTGCCAATATCTGATCGCGGCAGATTCGGCAACGCCACGCCCTGGCAAGTTCCGGTGCGGGCCTCACCAGGCCTTGTGCCGCGGGCGCCAGCGCGCGACGATGAATCATGTCTTCGAACGATATTTCACCGTCCACTTCCGACGATTCGTCGACCTACCGGCTCGCCCGGCGCTGGAAGGTCACCTGCATCACGCTCGGCGTCCTCTGCTGCCTCCTCATCGTCCTCATCCCCCTGGGCGTGATCATGTTCATCGTGGCCGGCAAGGCGCGGATGACCATCACCGACGAGGCGCTGGTGGTGCGCTGGATCGGCACCCGCGTCCTCCGCTGGGAGGACTTCGAGGCCTTCAAGCAGCAAGCCTTCAGCGTCGCTGGCGGTGTGCCCGGTCTCGGGCTCGCGGGTGCGGTGGCCGTCGGTGCGGCCAAGGGCGTGGCGTCGAGCTTCGTGAGCGGCCCCGTCGCCTACAAGCTGAAGGGCAAGCGCATGTGGGGCAATCTCGCGGTGCACTGGCACGAGCGCTCCGGCGAGCTCGCCGCCGCGATCGAGGCGCGCACCGGTCTGTCGATCCGCGCGACCTGACTCGCGCGCTATCGAACCGAGAGCTCGAAGGGCAGGAGGGCAAAGACCTGCTCGCGCCCTCCAAGCAGGCTCGCCACCACGCGCGCGAGCCGGCTCGCGGGGGCGGCGAGAGGCCCGGGCAGACCCTTGGCCAGCGCGAGCATGCCTCCGAGCTCGAGGCGCTTTGCCCCGCCCGAGCCCTTGTCGAAGAGCTCGAAGATCGACTTCGACTTCGGGAAGGTCTCCACCTCGGGGACCTCTCCGGGCTTCCAGGCCTTGGCCATGCGCGCGGCCTCGCGAATCGCCTCGTCGAGCCCGCCGAGCCTGTCGACGAGGCCCACTTCCAGGGCCTGCTTGCCGGTCCAGACGCGCCCCTGGGCGATCTTGTCGACCGCGTCGAAGCTCATGTTGCGGCCCTTCGCGACGCGATTCACGAAGGTCTCGTAGGTGTGGCGCATGGTCTTTTTCAAGACCTCGCGCTCGCTGTCGGAAAAGCGCGTGAGCCCCGAGAACAGACCGGCGTTCTTGCCGCGCGCGATGGTGACCGAGTGGACGCCGACTTTGTCGAGGAGGCCCTTGTAGACCATCTTGCCTCCGAAGACGCCGATCGATCCGGTGAGTGTGGTCGCGTCCGCGTAGATGCGCTTGCCCGCCGACGCGATGTAGTACCCACCCGAGGCGGCGACCGAGCCCATCGACACGACCAGCGGCAGCTTCTTGCCGACCCGATCGAGCTCGCGCCAGAGGATGTCCGAGGCCAGCGCCGAGCCGCCCGGGCTGTTGATGCGCAAGACGATCGCCTTGACCTGCGGGTCGTTCTCGACCGCGTAGAGGGCGTCGAGGAAGTCCTCGCTCGCGATGACGCTCTCGTCGTTCATGAAGTCGCTCGGGTCGCGCCCTTCGACGATCGCCCCTTCGGCCACCAGGACCGCGATCTTCGGGGTGGTCGAGACCTTCTCGTCGCCGCCCGAGAACAGCTTCACGAGGTCGAAGATCGACGAGATATCAGGGGTCTCGGTGGCCTTGGGCCAGGCCAGGGTGCCCGCGCCATCGCGCTTCACCTGGGCGTCGAGGGCCTCGCCCCAGTAGCCGATCTTGTCGACCAGGCCGGCCTTGAGCGCCGCCTCGCCATCGAAGAGGCCGAGGTCGATGGCCGCCTTCACCTTGTCCGCATTCAAGCCCGGGCGAGCCGCCAGCGCCGAGACGAGCGACTGGTAGAGCCCGTCCACCAGCGACTCCAGGTTCTCGCGCGCGGCGTCCGACATGCTCTGGCGCGTGAAGGGCTCCATCGCGGACTTGAACTGACCCACGGCCTCGATGTCGGCCTCGAGCCCGAGCGTGCCGAGGAGGTCCTTGTAGAACGAGACCTCGGCCTGGAGGCCGGGCAGATAGAGGCTTCCCTCGGGGGCGATCCAGAGCTCGTCGACCTTCGACAGCGCGACCAGGGTCGGGAGATCGGCGCTCTCGACATAGGCGATGACGCGCTTCTTGGCCGAGCCGCTGGCGGGCTTCCTGACCGCCTCCAGCGCGGCCGCGAGCTCTTCGGCCTGGGCGAGCCCGATGCCGAGCGCCCCGACCTTCATGACCAGGGTCTTCACCTCCGGCTGCCGTCCCTCGGCGGCGATCGCGAGGAGCAGCTCCGGCAGGACCAGCGACTTGCCGGTCCCGAAGAGATCCCAGGGCGAGGGCCTCTCGCGCGCGACGCCCCCCAACCGGAACACGCGCACCGGGCTCGTGCTCGCCCTGGCGGCGCTCGGGTCCGAGCCGAACAGCGGCCACTCGGCCCGCGCCGGCAGGCTCCATGCGCTCGCGGCGGCCACCGCGATGACGAGCGACAAAGCGCTCGCGCCGAGGCGTCCCGACGCGCGGCCCTTTCTTCGATGAGCATCGAAGGAAGGGGCAGGTTCGGGCGAGGCGTCCTTCGATCGATTGAGGTCCATCATGTCGCTATCCTCGCACTCGTTGCGGGTCACGGCGAGGTCTGCCTCGACCGTGTTGCGGGTCACGGCGAGGTCTGCCTCGCCCGCGGTTCCCCTCTGCTGCCAGACGCCGCGGTGCGCCCGGAACCGGCTGCCATCGGGCCTCATTCCGCGAGCTCCTGCCCGTCGAGGAGCTTGTCACCGATGCGACGCGCGCGGAAGTCGGCGGTCGCGGCCCGGACCTCGGCGCTGTCGATGTGCCCACTCATGGGGGTGCGCGCGCCGCGCAGCCGATAGGGCGCGTAGCCAGTCATGAGGTTCACGGCGGCCCATGGCGCGTTCGACTCGAGCCACGCGAGGGTGGGGCGCGTGCAACAGTCGAGGTGTCCGGGCATCAAGAGGTGCCGGACGAGGACCTCGCCGCGCCCCTCGAGGTGGGCCAGGAGGCGCGTCAGCGTGGCCCAATAGTCCTTGGAGCGCGAGAGCTTACGGGCGCATTCGTCGTTGCCGAACTTGAGGTCGACGAGCCAGGTCGCGACGATCCCGGTGAGGTGGTCGATCGCGATCTCGGTCGTCCAGAGGTTGGTGTTCCAGACCACGTGCGTGTCGGGTGGGCAGTGGGCCAGCGTCCTCAGGATGTAGAGGACGTTGACGTCGGGGAGGCCGCCGACGAAGTCGACACACACCGCACCTTCGGACCGGCGCTGCGCGATGCGCGCCGCGAGCGCGCGGGGATCGACCGACACGCCGTGGGCGAGGGGGGCCGTGACCTGGTCCCAGTCGCTGCAGAAGGCACAGCGGAAGTTGCAGCCCGTGAGGTAGATGGCGTGGGCCGGGACGAAGCGACGCTCTTCACCAAGATGGAGGTACTCTTTGTAGATGCGCCCCTCGGCCGGCAGCCCGCAGACCCCGGCAGGCCCTGCGTGGCGGTCGACGCCGCAGCGCTCGGCGCAGACGTCGCAGTGGTGGTAGGCGGCTTCGGCCCAGGCGATCGCGGCGTCCAGGCGAGCGCTGTCGATCGCGGCCGGCTTCTGGTCGGAGCGTGCGACCGGCGTCCCAGGTCGAATGGCTTGCGGGTTCGGCGACACGCTGCGTAGAGTCGCCGCCGATGCGACTCCGTTCAAGCGGTCCTTTCAATCCGAGGTCGTCGAGGCACCTGGCGCTCGCGCCCCGCTGTGCCTCGGCCGGTCTCGCCTTCGTCCTCGGTGCGGCGCTCTCGGCCTGTCCGAGCGCGCCCGAGCGACGTCCCGACGGCGGGACCAAGGACCCGGTCGTCCTCACCGATCTCGAGCTGTGTCAGGGACGCGATGGCGATCCCGCGGGCGAGCGGGACCCGCGCTGCGCGACCGACGCCTCGCACGAACAGGTCATCCTGATGCATCACGCGGCCGGGTGTGTGGCGGGGATCCGCGGTCCGGTCGACTTCGTCCTGGAACACCAGGGCGGCGACGCGCCCAAGCGCCAGCTGCTCGCGACCCTGGCCCCAGGCGAGCGCAAGGCCTTCCAACTGCCGCGCGGCGAGTCCGAGGTCATCATCGCGGGCGACGACAGCCGGCCCCTGGCGCTGGGCGGCAGCGGTCCGGTCACCGTCGCGGTCGGGTGCGGCCCCGAGGTCTTCCGCGGCCAGGGCCTCCAGCCGCTGGTCCTGCTCGGTACCGAGCTCGGTTGCGTGAAGGGCCAGGCCGACGACACGGCGCGTGCGGCGACCAAGGTCCGGGCCGGTGGGCTCGACTTCGTCGTCGGACCGCGCGAGGCCCAGACCCTGTTCCTCCCCCGCGGCAGCCACGTCCTCAAGATCGCGGGCGAGGTGCGCACGGTCGAGCTGGGCGAGGGCGGACTCACCGTGCCGCTTGGGACCTGCGCGAGCCCGCGCACCCCCTGAGACGTACCTTGCCCTTCGGGACCTGCACGCGCCCGCGCACGCGGTGAGGCACGTCGAGGAGAGGGAAAAAGGAAAGGCCCCGAACCACTCGCGTGACTCGGGGCCTTGGACTCGGCGCGAGAGCGATCAGCTCTTGATGCCGAGCTCCTTGATGCGCATCGCGTAGAACGAGCGCCACACGAAGACGGTCGAGATGATGAAGAAGCCGGCCGCGAGGCCCCACTTCACTTCGGGGCTCTTGACCTGGAGCGAGAGCTCGACCGCGAGGAGACCGAAGAGGGTGGTGAACTTGATGACCGGGTTCATCGCCACGGACGAGGTGTCCTTGAACGGATCGCCGACGGTGTCACCGACGACGCAGGCCTCATGCAGCGGGGTGTTCTTCGCCTTGAGCTCGACTTCGACGAGCTTCTTGGCGTTGTCCCAGGCTCCGCCTGCGTTCGCCATGAAGATCGCCTGGTAGAGGCCGAAGAGCGCGATCGAGATGAGGTAGCCGATGAAGTAGAACGGGTCGGCGAAGGCGAAGGCGAGGGTCGAGAAGAAGACCCCGAAGAAGATGTTCTTCATGCCCTGCTGCGCGTACTCGGTGCAGATCTCGACGACCTTCTTCGAGTCCTCGACCGAGGCCTTCTCGCTCGAGCCGTCGAGCTTGATGTTGGCCTTGATGAACTCGACCGCGCGATACGCACCGGTGGACACGGCCTGCGTCGAGGCGCCCGTGAACCAGTAGATGATCGCGCCGCCGGTCACGAGACCGAGGAGGAAGGGGGCGTTGAGGATCGAGAGACCACCCAGCACGGTCGCCAGCTGCGGCACGCCAGCGGCGTTCCGGTCGGCGAGCAGCATGATGATCGAGAAGATGAGGGTGGTCGCGCCGACGACGGCGGTGCCGATGAGCACCGGCTTCGCGGTCGCCTTGAAGGTGTTGCCGGCGCCGTCGTTGGCCTCGAGGAAGTGCTTGCCAGCCTCGAAGTCCGGCGTGAAGCCGAAGTCGCGCTGGAGCTCGTCCTTGATGCCCGGGGAGGTCTCGATGAGCGAGAGCTCGAAGACCGACTGGGCGTTGTCGGTCACGGGGCCGTACGAGTCGACCGCGATGGTGACCGGGCCCATGCCGAGGAAGCCGAACGCCACGAGGCCGAACGCGAAGACACCGGCCGCCAGCGGGCTGATGAGGAACACGTCGGTCTGGAAGCCCATGTGCGAGACCCAGTACGCGACGGCCATGAGGCCGACGATCGCGATGCCGAGCCAGTAGGCCGAGAAGTTACCCGCCGTGAGACCGGCCAGGATGTTCAGCGACGCGCCGCCTTCCTTGGAGGCCTGGACGACTTCCTTGACGTGGGCCGAGTGGGTCGAGGTGAAGACCTTGACGAGCTCGGGGATGAGCGCGCCGGCGATCGTGCCGCAGGTGATGATGGTCGAGAGCTTCCACCACTGCGAGGTGTCGCCACCGAGGTTCGGGATGAGGAGCGCCGAGACCGCGTAGGTCACGACGATCGACACGAACGAGGTGAGGAAGACGAGGTTGGTCAGCGGCTTCTCGAAGTCCATCTCTTTGGCGTTGCCGTACTTCGACTTCGCCATGGCCTCGTTGATGAAGTAGCTGAGCGCCGAGGTGACGATCATCATGATGCGCATGACGAAGATCCAGACGAGCAGCTGGACCTGGATGATCTCGTTGGGGACGGCGAGGAGGATGAAGGTGATGAGGGCGACGCCGGTGACGCCGTAGGTCTCGAAGCCGTCGGCCGAGGGGCCGACCGAGTCACCCGCGTTGTCGCCGGTGCAGTCGGCGATGACGCCGGGGTTACGCGCGTCGTCTTCCTTGATGTTGAAGACGATCTTCATGAGATCGGAGCCGATGTCGGCGATCTTGGTGAAGATGCCGCCCGCGATACGCAGCGCCGAGGCGCCGAGCGACTCGCCGACCGCGAAGCCGAGGAACGAGATGCCCGCGATGGACGGCGGCACGAAGAGGATGATGGCGAGCATCATGATAAGCTCGGTCGAGATGAGCAGCATGCCGATCGACATGCCCGCCTTCAGCGGGATGGCGTAGGTCGGGAAGGGCAGGCCGCGGAGGCCGGCGAAGGCCGCGCGCGAGTTCGCGTAGGTGTTGATGCGGATGCCGAACCAGGCGACGCCGTAGCTGCCGGCGATGCCGATGAGGCCGAAGACCAGCGTCACGATGATCTTGACGATGAGGCCCGGCTCGGCCAGGTGGGCGGCCTCGGCCGCGCTGCCGGCCACGGGGGCGTGGCTGCCGCGGAGGCTCAGGTAGGCGACCATGACGGCGCCGATGAAGATGAAGAGGACGAGGATGAACTTGCCCTGCTTGCGGAGGTAGGCCTTGCAGGTCTCGTAGATCAGCTCGGAGATCTCGAGCATCGACTTGTGAACGGGCAGCTTCTTGAGCTGGTTGGCGTACATGACGCCGAACAAGCCGCCGAGGATGCACACGCCGAGGCCGATGTAGAGGAGAAGCTTGCCGGTCAGGCCGTTGGGGTCAAGCGGGTCGTTCCCGAAGAACGTGACCTTGCCGAGGTCGGGGAGCGGGGGGATCTCGCTCGCGAGCGCGATCGACGGAAGAGCGACGAGTGCCAGGGCGAAGAGCACCCCGAGCACGCGGGCGAGTCGGCCGCCGCCGAACCGCTCGTAGAGAGTTGGGGTTGTCCCCGAAAATCCAGGCATCACGGCTTGTTCCTCCAAAGTCGAAGTGGGCTTGCCACCGCTCAGGGCCACGCGAGGCTACTCGGAGTCGTGGCTCGGGGCGGGCGAGCGCGGCGCCTTTAGCGCAAATCCCAGAGCTTGTCCCCTCTGTTTGTGCGAAAACTGCAAGCGCTGACTGGAGCCTTGTCCCAGGCGGCTCCGAGCGATACGGTCGGCGCGTGAATGCACTCGTCGTCGGCTTTGCGGTCGAAGAGACGCGCCGGCTCTCGACCGAGCTGCGCGCGGCGGGGCATCACGTGCTCGGGGCCGTCGGCAAGCAGGGCGCGTGGACCTTCCTCCGCGCCATCGCGCCCGACGCGGTCATCGTGCCGGCCGGGGCCGAGGGCGAGCGGGCGCGCTCCTGGGTCCTCGAGCTCGGCGTGGAGGTCCCCTTCGTCGAGGTCCAGGCCGGGCCCGCCAGCCTCGCCAAACTGCTGAGGCAGCTCCGCGGCGAGCCGACCGAGCCGATCGCCGCACCCGCGATGGCGGCGGCGATCGACGCCGGGGAGGCACCCGAGGAGGTGTCGGCCGAGCTCGTCATCGCGCCGCGCGAGCCGCGCGAGGCCCCGGAAGCCACCTCGCCGACCTCGGCCGCTGCACCGGCCGAGCCCGGACCGGGGACGAAGAAGCGTCGTCGACCGGCGCGGGACGAGGCCGACGAGGACGCAGAACCCCGTGAACCCCATCCGGATCTCGTCTCGAAGCTTGCCCAGGTGCGCTTCGGCGACTACCACTCGGTCCTCGAGGTCGAGCCCCAGGCCTCGCCCTACGCGGTGCGCGAGCAGTTCGATCGGCTCGCGCGTCGCTTCAGCCCGCGCGGTTGGCCCGGGCGACTCGCCCCCGAAGACATCGAGATGCTCGACGAAATAGGGCGCGGCCTGGCCGATGCCTTCCTCATCCTGTCCGACCCCGAGCTGGCGACGCGCTACGAGCGCGCCCTGTCTGGGGCGCGGACACTGTCGCCGGCTTCGACCGAATCTCTCCCAAGACCGCGCCCTCCTTCGCCCTGACGAGGTCCTCCATGGCTCGCCTCCCGCTGGTTATCTACCCCGACGAGATCCTCACCCGCCCCAGCGCCGAGGTGACCGAGATCGATCAGGACATCGTCGACTTCATCGCGAACATGCGCGAGACGATGTACGCGTCCAATGGCATCGGGCTCGCGGCGCCGCAGGTCGCGCGCAACATCCGCATCATGACGATCGACGTCGACCCCGACCAGGGCGGCAAGAGCTTCATGCACCTCATCAACCCGATCATCGTCGAGGGCCACGGCAAGACGAGCTACGACGAAGGGTGCCTCTCGTTCCCGGGGTTGGTCGCCGAGGTCCGGCGGAAGAAGACCATCCACGTCCAGGGCTACGACCTCAGCGGGCGCCTGCTGGACTTCGAGGCCGACGGGTTGCTGGCGATCTGCTTCCAGCACGAGCTCGACCACTTGAACGGCGTGACCTTCGTCGACCGCCTCTCGCCCGTGCAAAAGACCCTGGTCGTGCGCGACTACCTGAAGCGCCGCGAAGAGGATGAAGAGGACAAGCAGATCGCCGACATCCTGCGCATGCACGGCGTCGCGTCCGAGCGTGAGGCCGCCGAGGCGGGCGAAGCTGTCTTGAAGACCGGCGTGCGCACGTAGACATGTCGAAGCCGCTGCGCATCGTGTTCATGGGCACGCCCGAGCTGGCGCGGACCTCGTTAGAGGCCCTGCTCGCGAGTCGACACGAGGTGGTCGCCGTGGTGTCGCAGCCCGACCGGCCGCGGGGCCGCGGGCAGGCGATGCAGAAGCCGCCCGTCGCCGAGCTCGCCGTGGCGCGCGGCATCCCGCTGCTACAGCCCGACAAGGTCGGGACGCGGGCCTTTCGCGAGTGGGTGCGCGGCTTCGCGCCCGACCTCGGCGTGGTCGCGGCCTTTGGACACCTGCTCGGCGAGAGGGCGCTGGCCGTGCCGCGGCTCGGCTGCATCAACGTGCACGCGAGCCTCTTGCCGCGCTGGCGCGGGGCGAGTCCCATCACGATGGCCGTCCTGCACGGTGACGCCGAGGCCGGGGTGTCGATCATGCAGATGGATGTCGGCATGGACACGGGGCCGTGGCTTGCCCAGCGCGCGATCGCGGTCGACGCGAAGGACACCGGCGAGACCCTGCACGACAAGATCGCCGCGCTGGGTGCGGGGCTGATGGTCGAGGTCGTCGATCGACTCGCCGAGGGACCGGTGGAGCCGGTGGTCCAGCCGGAGGTCGGCGTGACTGCGGCGCCGCTCTTGCGCAAAGAGGACGCGGAGATCGACTGGTCGCGGTCGGCGGTCGCCATCGAGCGTCAGATCCGCGCCTACCATCCATGGCCGGGCACGCGCACCTCGCTCGAGGGCAAGGTGTTGCGGGTCCTGCCCCAGGCCGAGGTCGTCCCGGGTCGCGACGGGATCGCGCCGGGGGTGGTGCTCGCGGCGAGCCGTCACGAAGGGCTGGTCGTGCAGACGGGGCAGGGGGCGCTGGCGCTCCGGACGCTGCAGCTCGAAGGGCGCAAGGCCTTGCCGGTCGAGGCGTTCCTGGCTGGGATGCCGGTCGCGCCGGGAACAGTCGTCGGGTCTCGGCCGTCGTCTCTGCCGTGATGAAGTGCTCGCTCGCCCTGTTCGTGATGGTGGTGCTCGGCGCGTGCAACGCCGATGCGGGCGCGCCAGGCGGTGCCCTCGAGCAGGCATTGAGCCGCGCGCGGGCGCCGCAGGCCCCTCCGCCCATGCCGCTTGCAGCGTTCGGATCGATCCGCATCGAGAGTCGGGCCGAGCTGCGCATGAGCGACGAGGCGCGACCTGCGGTTGCTGCGCCGGGCTCGGGTGAGGCGCGGCCGAGTCGCCTCGTCATCGAGCGCACGATCTTGCGCCAGCAGGGGTCCGGCCGCGAGGCCGAGCGCTTTCGCGTCGTGGATCGACGCTCGCACATCGAGCGATCGCTGGCCGACGAGAAGGTCGATCGCGCCTTCGAAGAACGCTTCGAGGGGGTCTTCGATGGGCAGCGCTTCGTCGAGCGGCGGAGCGATGGCCCGTGGATCGAGCGCGATGTCCTCGACGGGTTGCCGCGGCGCGTGCTGATGCGGGCGCTCGACCTGTCGGGGCTCGGAGGCGGCGGCCGCGGCTTCGTGCAGCTGGCGTGGGGTGATTACCTGCGGCGCGAGCCGATGGGCGTCGACGCCGAGCACCCGGGCACCCTCGGGGGCGTCGCGGTGAGCTGGGCACGTGTGAGTCGCGATCGCGAGATCCGACCGCGCGCGATGACCCCCGAGGAGGTCGCCGAGCTTACGCGCCAGGACGCGCGCCTCCCGCTCTGGTTCGCGGCCACGCATGCTCCGGACACGGCGACCGGTGAGGTCGCGCTGAACGCCGCGGGCGAGGTCGTGGCCGGTCGGATCGAGCTCTCGGGGGTGACGAGCATCGAGGGGCGTCCCGTCCCGTTCGCGTTCACCTTCACGCAGTCGATCGACGGGCTCCCCGAAGGGACGAGCTTCGCGCTGCCGGCCGAACGTCTCCCGATCTCGCGCGAGCGCCCGTGGCTCATGGTGGAGGACGTGCTCGGCGACAAGGTCCTCCCGCCGTACCGCTGATCCCGAGCGAGCGGCAGAAGGGATAGTGACTATCACAAGACCGCGTCGCGCGAGAGCATCGGACGGTGGCAGCAGGGCTCCGCCGGGGTCCCCTCAGAGCTGGGCGCCGATGCTGAGACCCGCGTAGAGGAGATCGCGGAACCCAGCCTGGGCCCGGAGGGAGAGGCCCGCGCCGAGGTCGACCTCGAGGCCGGCCGTGAAGTGCAGGATCGGGATGACGCGGGTCGGGAGCTCGGCCGCCTCGCGCGTCGCGGTCGGCCAGTGGGCGCACTCGGCGACCGGGTCCTGGCAGGTCGGGAGGACCTCGGTCGACTGCAGGTTGCCAGCGAGGATGCCGACCCCGAGGCCGCCGCCGAGCATGGCGCGGAAGCCGCTCGTGAAGCGGAACTGGCGGCGATAGACCGCATCGATGGAGATGAGGTGCAGGCCGTCTTCGACGTAGTTGGCGCCGATGGGCTCGACGCTGGCCTCGAGCCAGTTGCCGGCCTTGGGAAAGAGGGGGGTCCAGTCGAAGTCGACGGCCCACATCGTGTCGTCGAGGTCGCCGAACTCGATGCCCACCCCGATGCCGGCGGTGCTGATCCCGCCGGGGTGGACCGAGAAGGGGAGGTCGAAGAGGGCCGACGGGATGGAGGACCAGCGCCCATGGGCCACGACCATCAGGACCTCGCGCGGGGCCCCGGGCTCGACCTTCTTCGGCTCGGGCTGTTTCTGGGCTTCGAGCGTGCCGGTGAGCGCGCCGGGAGGGGGCGCAAGGGGGCGCGCGCGATCGAGATCGTCCAAGAGGGGCTCGTCCTCGGGCTCGGCGGCGTGGGCGATACCTCCGAAGGAAGGGCTCGCGACGAGACCCAGGGTTGCGAACCCGAGCGCCGCGAGGTAGGCGCACCGACGGAGTGACGGCGAACGGCCGGCTTCGGCCGGGGACGCCGGCGATCGGGGACGTGGCGCGGCCGAGGTCGCGAGCGGGAACGAGAGGCGGGGTCCGTGAGACGTCATCAGGCGCAGGATGATGGCCCGAGCCGGGGCCCAGCACAAGGCCATTGACAGCCCTGAAAACCGCATGCTACCCACGCGCCCCACTTGTCGCCCGGCCTTGCCGGCGGCTTGGAACCGCGCTGGGGCGTCGTCAAGTGGTAAGACACGGGATTTTGATTCCCGCATGCGAAGGTTCGAATCCTTCCGCCCCAAGCTCAACTCGCGGCGCTTTGCCGCTCCGCGACGGCCCCCCTCTCTTCAAGAGACGGCCCTTCTTCCCAGGACTGGCAGCCATGACTCGACCGACTCTCACCGTGACCCCGCGTACCGATACCGGCAAGGGTCCCAACCGCCGTCTCCGCGTGTCCGGCTCGGTCCCCGCGGTCGTCTACACCAAGGGCAAAGCCCCGGTCGCCGTCAACGCCGACCCGAAGCTGGTCGTGGCGCACCTGAATGGCCCGCTCGGCAAGAACGGCGCCATCGATCTCGCGATCGAGGGTGAGTCGGCTCCGCGCCTGGCGATCATCCAGGAGTACACGGTCCACCCGTGGAAGCGCTCGCTCGAGCACGTCGACTTCTGGGAGATCACCCCCGACACGCTCCTCACCGTGACCGTCCCCTTCGGTGGCGAGGGTCGCTCCGAGGCCGAGAAGCAGGGTGGCCGCATCCGCTTCACGCGTGACGACCTCGTCGTGCAGTGCAAGCCGGGCGATGTGCCGAAGAAGATCGTCTTCGACATGGCCTCGCTGACGCCGGGTGACCACAACATCACCGTGTCGAAGATCCCGATGCCGGCCGGCGTGAAGCCCTACTTCAAGCACGACTTCAGCGTCATCCAGGTCTTCATGCCGAAGGGTCCCGCGGCCGGTGAAGAGCCCGCCAAGGGCAAGGACGACAAGAAGAAGCCGGCCGCCGCTGGCAAGGCTCCGGCCGCCAAGGCCGCCGCTCCGGCCGCCAAGAAGAAGTGACGGACGCGAGCCTCGGCTCGCGACCAGGTCTCTCGGGGCGCTCGACATTGGCCACATGCATGGAGCGCCCCGTTAGACTATGACGTGGATGATCGTAGGGCTGGGGAACCCCGGCCCGAGCTACGCGAAGCATCGCCACAACATCGGCTTCATGGTCATCGACAAGATGGCCAAGTCGGTGGGAGGCGGTTTTCGCGAGAAGTTCCACGCGCACTGGGCGCGCGGCACGGTGTCCGGCAAGGACGCCCTGCTGCTGAAGCCTATGACGTGGATGAACCTCTCCGGCACCTCGGTCGGGGAGGCGGGCGCCTTCTACAAGGTCAAGCCCGACCAGTGCATCGTGCTCCACGACGAACTCGACATCCCGTTTGGCGAGGTGCGGGTCAAGGTGGGCGGCGGGCATGCCGGGCACAACGGCCTGCGCTCGATCTTCGAGCACTACGGCAAGGACTTCGTGCGGGTGCGCTGCGGCATCGGGCGACCCAAGCACGGCGACGTGACCAACCACGTGCTCGGTGACTTCCGCGGCGAGGAGCTCATCGAGCTGCCGCTGCTCATCGACCGCGCCGTGGCTGCGGTGACCCTGGTCCTCGAGCGTGGCGCCGAGGCCGCACAGAACGCGACCAACGCGAAGGCGCCGCCGCGCAACACGCAGAAGGCGAAGCCCAAGACCGAGGGCGCCAAGACCGAGGGTGCGAAGGCCGAGGGTGCCAAGGCCGAGGGTGCCAAGACCGAGGGTGCCAAGGCCGAAGGTGCCAAGGCCGAAGTTGCCAAGGCCGAGGGTGCGAAGGTCGAGGGTGCCAAGCCCGAGGGCGGCAAGGCCGAGGGTGCCAAGCCCGAGGGGGCCAAAGCCGAGGGGGCCAAGATCGGCGCGGCGCGGGTGGGCGACGAAGCCTGAGAGGGCGTCGCGCTGGCGGTGTCTCTGCGGCGTGGCGCGATCGCCGTGGGCTGCCGTTTTTCGGTTGATTTCCTGGGCGCAGCGAGGCAGATCCTCCGCCCCGACGCGCCGTCGGCGACCCGTGGT
>JAEUKJ010000129.1 GCA_016792665.1 Deltaproteobacteria bacterium | reverse complement strand
GGCTCGTTGCGCGCGGCCTCGAGCTGACGTCTCGCCGCCGCGGCGCTGGCGGGTCGCTCGCTGGGACGTCGCTGGGTCATCGCGCGGAGCCAGGCGAGGACCGGGGCGGAGGCCGAGACCGCGCGCTCCCAACGGACCTCGTGATCGTCGTCGATGAGGGTCGCGGGCTCGCGGCCGGACAACAAGAAGACCGCGAGCATGCCCACGGAGTAGAGGTCGCTCGCGGGCGTGGCCTCGCCGCGGAGCTGCTCGGGGGCCATGTAGCCGACGGTGCCGACGAGGCTCATGCCCGGGTCGAAGGAGGCGTGGACGGCGTCTTTCACGGCGCCGAAGTCGATGAGGACGAGGCGTCCGTCGACCCGGCGCATCAGGTTCTTGGGCTTGATGTCTCGATGGATGACGGGCGGCGCAAGGCCGTGGAGGTACTCGAGGATCGAGAGCAGCTCGTCGAGCGTGTCGAGGACCTCGTCGACCGACGGGCGGCGGGCCTTGACGGCTTCGGCGAGGTCCCTGCCATCGACCAGGTCCTGCACGAGGACGAGGGCGAGGTTGCGCCCGTGGCCCGTGGTGAAGCTATCGATGTAGTTCGGGATCTGCGGGTGCCGCAGCTGGCGCAGCGTCGTCGTCTCGCGCGTGAAGACGCGCTCGGCTTCGAAGCTCGTGAGGCCGCGAAAGCTCAGCGCCTTGACGCAGACCTTCTGGTCGTCGTCCGAGCGGCGCGCGCGAAAGGTGACGCCCGAGGCGCCTTCGCCCAGGCGCGCCTCGAGTCGGTAGGTGCCTCGCTCGCCGCGGAGTTCGACGGACTGCCCGCAGTGCTCGCAGAGGAGGGGCTGGGAAGTCGGCTCCCAGCAGTGACCGCAGAGGTCTTCGTGGGCGGGGTCGGTCATGCGGCGGAGGCGTCGCGCGCGGGATCATGGAGGCCCCGCGCGCGACGGGACCTCAGGGAGCGATCTCGGCGGAGATCAGGTAGTCGAGCTGACCGAACTCGGCCTTCAGGTAGGTGTTGCCCTCGCCCTGGAGGCGGCCCTGATCGGGACCGCGGCCGCGCGGGGCGCCTTCGCCGTAGCCGCTGAAGAGCGAGTCGACGATCTTCATGCCGGCGTCGTCGATCTCGCCGAACGGCGAGAAGCCCATCTGGTCCAGGCGGTTGTTGTCGGCGAAGTTGATGAAGAGCTGCACGGTGCGCGTGTTCGGGCCGCGGGTCGCGAAGGTGATGCGGCCGCGGGTGTTCGACTGCTTGCCGGCCGGGTCGTCCGCGATCGAGGCGTCACGCCACACGGTGTTGAGCTTCGGGTCGCCGTGGATGCCGAACTGGGCCATGAACCCGGAGATCACGCGGAAGAACGCGATGTCCTTGTAGTAGCCGTTCTTGACCAGGTTGAAGAAGCGGTCGGCGCCGTTGGGGGCCCAGTCGCGGTTCACCTGGATGACGAAGTCGCCCTTGGTGGTCTTGACGTTGACCTTGTAGGTCGCGGGCGCGGTCTCTTTGAGCTTGGCGGGATCCATGAGGGCCTCGGAGGTCGGGGTGGTCGCGGTCGGAGTGCCGTCGGCCTGCGCCGCGGGCTTGGCGTCGGCATTCGCCTCGGCGGGCTTGGCATCGGCTTCGGCGGGCTTGGCGGCGTCGGCTTCGGCGGGCTTGGCGGCGTCGGCCTCGGCGGGCTTGGCAGCGTCGGCTTCGGCGGGCTTGGCAGCGTCGGCTTCAGCCGCCTTGGGCGCGGGCTCGGCCGGCTTCGCGTCGGCCTCGGCGGGCTTGGCGGCGGGCTCGGCCGGCTTGGTCTCGGCCTTGGCAGGCTCGTTCGAGACGGGCTGGGGCTCGGGTTTCTTGCCGCCGCACGCGGTGGCGGAGAGGGTCGTGACGAGGGCGATGATGAGATGTCGCATGGTAATGCTCCTTGCGGCCGCGGAGCATGCTTGGGCCTCTGGGGGGCGTCAATGGGAAACGCGGCGCCACAGAGGGTCGATCGACCCTGCCACGCGGGGCGACGACGCGGCCCCAGGAAACGCGAAAAGCCCGCGAGGTGGGCTCGCGGGCCTTTGAGGCGGGTGCGGATCGGCTGACGAAGCGAGGCTTCGGCGGTGATCAGAAGCAGCCGAGCTCGTCCTCACCGCCCGAGCAGTCGAAGATGCCGTCGCAGGTGTAGGCCTGGTCCAGGCAGAGGCCGTCGTTGCACTGGAACTCCCAGCCGTTGCAGGGGGCGTCGGCGCAGAAGCAGGAGTCGATCTGGCGGCTGCCGTCATAGCCGCAGCCCGTCGAGAAGTCGTAGCCGGCGTTGTAGCAGACCGCGTCGCAAGACCAGGTCACCGGGCCGGAGCTGCCGCAGGTCTCGATCGTGTCGGCGTCGAGGCAGAGGTCTTCGCCGGCCGTGCACGCGTCGTCCTCGCAGAAGCAGGTGTCGCCGCCGAGGCTCGCGTCGTAGCCGCAGCCCGAGGCGAAGGCGTAGCCCGAGTCGCGGCAGACGTCATCGCAGCTCCACGTGTCGCGCGTACCGCCATCGCAGTAGCTGAGATCATCGCCGCGGCACTCCCAGCCGGTCGGCGCGCAGGACTGCGACGGGAGGAGGGCGCCGCAGACGCAAGAGCCCGAGCCGCAGCCGAGGGCCTCGCGCCCCTGGGCCGCGCAGGTCGCCGCGCAGGCCGAGACCGAGCAGGTCGGCGCGGGGGGCGCCTCGTTGTCGCAGTAGCACGAGTCGCCGTCGTAGGTCGGGTCGTAGCCGCAGCCCGTCGTGTAGGTGTAGCCGGCGTCGCGACAGACCGTCGCGCACGAGGTGGCCTGGAGCTCGCCGCGGTCGCACCAGGTGATCGTCGGGTCGGACGCGCTGCCACCGCAGAGGTAGGTGTCCGCATCGCACGCGTTCGGCCCGGTATCGGTGCGGGTGTCGGTCGCGTCGCTGGTGTCGGGCAGGCTCGTGTCGGGCGTGTGCGTGTCCGAGGGGTGAGGCTGGGTCGTATCGGTGGTGTCCGCGGGGGTCGGCCGCGGGCTCGAGGTGTCGGTCGTGTCGGGCGCGCGCGTGTCGGTGTCGGCGGGCTGGGTGGTGTCGCGGCTGGGCGGCACCGGGGTCCCGTTGGGGGTCGTGAAGCTGCCGTCGCACGCGGTCGAGGCGAGGGCGGCGACGGTGACGACGATCGAGGCGAACGAGCCAGACAAGGACGAGGGGCCAAGGCGCATGGTCGGGTTCCTTTCCGCAGACAGGTGCCTTACGCCCGCCAGAGCTCGGCTATTTACCGGCCGAGATTCGAGAGATGTCGCGGCTTTGTAAAAGGCGCGCGGAATGGCCTTACGCGCGAGGTGGCTCACGGCCTCAAGGGGCCAGGCGCGAGGCCGTCCAGCCGGTCGGCGAGGCGCTGTCGCGCGCGAAGCGGAAGCGATCGTGGAGACGACCGAGGCGTCCTTGCCAGAGCTCGATCGTGTCGATGACGAGGTGGAAGCCGCCCCAGTGCGGCGGGCGCGGGACCGGCGTGGCGCCCGGGAAGCGCTCGGCGACGGCGAGGACGGCGCTCTCCAGGGTGTCGCGTGAGGCGATGGGTGTGCTCTGCGGGGAGGCCCAGGCGCCGAGCTGGGACAGGCGTGGGCGCGAGGCGAAGTAGGCGTCCGAGACCTCGGCGGGGACCGGCTGGGCCGTGCCAGTGACGCGCACCTGACGGCCTGGGAAGGGGCTGTGGCCGAGGAGATCACCCCAATAGAAGAGGGCGGCGCAGCGCGGGTCCGAGAGCAGGTGGCGGCCTTTGGTGCTCTGGTAGTTCGTGTAGAAGACGAGGCCTTCGCGGCCGGGGCCGAGCTCGAGGCCACGGAGGAGGACGGTGCGCAGCTCGGGCTGGCCGGTGGCATCGAGGGTCGCGAGCGTCATCGCTTCGCGCTCGGGGAGCGCCTTGGCTTCCTCGTACCAGCGCACGAAGACGTCGAGGGGATCGGTCGTCGTGGGGTCCAGGTCGAGGGGCGTGTCCATGCGGAGTCCTGGGGCGATCAGACGAGGGTGCCCTGCGAGCCGCCGCCGCCGCGCGGCATGGCCTTGCCGAGGTGCTGGTAGGCTTTCGGCGTCGCCACGCGCCCGCGTGGGGTGCGCTGGAGGAAGCCTTCCTGGATGAGGTAGGGTTCGTAGACGTCCTCGAGGGTGCCCTTTTCTTCCGAGAGCGCGACGGCCATGGTCTCGATGCCGGCCGGGCCGCCCTGGTAGAAGTCGATGAGGGTCTCCAGGTAGCGGCGGTCCATCGCGTCGAGGCCGAGCGCGTCGACGTCGAGGCGGCCCAGCGCATAGCGCGCGATGTCGTGGTCGATGGCCGACTTGCCCTCGACCGCGGCGAAGTCGCGCACGCGGCGGAGGAGGCGGTTGGCGATGCGCGGGGTGCCGCGGCTGCGGCGTGCGATCTCCTGGGCGCCGCCCTCTTCGAGGGCGATGTCGAGGAGGCCGGCCGAGCGGTGGAGGATGGTCACCAGATCGGTGACGGCGTAGTACTCCAAGCGCGCGACGATGCCGAAGCGGTCGCGCAGCGGCGAGGTGAGGAGACCCGCGCGCGTCGTGGCCCCGATGAGGGTGAACGGCGGCAGCTGGATCTTCATGTTCCGGGCGTAGGTGCCCTCGCCGATGATGAGGTCGAACTGGAAGTCCTCCATTGCGGGGTAGAGGTTCTCTTCGACGGCGGCCTGGAGGCGGTGGATCTCGTCGATGAAGAGCACGTCGCGCGGCTGGAGGTTCGTCAGGATGCCGGCGAGGTCGCCCTTGCGCTCGATGGCGGGGCCCGAGGTGATGACCAGGTTGGCGTCGGTCTCGTTGGCGATGATGTGCGCGAGCGTCGTCTTGCCGAGGCCGGGCGGGCCCGAGAACAGCATGTGGTCGACGGCCTCGCCGCGGAGCTTGGCCGCCTTGACGAAGACCTTCAGGTTGTCGACGAGCTGCTTCTGCCCGACGTAGTCGTCGAAGGCGCGCGGCCGGAGGGCGCGGTCGAAGCGCGCGTCGTCGTCGCGGGTCACGGCCGTGAGCTCGCGCTCTTCGGTCCTGGGCGTGGGCTTGGGCGTCGGCTTCGCCATCACTTCCTCAGGAGACCGAGCGCCATGCGCAGGGCCTGGTCGAAGTCGCCCGGGGCCTCGCCGAGCTCGCTGCGCACTTGCGCCAGGGCGAGCTCGACCTCTTTCGGCCGGTACTGCAGGTTGCCGAGCGCGCTGCGGAGGTCATCCCAGAGGCGCTCCGACGGGGTCTTCTTGCCGGGCTTGGCCGGGGTCGGGGCGACGGTCGGCGTCGATGGCACGAAGTCGAGCTTGCCCTTGAGCTCGACGGCGAGGCGCTCGGCGAGGCGCTTGCCGACCCCTTTGGCGCGCGAGAGGCGCGCGATGTCGCCAGCCAGGACGGCGCTCGCGAGCTCGGCGGGTGGGGTCTGCCCGAGCACCGCCAGAGCGACCTTCGGCCCGACGCCGGAGATGGCGGTCAGCGCGCGAAAGGTCTGGAGCTCGACCTCGTCCTCGAAGCCGAACAGGGCGAGGTCGTCCTCGCGCACGTGCGTGTGGATCCAGAGCTCGAGCGGCGCGCCGATGGCGACGTCGGCCGCGACCGAGAGTGGCACCGAGACGAGGTAGCCGACGCCGCCGACCTCGAGGACGAGGCGCCCTTCGCTGTCGCGGGCCTTCAGGTTGCCGCCGAGCCAGCCGATCATCGTCGGGCTCCGGCGGTGACGACCGCGTGCGCGAGGATGCGCTGGGTCGAGCCGTTGATGTGGCAGATGGCGACGGCCATCGCGTCGGAGGCGTCGGCGGGGGCGGTCTTGGGCAGCCCCAAGAGGATACGGACCATCTCGGCCACCTGGTGTTTCTCGGCGCGGCCCGACCCGGTGACGGCGCTCTTCACCTGGCTCGGGGCGTATTCGAAGACGTCGGCGCCGACGGTCTTGGCGGCGACCATCACGGCGCCGCGCGTGTGGCCGAGCTTCAAGGCCGACTGGATGTTCTTGCCCACGAAGCATTGCTCGAGGGCGAGCGCGCTGGGTCGGTGGGCCTGGGCCACGGCGAGGATCTCCGCGTGGATGAGGGCCAGGCGATCCCAGAGCGGGTCGGCGGCGCGCGTGCGGATCACGCCGTGAGCGTGGGGGCGGAGCGGACCGCCGGGCATCGCTTCGACGATGCACCAACCTGTCGCGAGCGTGCCCGGGTCGACACCGAGGACCTTCATGCGGAGAGTGGCTAACACTTTTCGTGGGATATCAGTAGCCCGAACGCGGCTCGCGCCTATACCTATGCACTTCGCGGGCGCCAGCATCCCCGCGGGGAGACATGGATACGATGGTTCTACTCGGCTCGTTGACCGACAAGCTCGCCCAGTTCCTCGAATCGCTGGGGGCCGACTGGGTGCTCTGGTTGCTGCTCGGGCTCTTGCTCGTGGCGATCATCGTGGTGGTCGAGCGTGCGCTCTTCTTCTCGAAGCACCGCGTCGACGCGAACGCCCTCTCGAAGCAGGTCATCCAGGCCGTCCGCGAGGGTGGGCCCGCCAAGGCGCGCGAGCGTGTGAGCGGGCTCGGCGGGATGACGGGTGGGGTCCTGAACGCGGCCCTGGACGCGTGGGACGACGGGGTCGAGTCGGTCGAGGAGGTCGTGCAGGCGGCCATCACGCGCGAGCGCACTTCTTATGATCGGTGGCTGCCCATCCTCGGGACCCTCGGCAACTCCGCCCCGTTCATCGGGCTCTTCGGCACGGTCATCGGCATCCTGACCGCGTTCGCGGCGCTCGGCAGCGGGCTCGAGGGGGCCGAGCTGAAGGGCAAGGTCATGGCGCAGATCGGCGAGGCGCTGGTCGCGACCGCGGTCGGCCTCGGGGTCGCCATTCCGTCGGTCGTGGCCTTCAACGTCTTCAAGAACCGCATCAAGGTCATGGCGTCGGAGACCGAGAGCATGGCGCGCATGTTGATGGCGCACCTGAAGTCGCGCGGGCCGTCGGGCGGGGGACGCTGAGATGGCCGGTGGCGCGCAGTCGAATGACGATGATGGGTTCAACGAGATCAACATCGTCCCCTTCGTCGACATCGCGTTGGTGCTCCTCATCATCTTCATGGTGACGACCGAGTTCGTGCGCGAGGACGAGAAGGACGTCGAGAAGGTCCTGCCGAAGAACGTGCCGATCCAGCTCCCGAAGGCCGCGTCGGCCGAAGAGACGAACACCTCGCTGCTCTCGATCGCGATGAACCGGGACGGGACCTTGTTCCTCAATGGCGAGCGGTCCACGCTGGACGCCGTGAAGGCACGCGTGAAAGAGCTCCAGCGCGACGGCAAGACCCTCGAGGCCTTTGTCGCGGCCGACGAGCGCTTGACCCATGGGGCGGTGCTGACCGTCGTCGACACGCTGCGCGTGCTCGGGGTCGGCAACGTCGGAATGAACACCAAACCGATGGAGATCGAGTGAGGTGGTGGCGCAGGCACCGGCAAGGGGATCGAAGGCTCGCTCTGCGACGTTGAGCGGCGGCGCGCGCTTCGCGATCGCGGTGGCCTCTGGTGCGGTGCTGCTGGGGCTCCTGGCGTGGGGGATCGAGGCCCGCTACCACCCGGTGCGACCGCGCATCTTGTGCGTGATGCCGCTCGGCACGGGCGGCATGGCGGTGCACTTCGGCTTCACGAACACCGAGGCCGAGGCGGTCGACGTACCCTTCGGCGAGGACAACGCCATCCTGCCGGCCAGCGCCGGTGGGGCCGAGCGCAGGCCGACGCACTTCGCGCCCGGGTCGAGCGGGGCCTACCCGGACTCGGCCTTCGTCGTGACGGCGAAGAAGGGCGAGGGGGTCGCGTGGAAGGTCGGGCCGCGCACGGTCGCGGTCGACGACGAGACGCCGAGCTGCCTCGTGCCCAAGCTCGTGAAGCCCGAGGACGTGGCCCTGGTGCTGCCGAAGGTCGAGGTGGTGAAGCCGCCCGAGCCGGAGGTGAAGCCGCCTGAGCCCGAGGTGGTGAAGCCGCCCGAGCCGGTCGTGGTCGAGGCTCCGAAGCCCGCGCCCGATCGGGCGACGCCGAAGAAGCCCAAGCCCGAGGGCCCGAAGAAGCCGCCCGAGCCGGTCGCCCTGGCGCTGGCTGGCCTCGGCACGGTCCAAGGCGGCGGCATGGCCATCTTGAGCGGTGAGATCGACTCGTTGGGAGACCCGTCGATCACGAAGAAGCCGGTCGAAGATGTCGCGGTACCGCGTCGGGACGACGGTGTCGTCGGCGGCACGGGGGGCGGGATCGCGGAGATCCGCGAGGTCAAGCGGGTGGCCGCGCGCGTGAAGGTGAGGCCACGCGGCGAGTGGCCGGCCGACGCGCCGCCGCGGGCGGGCGCGGTGATCGTGCGCTTGTCGTTGCTGGTCGGGACCGACGGTCGCGTGAAGCAGGCCAAGGTCGTGCGCGGGGCCGGACCGGCCTTCGACCGCGAGGCGAAAGAGGTCGGCATGCGCGCGGTCTTCGAGCCAGCGACGCTCGACGGAGTGGCGGTCGAGTCGTGGGTCCCTTGGGACGTCGAGTTCACGCCCGATGGGTTCTGAGGCGGCGCAGCGACCCGGCACGGGGCCGCGCACGGTGGTGGCGACGCGCTACGTGACGGCGCTGCGTGAGGGTGGGTCCTTGCCTGGGCTCATCGAGGCCGACGACGACGGGCTCTATGTGGTGAAGCTGCGTGGGGCCGGGCAGGGGACGCCGGTGCTCGTGGCCGAGCTGCTGGCGGCGGGGCTGGCGCGGGCCGCGGGCTTGCCGATGCCGGAGGTCGTGCTGGTCGAGGTCGATTCGGCGCTCGGGCGGAACGAGCCGGATCCGGAGATCCACGCCCTCTTGCTAGCGAGCGTCGGGCTGAACCTCGGGCTCGACTTCCTGCCCGGCTCGATCACGTTCGACCCCGCGGCGAGTCTTGCCCCCTCGAGCGAGCTCGCCTCGCGCATCGTGCTCTTCGATGCGTTCATCACGAACCCGGATCGCAGCGCCAAGAACCCGAACCTGCTCGAGTGGCACGACGGCGGACAGCGCGGCAAGCGCGGGCTCTGGCTCATCGATCACGGGGCGGCGCTCTACTTTCAATATGGTTGGCGCCAAGAGGCCCCGCTGGCAGGTGCGCGCTCGGCCTTCTCGCGGCTCGGGGGGCACGTCCTCTTGTCGCGTGCCAGTGGCCTGGCGGCAGCGGTCGGCGACCTCCAGGCGGCCTGGACCCCCGAGGTCATCGCGGCGCTGTGCGCGGCGATCCCCGACACGTGGCTCGATGGGGCGCACATGACCTTGCCGAGCCGCGAGCAGTACGCGGCCTGGCTCACGGCGCGCGTCGAGGCGCTGCCCCACCTTGCCGAGGAGGCGGCCCGTGCCCGAGCGCACCACGTTTGACTACGCGATGGTGCGCGTGGTCCCGCGCATCGATCGCGGCGAGCTGATGAACGTCGGCGTCGTGCTCTATGCGCTGAAGTGCGACTACCTCGCCGTGCGGATCGCGGTCGACGAGGCGCGGCTGAAGGCGCTCTGGCCAGAGCTCGACGTCGAGCTGGTGCGCGATCACCTGGACGCGTTCGCGCGCGTCGCGCGTGGCGAGGCCGCCGCCGGGCCGGTCGCGCGCCTCACGCAGCGCGAGCGTTGGCACTGGCTCGTGGCCCCGCGCAGCACCATCCTCCAGGTGTCGGCGGTGCATTCGGGGCTGTGCCAGGACCCAGCCAAGAGCCTCGACCACCTCTTCGAGCGCCTCGTCCGATAGGCTCGCACGTGTCCGGTCGAGGCGCGGTTGCGCGCGGGGCACATCGAAGGTAGATTCCGCCGGCTCATGGTGGTCTCGATCTCCGCCCGTCACCGCTTCCTCCTTGCCATCATCGTCTTGGCAAGCGCTGCCATGGTCGGTGTCACGAGCCCCGTGGCACGCGCCCAGACCTGGGAGCCCGCGGGCCCGGTGGCGACGAGCTCGGGCATGACCGCGGTCGCGACCGACCCCGACAACCCCAAGGTCGTGTGGCTCGGCAGCGCCACGAGCCTCTGGGTGTCGGAGGACGAAGGCCAGAGCTTCCATCTGGTGCTGCAGATGTCGCGTCTGTCGGGCCAGGTGCGCGAGACCGGCAGCCAGCCCATCGACGATGACGAGGACGAGGGCGAGGTCGGCGCGCCCAACCTGAACGAGCCGGGTGAGGACGACGAAGAAGAGGACGGGATCACGGTCGACACCGGCGATGACCGCGGTCGCGAGGGCGAAGACGACGGCGAGAACATCGGCGGCGAGGACGATGGCACCGAGCAGCGCTTCGGCGTCGTCCGCATCCGGGTCTACGGCGATGTGGTCTATGCCTGCACGAGTCGCGGATTGTTCTCGGTGGCGCGTGCGGCGCGGCGCATGGGGACCGAGCGCGAGATCCGTTTTGGTCGGAAGATCGCGGCCAACGACGTCGCGGTCACGCCGGACGGGCGGGTCTGGGTCGCGACCGACAACGGCCTCTATCAGATCGGGACGGACGGGATCGGGCGCGCGGCGCGCGGCCTGGAAGAGGACCTCCAGGTCCGCGGCCTGGTGATCTCCGACGGGCGTCTCGTGGCAGCGACGTCGCGCGGATTGCGCATCGCGTCGAGGTCCGTCGATGGGTATGACCGGCTGGCGGTCGGCGGTCGTGAGGACAACGGACTCTACGATGTGCTCGCCGATGGCGAGGGGTCGCTGCTCGTGGCGGGCGCGGGGCTGGTCGCGAGGATCAGCACCAAGGCCGGCGAGGTCCCGATCGTCGAGGAGAGCACCAAGGTCCCGGGGGCTGCGCGGTTGGCGCGGGGGCGCGAGGGCGCGCGCTGGGCGGTGGGTGCCAAGGGCGCCTGGCGTTGGAAGGCGGACGAAGGGTGGCAGCGCGTGACCGAGGGGCTCTTCGATCGGCGGCTCCTCGACGTCGCACCGGGCTTCGGTGGCGTCGCCGAGCTGTGGGCGGTCGGTCGGTCGGGCGCGTGGCGCCTCGTCGCGGATGCCTCGGGCAGCTATGGGGCGTCGGCCAAGAGGCTGGCCGAGGTCGCCTTGGCGGGGTGGCCGAGCGCGGACGAGGTGCGGAGCTGGGCGACGAAGTCGCGTGGCGTGAACATGGACGAGGTCGATGCGTGGGCCATCGAAGAGCGCTTGTCGTGGTTGCTCCCGACGGTGCAGCTGCGCTGGCGCTGGAATCGGATGCGCAACGAGGACTACCAGTACATCCCCACCATCGACACGCGCATCCTCGATGCGGTGCAGGTGCGGCCGCGCGACGACGACTTCCTGGTGCTCGCGGTCTGGGACCTCATGCCGGCCTTGACGGTGGCGCTCGAGGGGACCCGTACGAACCTCGAGACGACGCGCATCCGCGCGCGCAAGCAGCTGGATCAGGTCCGTGACGTGGTGCTGCCGATCTATCAGAACTGGGCGCGCAAGCGCATCGAGCTCGCGACCGCGTCGGGCGAGCGCACCGTGCGTGAGACCGTGAAGGACCTCCTGACGTTGCAGCGGCTCGAGGCCGACCTGCACGTCTACACCGGCGGGCGCTTCCCGATCGACGGCGCGACGAAGAACGCGCCCAAGGCTGCGCCCACGCAGAGCGAAGCACCCGGAGAGGGACCTTCGCCTGCCGCTTCGAACGGGCCCTCGGCTGCCATGTGGAGCGTCGGCAGACTCTTCGATCTACCGAGACTTTCAGGGGATTAAGCGATGAACAAGAGACTGGTCATGGTGTGGTCGGTGGTGCTGCTCGCGGGTTCGATGGCGGTGCCGGCGCATGCCGATCCGAAGAGCGAAGCCCGTCGCGTCCTGCAGAAGTTCGGCAACGAGCCGACCGTGGTCGACGTCCAGCAGGCCGCGATGCGCTATGCGCGCGTGAACCCGGATGCGTACGATGGGTGGCTCGCGACCTCGCACTGGGCCTATGTGCTGCCGCGCAGCCTGCGTGGTCGTCTGCGGTCGACGACCGCGGACCAGAACGACGTGCGCACGACCAGCGCGGGCAGCGGCTCGCTCTCGGACCTGGTGTCGAAGGACAACCAGATGGTCCTCGAGCTGCAGGCCGACTGGGACCTGACGCGCATCGTCTTCAACCGCGACCAGATCGCGACGTCGCGCCAGATCGAGCGCATCGTCAATCAGCGCGAGGACCTGCTGACCACGGTCAACAAGCTCTACTTTGCGCGGCGCCAGCTCCAGGTCGACCTCGAGCTCGATCCGGCCAGCTCGGTCGAGAAGGCCGTGAAGTCGCAGCTGCGCGTGGATGCGCTGACGGCGGACCTCGATGCGCTGACGGGCGGCTGGTTCTCGAAGCAGCTGCCGCGCGTGGCCGAGTGAGGGGCTGACGCGTCAGGCTGCGGCGACCTCGGTCCTGAGGGTCATGTGCAGGGCGGAGTAGGGGAGGAGGCCGGCGAGCCACGCGACGTGTATGCGACGCGTCAGGCTGCGGCGGCCTCGGTCCTGAGGGTCATGTGCAGGGCGGAGTAGGGGAGGAGGCCGGCGAGCCACGCGTCGATTGCCGGTGACGCGTGTCCGTCATGAGGCAGGCCCAGGAGGGCCTCGGCCTCGTAGCGGCGGGCGCGGTTGGTCTGGGCCTTGCGAGTGCGGCAGTGCTCGGCGAAGGCGATGAGGAAGAGGGCTTCGTCCGCGACCAGACCCTGCGGAAAGAAATAGTCGAGATCGCGGACGAAGACACGGAACGAGAGCCCGGCGGCTGCGCAGAGGATGAGCCGCTCGACGTTGTGGCGCGTCGTCGGCAGGCCGAGTCGAGAGAAGACCTGGCTGCGGAGCACGATGAGCGAATCGACGTCGGTGCGGGCCGGGTCGGTTGCGAGCATCGGGCGAAAGGCCTTCTTGAAGCGGCGGTAGAGGGACTGAGCAGGGACCATCGGGACCTCCATGAGGAGGGGCATCGCAAGGCGCGTGCCAGCGCGCTCGATGGCCTACAGTGCGGGCCCCAGGTGCCGCGCGGGCCGGTGCCGGCCGCGGCCTGTGACACCTTGACAACTCGGCCTCCGATCCGGCGAAAACGGCGTGACCGTCTGTCATCGCGGGCGGGAAGGAGGCCTCGAGCCATGACACGTGAACCGCAAGTCTCCGAGATCGTGCAGAGTATTTCGACGCTTGCGCTGGCGTCTCCGGCGCTGCGCAGCCTCGGCGTCGTGTGGACGTGGGATGGGCTCGATCGGCTGATGCGGCGGCATGCGGCTCGACTCGCGCGGCTGGGGGTGCAGGCGGGTGATCGCGTCGTGGTCTGCGCCGAGAGCTCGGCCGCGCACGTCGCGGTGGTGCTCGCGCATCTCCGGCTCGGCGTGGTGCATGTGCCGGCGAACACCCGCTACGGAGCCGATGAGCTGGCCCATGTGATCGGTGACTCGGGGGCGCGCCTGGTCCTGCGCGACGAGGACCTTCATGCGCTGGAGGACCCCGCGCACGAGTCCATCGCGACCTGGCCCGAGCCGCCGTCGCGCGATGCGCTGGCGATGCTCATCTATACGTCGGGCACGACCGGGCGCCCCAAGGGGGTGATGCTCTCGCACCGAGCGCTGGGCGCGAACCTCGGGGCGATGATGCGCCTCTGGGAGATCGGGCCGCGGGACCGCGTCATCGCCGCGCTGCCGCTGTTCCATGTGCACGGGCTCGGGCTGGCCCTGCTCGGGCCGCTCGTCGCAGGCGCCGAGGTCGAGCTCATCCCGCGCTTCACCGTCGACGCGGTCGTGAGCGCACTCGACCAGGGTGCCACGGTCTTCATGGGTGTCCCGACGATGTATCACCTCCTGCTCGAGCGGCTCGAGACCGATGCCTCCGCGTGCGCTTCCCTGGCGGGTGCGCGCCTCTTCACCGCGGGCTCGGCGGCCTTGTCCCAGCGCGACTTCGAGCGCTTCGAGCGCGCGACCGGCCACCGCATCCTCGAGCGCTACGGCATGACCGAGACGCTCTTCACGCTCTCGAATCCGTACCGCGGTGAGCGACGTCCCGGCGCGGTCGGGCAGCCCGTGCCGGGCGTCACGCTGCGCCTCGTCGACGAATACGGCGCCGACGCGGGGACAGGGCCGGGCGAGATCGAGGTCCAGAGCGACGGCCTCATGGATGGGTATTGGGGTCGGGCAGACGCCACGCGCGAGGCCTTCCGCGCAGCGCCCGACGACGCCAGCACGAAGGAGGGCGACCTCCGCGGCGCGTGGTTCCGGACGGGCGACACGGCGGTGATCGACGCCGGTTCGTGGCGCATCCTCGGGCGGACCTCGACCGACATCATCAAGAGTGGCGGCTACAAGATCGGCGCCGGCGAGATCGAGGACGTGCTGATGGCCTCGGGGCGCTTTGCCGAGTGCGCCGTGCTCGGTGTGCCCGACGCGAAGTGGGGCGAGGTCGTCGGGGCCGTCGTGGTCTTGCGGGAGGGGCAGGCTGCGGTGGACGCAGAGCTCGTCGCGCACCTCGAGCGACACCTCGTCGACGCCAAGCGGCCGCGTCGCTGGGCGTTCGTGGAAGCCCTGCCGCGCAACGCGATGGGCAAGGTCAAGAAGGCCGAGCTGCGCGCGTGCTTCGGGTGAGCCTCAGGAATTGCACTCGCCGGCAGCCTCGCTCCGCGGGGCCTTGCACGAATTCGCGACCGAGGAGTCTCACCATTTGATCGTGGCCGTGAGGCGCGGTAGGCATGCGGTATGACCAAGGTCGATCCCCAGGGCGCGCGCTTCCGGCTCGGCGAGGCGAAGGGGCACTACGAGAGCTGGTTCCTTCGCGGCAACCACCCGACGCGGCCGCTGGCCTTCTGGGTGCGCTACACGGTGACGGCCATGGCCGGGGCGCCGGGCGACGCGGTCGCCGAGCTCTTCGCCATCGTCTTCGACGGTGAGCGCGGTGAGCACGTCGTCGCGCGCGAGGCCTTCCCGTTGACCGACGCCCTCTTCCCGACCAGCGGCCTGGGGGTGCGGATCGGGGCCGCCACGCTCGAGCCGCGGCGTGCCTCCGGGCGCGCGACGGGGCCGGGAGACATCGCGTGGGACGTGCGCATGGAGGGCGGTCAGGACCCGCTCCTGCTCTTGCCCGAGGGGCTCTATGCGGGCTCGTTCCCGAAGGCGAAGTCGCTCGTCATGGCGCCCAACGTGCGCTTCGGCGGGCACTTCGAGGTGGGCGGCAAGGAGCTCGAGGTCGACGGCTGGATGGGCAGCACGAACCACAACTGGGGTGAGCGCCACACCGACCGATACGCCTGGGGGCAGGTCGCAGGGTTCGCGGACCACCCCGAGTCGTTCATCGAGCTCGCGTCCGCGCGCGTGAAGATCGGGCCGGTGCTTTTGCCGACGATGACCCCCATCGTGTTCCGACACCGCGGCGTCGAGCACCGCCTGAATGCGCTGCACACGGTCTTCGGGCGGGCCTCGATCGATGGCTTCCTGCGCGGCCCGCGCGCGGGAGGGCCGCGCCATCGGGTCGAGTGGCGCTTCAAGGCGAAGGGCTCGGGCCTCTCGATCGAGGGGACGATGCACGCGGATGCGGCCGACTTCGTGACGCTCTGGTACAAGAACCCGCCGGGCGGAAAGAAGCTCTGCATCAACAGCAAGATCGCGACGCTCGATCTCGAGCTGAAGAGCGCAGGCGGGGTCGAGCGGCTTCTCTCACCGCGTGGGGCCGCCTTCGAGATCCTGGCGGAGAGCGCCGAGGCCTCGGGCGTGAGTGGCCTCCCGACCGCGATCTGAGCGCAGCCGAGAGCCATCGGCGCACCGCCAACCGCATCGAGGAGTCCATGGAAGACGACATCATCGACGCCAAGACCGGCAAGCCGCGCCGCCACGACGGGCGCGACGCCTGGGCCTTCGTCACGCGTGAGGCCGCGCGCGCGCTGGGCGATCTCGGGCCGCACGTCGCCCCCATCCGATGGGACCGCGACCCTGGGGCACCTTCGGTCGGGGGCTATGCGCTGCTCGTCATGGAGCGCAAGAGCCCCGACGCGCAGGGGCGCTTCGAGGGGGTCTGGGTCGAGGTCACCGGCCAGGAAGGCGAGCGCTGGGAGGGCGTCCTCGACAACCAGCCGACCTGGATCCGCGGCGTCTCGTCAGGCGACAAGGTCGCTTTCGGCCTCGATCACGTCATGCTCGCCCGAGGGGGCTGAACGCCTCAGAACGAGGCGGACGCGGTCGAATAGACGAAGTGCTCGAGCTCGCCGTCGGCGCGCAGCCCGTCACCCGGGAAGAAGAGCGAGTAGTTGAGGTCGAGCGAGAGGTGCGGGTTCGGCTTCCAGCCGAAGGTCAGGTCGAGCTCCTGGCCAAAGCTCGACGGGCCACCCTGGGCGGCCATCGCCTGAAAGACGTGGAAGGCGAGCTGCGCGGTCGCGTCCTCACCGAGCTTCGTGCCGAGCACGGCGCCAGCGTCGAGGAGGCCGCGGTTGGCGGTGTCGACCGGGATGTTCACGAAGAAGTCGGCCTCGCCGTAGAACTTGTGGTTGGTCGCAAAGAGGGTGTCGAAGCTCTTCGCGGCGGTGTCGGTCGGGTCGTCGTCGCCGGAGAGGGTCTCGGCGAAGGCCTCGAGGAAGGGAGCGAAGTCCGAGTCCACGAGGGTGAAGCGGAGGCGCGCGGCAAACATCCACGCGGCCAGGCCGATCTCGGTGCCTTCGACGTTGGCCGTGCCGGCCTGGAAGTAGCCTTCGAGCGAGGCCTTCAAGCCAAAGGGCATCTCGGACTGGATGACGAGCCCCGAGGTCACGCGCGCGCGCTGGGTCGGGGCGTGGGTGTCGACCACGAGCAGCATGGCCGGCTGGAAGTAGTCGTTCATCTGGTAGCGCACGGCGAGGGCGCCGAGGTTGTCCGCGATGCGGGTCTCGGCGGGTGCGTCCTCGCGGACGTGTGCGTAGAGGACGTCGACGGCGAGGGTCTGATCGAGGAAGACCCCCATGAGGCGTGCGGCGTCGAAGCTGCGTCCCTGCTCGGCGAAGCCGACGTTGCCGATGAGGCGCTGGTTCAGGTAGCTGACTTCCTGGCGCCCCAGGCGCAGTCGCAGGTCGGGCGCGAGCTCGGCCTCGATGAAGCCCTGATGGAGGTCGATGCCGTCGCCGGAGAAGTCGCTCAGCGTGTCGGTCTCTTCGCCCCAGGTGCGCACGTCCTGGAGCTGGACGAAGGCCTGGACCTCGGTCCCGAACGCGAAGCGCAGGCCCACGCGCGCGCGCTGGCGCACGAAGTCGTCGACGCCGCCTGGGGCGAGGTCGTGCCCTTCGAAGTGTCGATAGCGGACGAGGACCTCACCGCTCGGCGTGGCGGTGAGCTCCTGGGCGCGGACGGAAGCCGCGCTGGCGACGAGGGCCAGCGAGGCGAAGGCGGTGAGGATGTGACGTTGCATGGGGGACCTCCGATTGGAGGGTCTCACTTGAGGGAGCGATCCTTCAAGGTCGCGCCGAGACCCGCGAGGAGGTCCTTCTTGAGCTCGAGAAGACGCCCGAAGGACGCGGCGCGGCGCGGGTTCGTGAGGTCGATGCTCGGCTTGGGGAGGCCGCCGTTGAAGGTCAGCTGATCGAAGATCACGAACTGCTGGCGCGGGCCGGTGGGCTCGGGGCTGGCTGCGAGGGTGGCCGGGGCGAGGGCCGCGAGGGAGAGCGTCGAGACGAGGGCGAGGGCGAACGAGCGCATGCGAGACCTCCAGGAAAGGTGGCGGTACGCATGAGCGGCGGGAGCGATCTCGTCGCCTCGAAGAATTTGCATTCGCCGGCAGCCTCGCTTCGCGAGGCCTTGTGCGAGCACTCGCCGGCAGCCTCGCTTCGCGAGGCCTTGTGCGAGCACTCGCCGGCAGCCTCGCTCCGCGAGGCCTTGTGCGAGCACTCACCGGCTCAGGGGCTCTTGGTGAGCCAGAGCACGAAGGCGATGACGAACCAGACGCCCAACGCCATGAGACCCCAGCCCATCGCGCGGATGATGCGCTGGAGGGTGAGCGGGCTGAAGCGATGGCGGAAGCGCGACAAGAGCCACGACAAGAGCACGAACCACCCCGTGCCGCCGACCACGACGCCGAGCGCGAAGGCCACGGAGTTCGAGGCCTCGGCCTGGAAGAGCTTCATCGACATGATCGTGGTCGAGGCGGCCGCCCAGGTCGCGAGCAAGGTCGGGTTGAGCAGGGTCACCGTGAAGCCGATGCCGAAGGCTTGCTTGGGGCGCTCCGCCGTCTCGGCGCGCTTCATGACGGCGTCGACCTGCAGCGAGGTCAGCGTTGGCCGCTTGTGCTTGGCTTCAGGGGCCGCCGGCGCGGGCGCGGAGGGAGTCGTCTCGAACCCCGGGGTGTGCGGCGTGAAGCGCGTGAACCAGAAGCCGAGCCCGATGAGGATGATGGCCGCGACGATCTTCGAGATCGGGATGACCACCGGGTACTGGACCAGGATGGCCGAGAACCCCCAGAGGGCGAGGAAGGCGTAGACCCCCTCAGCCAGGCCCGTGCCGAACCCGAGCATCATCGCGGTCTTGGGGCGGCCTTCGAGCGCGTGGCGCACGACGAGCGCGGCGATGGGGCCCGCGACAGGCATCGAGGCGAGGAAGGCGGCGACAAGCCCGACCAGGGCGGCAATCAGCATCGGCGGGATGATCGACCAAATCGCTGGGACACGCAACGCGGTCGGAGCGCGATGCGCGCGGAGGAGGTCGCAGGGTGCCGCCTCGGTTGGCACCGAGTGCGCGTGCTATTGATGGTGCCGAGGTCGTATGCGAGGCTCGCGCGCCAATGCACAGGACCGATGTCATGCGAGGAGGGTGGGCGATGAAGCGGGTGATGGGCGCGATCGTGGGCGCCATGATGTGGATGGGCTGTGGCAATGCGACGATCTGGTCCCAGGACGGCGAGGGCGGCGTCTTGGCATTGCACGGGGCCGAGGGCGCGGCCTTCGACGACGCGCACGAGAAGATGGCCGCGCACTGCGGCAAGGGGCGCTACGAGATCGTGCGTCGCGACACGGTCGTGGTCGGGTCCGAGGCGTACACCTCGCAGCGCACCGACTACGGCGAGAATCGGCAGAAGAACAATCGCGGCGTGAGCACGCAGGGCGGCTCGCAGACGACCGCCGTCAGCGGTGTGCAGGACGTCTACGAGACCCGACTCACCTATCGCTGCGTGCGCTGAGAGCGCGTGCGTGTGTCGGCGCCAGGGGGCGCTGAGCGCGTGCGTGTGTCGGGGCCAGGCCGGCGCTGAGCGCGCGCGTGTCGGCGCCGAGAGGTCGCTCAGGGGGCGCTGCGTGCGCGGACGAGGCTCGTGAAGACCTCGCCGCGATGGGCGTAGCCCTTGAACTGATCGAAGCTCGCGCAGGCCGGTGACAAGAGCACCGTGTCGCCGGGACGCGCGAAGCCCGCGGCCGCTTCGACCGCCTCGGCCAGGGTCTCGACCACGGCATGCGGGTGATCGGATCCGAGCGCGGCAGCGATCTGATGACGTGTCGCGCCGAAGCACACGACCGCGCGCGTGCGCTGACGCATGACCTCGGCGAAGGGCCGGAAGTCAGCGTCTTTGCTGGAGCCTCCGGCGATGAGGACGGTCGGGGTCTGCATCGCCAGGAGGCCGGCAGTGGCGGCGTTGGGAGAGGTCGCCTTCGAGTCGTCGACCCAGGTCACGCCGTCGAACGTGCCGATGGTCGCGAGGCGGTGGGCGAGGGGGCGATAGGCCATCAGCGCCTCGCGCACGACCTCGGGAGAGACGCCGAAGTCGACCGCCATCTGCGCTGCGGCGAGTGCGTTCTGGACGTTGTGGCGGCCGAGCAGGGGGAGCTCCGAGCGCATCATTATATATGAGCGCTCGCCGGAGGGCGCTCGGACCTCGAGGCGTGCGTCGTCTCCGAGGGCGCGCGCGGCCGCGTCGGGTGAGCTCAGCGAGAAGGTCCGGAGGCGCGGGCGGGAAGGGAGCTCCCAGGTCGCGATGAAGGGATCGTCGCCGTTGAGGATGAGGACGTCGTCCTCGGTCATGGCGCGCCAGACGAGGCGCTTGGCGGCCTGATAGCGCTCGAAGGAGCCGTGGTAGTCGGTGTGGTCCTCGGCGATGTTGGTCACGATGGCGACGCGCGGACGGAAGTCGCGGCACGTGGTCAGCTGGAAGCAGCTGATCTCCGCGACGACGACGTGGTCGGGCGTGAGCGTGTCGAGATCGTCGCAGAGGGGGTTGCCGAGGTTGCCGCCGACGAAGGTCGGACGACCTGCGGCGCGCATGATGTCGCCGACCATGGTCGTCACGGTGCTCTTGCCGTCGGTGCCGGTGATGGCGAGGATCGGGGCCGGGCAGAGTCGATAGAAGAGCTCGACTTCTCCAATGACTTCGGATGCTTGTGAGGCAATCTCGGCACGCACGGGCGAGACCTCGGCGATGCCTGGCGAGAGCACGGCGAGGTCGCCCGGACGGATCTGATTGCTTCCCGAGCGGAACGCGACGCGCGCGTCGAGGGGCTCGGGGCGCGGCATGTCGCGCTCTTCGACGAGCAGCACGTCGCCGCCGTGGCGGGCGAGGAGGTTGGCAGCGGCGAGGCCGGACTTGCCGGCGCCGACCACCGAGAAGGAGCGGCCGCTGACCTGCATGGGCTGGGTGGTCATCGCGCGGCCTCGTCGCGGGCGATGAGCTCGGCGGCGATCTGGTCGGCGAGGCGGAAGAGGTCGTCGCCGCCGAAGAAGACGACCTGCTCGTCCTTCGCGATGAGCCCGAGGAGGTAGGGCACGATGTCGTGCATCTCGGGGATGTGCGTCACGCGCGGGCCGCGTGCGCGGATCTTGTTGCAGAGGAACTCGGTGTCGATGCCGGGGATCGGGACCTCGCCGGCCGGATAGAGGTCCGTGATGATCGTGTGGTCGGCGTCGTGGAAGGCCTCGGCGTAGTCGTCCTGGAGGTAGCTCACCATGGTGAAGCGGTAGGGCTTGAAGACGGCGGTCGTCTTCTTGCCGCTGGTCTTGGCCGCCTCGAGCACGCGGCGGATGCCGGTCGGGTGCGAGATGTAGTCTTTCACGATGACGCGACCCGCCGCGTGGACGACGGTGAAGCGATTCTCCAGGCCCTTGAAGGTGCCGAGCGCGCGCGCGATGTCGGCCGAGCCGACGCCCAGGTGGAGGGCCACGGAAGAGGCCGCGAGGGCATTGTCCAGGTTGTGGAGGCCGGGCAGGGAGACGCCGACTTCGCCGAGGACCTTGCCCTGGTGCGCGAGGACGAAGTGGCCCGAGACGAAGTCGGCCGCGGCGGCGCGTGCCTCGACATCGGCGCCGCGCTCGGCGAGCACGCGACCGAAGGTCGTCACCGGCACCGACAGGCGCGGGATGAGCGCGCGCGCGCCGGGATCGTCGGCGTTGATGAAGACCCTCTGGAGGCGCGGGTTGTTGGCGAGGGCCAGCACGATGGTGTCTTGGATATGGGCCAAGCTCTCGTAATAATTGAGATGATCGGCCTCGAGGTTGTTGATGACGGCGAGCGTCGGGTGCACGTTCTTGAGCGAGCCGTCGGACTCGTCGACCTCGGCCACGAGGATGTCGCCACCGGTGAGTCGCGCGTTGGTCTTGGCGAAGTTGTCGAGCAGTCCGCCGATGATGAAGCTCGGGTTCTTGCCGGCGGTCTCGAGCAACCAGGTGATCGCCGCCGAGGTCGTGCCCTTGCCGTGGGTGCCGATGACGCCGATGGCGACGGGGTGCGCGGCGACCAGGGCGCCGAGGAGCTCGGAGCGGTGGCGGACCTCGAGGCCGCGCTCGTGGGCCGCGATGAGCTCGGGGTTCGAGGCCGGGATGGCGGTCGAGACGACGACGAGGTCGACGTCGTCGAGGTTCTTGGCCGCGTGTCCGATGGTCACGGTGGCGCCGCGCGCGCGCAGGCCGAGGGTGAGCTGCGACTCGCGGACGTCGCTGCCCGAGACGCGATAGCCGCGCGTGATCAGCGCGTGGGCGACGCCGGAGACGCCGATGCCTCCGATCCCGAGGAGGTGGATTCGAGTCGTGAGCGGGGGCAGTTCGTACATCGTCGGGGGTCCCTGGCGCGAGAAAGCACGCGAGCTACGGATGCGCGCGGGCGCATCTTCCGGTGGACTGGATCTGACGACAAGATTCCCGTGCGTGGGATCGCGTGACGACGCGTTGGCCGGGCGGCAGCGCTCAGGGAATGGGGTCGGGGACCGGCTCTGGGCGGGCCTCCGGCGCCTCGGGCAGGATGGTCCCGAGGCCGCGGAGGCGTTCGCGCGCGATGTCGCGGATGGCCGGAGACGGGTGCCCCACGGCGAGCGACTCGAGGTAGCGGCGTGCTTCGGGGGTGCCGAGATCGGCCAGCGCATGGATGGCGACGAGGTGCTTCTCGGCGTCGGGCCCCTCGGTCATGTGCACGAGTGCTCGGACGACCTCGGGGGTCGAGACCTTGATGAGCCCGAGCGCTGCGCCGGCGCGCGTGGCGACGCGTGCGTTGGGGTGGCCGGCGAGCCGCGCGAGGTCGGCGGTGGCGCCGACAAGGCGTCGCTCACCCGCTTCGGAGGCGGCCTCGGAGAGGAGGCCGGGGTGGTCCGAGGTGTGGAGGACAGCGAGGATCTCGGCGTCGTCGGCGTGACGCATCTTCACCTGGCCGAAGAGTCCCTTTGCGCCGTCTGCGACGACCGACCTCAGGACCTCGTCGAGGCGGCTCGTCGCGGTGCCTCCGGAGAGGCCTCCGAAGTCGCGCCGCAGCTCGAGCTTCAGGCGGAAGGCCTCGATAGCCGCCGAGCCTCCGGTCCCCCCGGTCGGGCAGTAGAGCTCGCCTTCGAACAGGGCGCGCGCCTCGCCGGCGTCGGCGGTGAGGACCGGCTGACGGTTGACGAGCAGGGCATAGCCGACGTTGACGACAGCGCGGCAGCCCTGGCCCGCCGGGGCGTGCTCGAAGTCGGCGAAGAAGGCCGCCTCGACGATGCCGCGGAGCGCCGGCGGGATCGCGGCGACGCGCACCTCGGGAGGGGTCACGTCCTCGATGCGGAGCTCGCCGAGGCGGGCGTCGATCGGGGCGGCGATCGGTGGGCGGAGCGGCTCGAGCGCGGTCTCGGCCGCGATCGTGTCGGTGCTGGCGTCGGCGTCGGCGGGTGAGCGACCACACGCCACGTGAAACGCGCAAGCGAAGGCGAACGCGCCGAGCACGAGCGGCGTTGACCCGCGCGAGCGACGGTGGCTAACGTCGCGAACGATGAAACCCATGAACGTCATGAAGCGACTCGCCCTCATCGTGCCCCTCGCGTTCGCGGCCTGCTCGTCGCCGGCGCCTGCTCCGGTGGTGACACCGCCCGCCGATGCGCAGGCCCTGCTCGATGCCGCGCCGCGGCCTGCAGGGCCGGTCTCGGGGGAGGCGACGCTGTTTCTCATGGCCGACCTCCGCGGGGTGCTGCGGCCGTGCGGGTGCACGGTGGAGCTGCAAAAAGGTGGCTTCGATCGGCTCATTCCGCTCCTGGCCGAGGGGAGGAAGGCCCACCCGGGGTCCGAGCTCCTCCACGCGGGACCGATCTTCTACGAGGATGCGATCGTCGACGCCAAGAAGAAGGCGCAACGCGAGCGACAGGCGGAGGTCACGGCCGACCTCGTGGCGAGCACCGGGATCGCGGTCGCGGGTGCGACGCTCACCGACGAGCTGGCCAGCGCCGGGCACCTCGGAGACCTCGCGGCGCGCGCCAAGCTCCAGGTCACGGCGGCCAACCTGACGCTCGGTGCCGGGGCCAAGGTGCCGCGGTACGTGGTCCACACGATCGGGGGGCTCCGGGTCGGGATCTTCGCGCTGGCCGGCGGCGAGGAGCTCCTGCCTTCAGGGGAGGGCGAGGAGAAGGTCCCTGTTCCGGAGGATGCGAAGAAGCGGGTCGGCGATCCCGAGGCGGCGGCGCGCGAGGTGATGGCGTCGCTGTCGAAGGAGTCGGACGTGGTCGTCCTGCTCTCGGCGCTCGGGTTGCGCGAGACCAAGCGGCTCGTGAGAAAGGTCGAGGGGATCGACTTCGCGGTGGCGGGCGGGATGGGGGACCATGCGGTCGTCTCGGACGAGGCCGAGCTGGTCGCTGGCACGCGCGTCATGCAGTTCCACAACGAGGGGCGCTACCTCGGGCGCTTGACGATCCGGATGGTCGGTGGCGGGCGGGACTTCGCGGACGCGTCCGTCGTGTCCGAGGCCGAGCTGGCCCAGGTGGACCAGCGAGTCGCGCGCCTCGAGCAGTCGCTCGGCGAGCTCACGCGCACGCGCCCTGCGACCGACCCCGAGATCCAGTCGATGAACCACCACCTCGCGGCTGTGAAGGACCATCGCGATCGCCTGGCACAGAAGCGGTCCATCCCGCCGGCCGACCGCTCGACGTTTGGCTTCATCCAGACCCCGATCGAGTGGGACCTGCCTCAGGACCCGGCGGCGACCGACGTGCTGAAGGCCTTCGACGACGAGCTCGCGCGCATCAACGTCGCCAACGCGGGGACCTTGCCCGAGGCGAAGCCGGGCCAGGCGGTCTACACCGGCACCGAGAGCTGCTTCGAGTGCCACGCCGAGACCCGGGACTTCTGGAAGGCGAACGAGCACGCCCACGCGTGGGTCACCCTCGAGAAGGTGAACAAGACCTTCGACGCCGAGTGCGTGTCCTGCCACGTGACCGGGTACGGACAGGCGGGCGGGTCGCTCGTCGGCAAGACGGCGGGGCGCGAAGCGGTGCAGTGCGAGGCGTGCCACGGGCCAGGGTCGAAGCACGTCGCCGACCCGACCCTCGACAACATCATCGCCAAGCCGACCGCGAACGACTGCGCGGGCTGCCACAACCAGCACCACTCGCCACGCTTCCAGTTCGGGACCTACCGCGAGCACCTGCTGGTGCCGGGACACGGCAAGAAGAAGTAGGCGTCGGCTGCCCCAGCGGCGGGGCGCGGAGCCGGCGGATGCGGGCGGCAGGTGGGCTCGGGAGGCGGTCGAGGTCGTGCTCACAAGCGCGGGCGGCGCTGGTGGAGAGCGGCCTGACCGACCTCGCCGAGGCGGTCGCTGGTGAGCGTCGAGGTCGCTCGAGGGGGTCGCTCGCGTCTGGTCGATCCCTCTGGTCGTCCGACTGGTCTGACCTCGCGAGGTGACCCGGAGGTCGCGGCGGCGGTCCCCGGAAAAATCCCGGGGCGGGCGAACGGATCTCAATCCCGACCGCCTGGGATGCGGGTCTAAGTCGGATCCTGGCACTTGCCCTGAGTGACAAGCTGGTGATCGACGCGCCCCCTCGGACGGGGGGAGTCGGGTCGGCGTGCGAGGTGCGTCGACCCGTTCGCACTGAGAGAGGTCTCTCGGTCGCGAGGACGAACCGAGGACGAAGCGACGCGATCGAAGGTCGCGCCTCGCTCGCGAGCGAGGCCTCTCTTGATGGCCTGTAGAGCCGACTTGAGACGTGGCGTGGATCCGAGGGAGAGGGGCGAGAGGAGGTGCGAGGGGCGCGCGATCGATCGCGCGAACGCGTCGGCGATCGTCGCCGCGATCGATCGCCAAAAAAAAAGTGCGAGAAGTGATCGAGAGCGGTTGAGCCCCGATCACGAGCGTGATATTGCCAGTGATATGCGGTTGAGCCGCTATGAATCCGCAATTCGACGTTGGGTCGACGCCTTGAATCACCAAGGGCGAGGGGCCAGCGCTCGCGTCGAAGACGCCGTGCAGGACGACATTGCCGTTCTGCGCTTCGGCTTCGGTGCGAACGCGGGCCATCTCGTCGAAGAAATTCGGGGAGTTGTGAGGGTGGCCGAATGGTTCGGTCTGACCCCCGCAGTGGTCCAATTCGAGCTTGCGGGTCCGGTCGTAGTCGAGGACGAAGCCACGTCGCAAGCCCAGATTCGCTACTCACTCCACGCGGACGAATTCGTCGGTGGCGGGATTTGGCGATTCCGGATTGGCGACGACTCACGGATCGTCTGGCTTGAGCACCGACCGGATGACATCCCCGACCCTGTGCAGGAGGGGACGTTTCGGACCGGCTCGAAGCGCGAGCACCTCCATGATCACCCCCATCACGCTGACGACCCTGCCGCCTCGCGGTTGGGAAAAGGCGCGGAGCATCATCACTAACTTCAATGACTTCGTGTGGTTTGATGGGGCCTTGGGCTCCCGGAGAGGGCGTTTCGGATGTCGCCACGCCTCGCATAACCGGAGCAGCAGGGACCGCACGAGGGGAACACAGAGCGGCATCTTTTCGGAGAGACAACATGGCTGATGCGAAGAAAGCGGCGAAGAAGGCCCCGGCGAAGAAGGCGGCGGCCAAGAAGGCGGCCCCGGCGAAGAAGGCGGCCCCGGCCAAGAAGGCGGCCCCGGCCAAGAAGGCGGCTCCGGCCAAGAAGGCGGCCCCGGCTCCGGCGGCGAAGCCCGCGGCGGCCAAGCCCGCGGCGGCGAAGCCCGCGGCGGCCAAGCCTGCGGCGGCTCCGGCCCCGGCGGCGAAGCCCGCGGCGGCTCCGGCCCCGGCGGCGAAGGCTCCGATCCCGGCCCCGGCGAAGCCCGCTGGCGCTGGCCCGGCGTCGGCCCCGAAGCCGGCCGTGCCCGCCCCGGCGCGCCCGTCGCTTCCCCCGAAGAAGAAGTGATTTAGCCTTCCAAGGCTTCGTTCGGCGGCGGATGCTCCTCACGGGTCATCCGCCGTCGGCGTTTAAGGGGTCGAGCGAACCGAGGAGGCGAACCGGGACCTGGCTCGGTGGCAGGCGACCCGATGATGGCGGAGCCGCCCAACGAGGGTGATGCCTCCAGTGTGGTGGTGGCGCGCCTCAGAGAGGTCGGTCCCAGCCCTGTCGGGCAGGGAGCTGCGCGAGCGTCGTGGTCAGCGCAGGCCGGGAAAGCCGAGCTGTCGGAGCCCGTCGTAGAGGACGATGCCGACCGAGGTCGCGAGGTTCAGGCTGCGGATGTGACCCGTCATCGGGATCTTGTAGAGGTCGTCGGGGTAGCGCGCCTGGAGGTCTGCGGGCAGGCCTGTGGTCTCCTGGCCGAAGACGAGCCAGGTGTCGTCGGTCGCGACCAGGTCGGCGTAGGGGCGCTGGGCGTGGCTCGAGAACAGGGCCATGCGGGTGGGCGTGAACTGGCCGAGCAGGTGGTCGAAGTCGCGGTGCAGGTAGAGGCGCACGTTCGGCCAGTAGTCGAGGCCGGCGCGCTTGAGGAGGCGGTCGTCCAGCGAGAAGCCGAGGCGCCCCACGAGGTGGAGGTCGGTGTTCGTGCCGGCGCAGAGCCGCGAGATGCTGCCCGTGTTCTGCGGGATCAGCGGGTTGACGAGGACGATGTGCACGCGGAGGACTCTTGGCGGTCGACCCTCAGGCCGGGGCGAAGTTTTCGGGCAGGGGCACCTGGGTCGGTGCGGCGCGGCTGAGCTCGACGATCTTGTCGACCAGGGTCTGGTAGTCCTCGGCAGCGGGCGACTTCGGGGCGAACTCGAAGATCGACTTGTGGTCGGCCGGGGCTTCCTTGAGGCGCGTGTTGATGCGGATCGGGGGAAGGACCTTGTCCTTGAAGTAGCGCTCGAGATTGCGCACGACCTCGTGAGAGATCTTGTTGCGCACGTCATAGAAGGTCGGCAGCACCCCGAGGATGGTGATCGGGTGGCGGAGTTGCTCTTGCACGACGCGGAGGGTCTCGAGGATCTGCTTCACACCCACCAGCGACAGGTAGTCGCACGCGACCGGGATGAGGACCTGGTCGGCGAAGTACAGCGCGTTCTGGTTCAGGAGTGACAGGCTCGGGCCGCAGTCGAGAATGATGTAGTCGTAATCGACGACATCCTTGAAACGATTGCGCAGCACCTTGTGCGGGTGCTGGACGTGGGCGAGGTGGACCTCGACCTTGGCGAGGAGATTGTTCGACGGGAGGAGGTCGAGGTTCTCGCGGACGTTGAGGATGGCCGAGCCGGGGTCACCGTTCTCGACGAAGAGGTGGTAGAGGTTGCGCGAGCCGTCAGCGCCCAGGCAGACCCCGACGTTGCCCTGCGAGTCCATGTCGATGATGAGCGTCTTGTGTCCGGCCATCGCGAGGCCGTGCGCGAGCGAGACCGTCGTGGTCGTCTTGCCGGTGCCGCCCTTCTGGTTCATGACCGCGATCTTGCGGGCGCCCTTGCGCTGGCGGAGCTCCTGCTTGACCGGATTCTCGCGGCACTCGGGCGTGCAGAAGTAGCGCTTCTCACCGCCGACGAAGGCGAGCTGGAAGGCGTACTTCGGCTCGAAGCGCGTCTGGCACACGGTGCAGGTCTGTTGACGCTGACCGAAGAGCGCCTGCTCGTGGCACGGCTGACTGCAAAAGTAGTTCGTCGTCGTCGCGGTGCGCTGCACCTGGAAGCTGAACTTCGGGACGAATTCGGTCGCGCACACGGTGCACTTCACGGGCTCGGTCGAAGACATCGGGGACTCTCCTTGGGCCGCGGCGAGACGGCCCGCTCACCAACGCGGCCGCTCCTCGCTCGGAAGCCCTACACCATATATGGTCATTCGTCACGCGGTGGCGAGCGGACTTGCGCGGTCGGCGGGGGGATCGGTTCCGGGCGTGACTCGGGCGGTCGCGAGGTCTCGGCCCCGACCCCCTGGAACCATCCGCGGCGGTAGAAGAAGACCACCAGGGCGATGGCGATGAGACCCATGGCGCCGAGCACGAGGGGGTAGCCGACCGGCGAGCCGAGCTCGGGCATGTTCAGGTCGGACGCCTTGGTGTCGAAGTTCATGCCGTAGACGCCGGCGATGAACGTGAGCGGGATGAAGATGGTCGAGATGACGGCGAGCACGCGCATCGTCTCGTTCATGCGGTTGCTCATCGAAGAGAGGTAGAGGTCCATGAGCGAGCTCACGGTCTCGCGGTAGCCCTCAGCGAGGTCGATGATGCGGAGGAGGTGGTCGGTCGTGTCGCGAAGGTAGAGGCGCGCCTCGGTGCTGAACGAGAAGCCCTCGCGCCCGAGCATGAAGAGCGCGTCGCGCAGCGGCCACAGGGCCCGCCGCAACATGATGACGTCGCGGCGAGCGACCTGGATGCGCCCGAGGATGGCGTTGCTGCGCGTCGCGAGGACCTCGTCCTCGAGGTTCTCGAGCGCGGCGCCGAACGCGTCGAGCACGGGGAAGTAGCCGTCGACGATGGTGTCGAGGATGGCGTGGGCCAGGAGGTCGGGCGTGGTGATGGCCGGCCGGCGGGTGCCGCGCTGGAGTTGCAGGCGGAACTCGTCGAAGGGGTCGCCGTTGTACGGGTCCTCTTGCGCGGTGATGACGAAGTCCTTGCCGATGAAGATCGACAGCTGCTCGTGGCAGACGTGGACGTCGAAGTAGACCATGCGCGCGACGAGGAAGCTGTGGCCTGGGTAGCTCTCGACCTTGGCGCGCTGGTGGAGGTGGAGGGCGTCTTCGACGGCGAGGGGATGGAGGTCGTAGACCTTGCCGAGGGCGTGGAAGAAGGCGGCGTTCGCGGTGCCCTGAGCGTCGATCCAGAGGACCGTGCCGGGGGTGCGCAGGTCCTTGACCCCGTCGAGCGGGATGGGCACCACCTCGCACTTGCCGGGCCCCAGGCGATAGGCAGTCGCACGCGTCTCGACCGGGGCTTCGGCGACCTCGACGGTGTGGACAGCTGGCCGAGGGCCAGCGCCATGGCTACCTCTACGAGAACGGCGAGGGCGTCGGGACATGACGCGATTGTCGGACGAGTTGTCGCCCGTGACCAGCGCTCCAACGTCGTCGTGCTGCGATTCGCACGAGGCCTCGCGGAGCGAGGCTGCCCGCGAGTGCGATTCGGCGTTGCGTTGTCGGTTCGAATCCTTCAAAACGGGCGCCGTCCCGACCCGGCCAAGCGGGATTCCCATCCACAGGAGGAAGGGCCATGCCCCTCGTCGCAGCATCCAAAGCAATGGCTCTCGGAACGAAGCGGACCTGTCGCGACTGCGGCGCTCGCTTCTATGATTTCGGCAAGCCCGAACCTGCCTGCCCGAAGTGCGGGTCGTTCTTCGATGTCAACGCCGTCCCGGTCCTGCCGCCCCTCGAGCCCGAGGAGCCCGAGGAGGCCGAGAGCACGGCGCGGACCGAGCGCAAGGGGCGCCGCGGCGACGGCGACGACGAGACGGACGAGGGGGACAACCGCGGCGAGGCGCGTGAGCGCAACGACGAGGACGAGGGCGAGTGGTGAGCTGAGGGCTCAGAACCGGAACCAGAGATCGGCGATCGGAAAGATGCGCACCTTCGAGCGCCCACCGTCCGCCGTCTCCCACGTCCACTCTCCGACCCCCAGCCCCATGACCAACTGCACGCGCGAGCTCGCGGCCCATGCGTAGATCACCTGCGCCGAGGGGCGCATGAGCCGCGCCTCCTCGGTGAAGGGGACGTAGCCCAGGAGCTGGAGCATCACGAGGTGTCGGCTGGCCGGTAGCCAGTGCGCCGCGACGTGCAGCTCGACCAGGCCTCGGGTCGGGGTGGCCCCGATGAAGTCCGACGCCACGCCCGCGCCCGCCGACAAGAGCGCGCTCTGTCCCAGGCGGAAGCTCGTGGTCTCGGTGAGCTGCAGCGTCCCTGGGAAGCCGATCTCCGCGTCGCCCGCGTCGGCCGACGGCACGCCGTCGCGCGTCTCGCGGTCGATGAACGACCAGGTGCCGGCGAGGTTGAGCGCTGCGCTCACGTCGGCGATCGGCGTGACGCGCACGCGGAACGCGAGCGAGGTCTGACCCAGCAGCAAGAGCAGCGGATGGATCGCGGCCTGGAAGCTGTCGGTGACCCCGACCGTGAGCGGGCTCAGGATCCCGATCGACAGGCTCCCTTCCTCTTGCGTGAACGCCGTGTTGAGCTCGATGTCGGTCGTGCGCCGCCACTCGGCGCGCGCCTCACGTGCCGTACCGATCATCGCCAGCAAGGCGACGAGCATCCCGGTTCGCCAAGGCGACGCCGGACCGGAGCGGGGGGCAAGCCAGGTCACGCTCGGACCCTAGCACACCCACCGCCCGGTCGCATGCGTGCTCACGCTGCGGTCATTGCCCGCCCGCCGACTTGCCCGGCTTGGGGCTCGGGGCCGGCGCGGCCTCGGCCTTCGAGACCTGCTCGGCGTCCTCGACCGAGACGTCCGCCGTCAGCGTCGTCGGGCCGTCGATCCGCACGAACGGCTTCAGAAGGCGGAGCGACTTCAGCCCGATCCCCTTCACGCGCGCGAGCTCGTTCACGGTCTTGAAGGGCGTCTTCTGACGGTAGTCCATGATGCGCTTGGCCTTGCTCTCACCGATGCGCGGCAACAGCATGAGCTGCTCGGGGCTGGCCTGGTTGATGTTGACGACGCCGGCCGGCGGCTCCGCGCGGACCACGGCACCGCCGAGCTGCAGCCCGGTCATGAGGAGGAGGGCAGCCGCGAAGGCCGCGAGCTTGAGATACGAACGCTGGACGAGGGACATGAGGACTCCTGATCGCTGAAGAGAGACCCGCACTCGCGGGCACGGTCCCCTCCTAAGCGAAGCGCATGCCACTGCCGCGACCCGCATGGATGGCTGACTTCAGGCGCGTCAGGTCGCTCTCGGGTGTCCCACGAGTGTCCCACGCCTGGGACACCTTCGCGGCATCCCCAGCGTTGTCGCGGGTCTCGACTGTCCCACACTGTCCCACGCCGCGTCGGAGGTCGCGTGCTGGGGACGACGGCAGCGCTCAGTGCAGGATCCCGCCCGGGCCGCTCGGCGAGCCCGGAGGCGCGAGCTGGATCTCGCCGAACTTCTGCTCGTACATCGAGATGTTCTGGCTCAGAGCGCGCATCAGGTGCTTGGCGTGGATGGGGCTCATCACGAGGCGCGACATCACCTTGGCCGTGTTCGACTGCGGCGGCAGGAACATCGCGTCCATCACGAACTCGGTCTGGTTGTGGAAGATGCGCGCCATGTTGACGTAGTCCCCCGCGACCCGGTTCTCCTCGAGGTGGACGTGGATCGACATCGGCTTCGCTTCGGGCTTCGACTCGCTCATCTCGGGCTCCCTTGCGCGGATGCGCTTCTTTGGGGAGCATAGGCCAGCGCGACGCCGACCGCCATGACCAGCCGGGTCATCGCCCGGCCTTCGCCCACTGGAGACACGCCCGCCATGACCGAACGCGCCAGCCTCGAACCCGGCCTCGTCCTCGCCATCGATCAAGGGACCACCGGCTCGACCGCCATCCTCGTCGACCAGGGCTTGAACGTCTGCGGCCGCGCCACCACGGAGTTCCCGCAGCACTATCCGCGCCCGGCCTGGGTCGAGCACCAGCCCGAGGAGATCTGGGCCTCGGTCCAGGCCTCGGTCTCGGTCGCGCTGCGCCAGGCCGACGGCGGTGGGCGGCCTGGCTCCGCCAGGCCTTCGATCGGCGTCGACGCGCATCAAATCCGCGCCATCGGCATCACCAACCAACGCGAGACCACCGTCGTCTGGGAGCGCGCCACCTCTCGCCCCATCCACCCCGCCATCGTCTGGCAGTGCCGCCGCACCACCGAGACCTGTCGCCTCTTAAAGGAAGCCGGGCACGAGCCGCGCGTGCGCGAAAAGACCGGCCTCGTCCTCGACCCCTACTTCTCGGCTACGAAGCTCGCCTGGATCCTCGACCACGTCGAGGGCGCCCGCGCCCGCGCCGAGGCCGGCGAGCTCGCTTTCGGCACCATCGACGCCTACCTTCTCTGGCGCCTCACCGGCGGCCGCACGCATGCCACCGACCCGTCGAACGCCTCGCGTACGCTGCTCTTCGACCTGCACACGGGCGACTGGGACGACGAGCTGCTCGCCCTCTTTCGCGTGCCGCGCCAGGTCCTCCCCGAGGTCCGCACCTCTTCCGAGGTCTACGGCGAGACGCGCGGCCTCGACTTCCTTCCCGATGGCATCCCCATCGCGGGCATCGCCGGCGACCAGCAGGCGGCGCTCTTCGGGCAGGCCTGCTTCCGCCCCGGCGAGGCGAAGTCGACCTACGGCACGGGCGCCTTCGTGCTGATGAACACGGGCGCCACCCCGATTCCGTCGAAGCACGGCCTCCTGACCACGGTCGCGTGGCGCCTGGGGCCGAAGGCCGAGGCGCGCCCGCTTCAGTATGCCCTGGAAGGCGCGGTCTTCATCGCCGGCGCGGCCGTCCAGTGGTTGCGCGACGAGCTGCGCATCATCGGGCATGCCGCCGAGGTGGAAGACCTCGCGCGATCGGTCGCGGACGCGGGGGGCGTCACCGTCGTGCCGGCCTTCGCAGGGCTTGGCGCGCCGCACTGGGACCCCGACGCGCGCGGCGCCATCCTCGGGCTCACGCGCGGCTCGAACCGCGGCCACATCGCGCGCGCGACCCTCGAGGGCATCGCGCACCAGGTCGCCGATGTCGTCCTCGCGATGGCCGCCGACAGCGATCGTCCGCCGGCCGCCTTGAAGGTCGACGGCGGTGCCGCCGGCAACGATCTCCTGATGCAGCTCCAGGCCGACTTCCTCGGGGCTTCGGTCTCGCGCCCCTCCTTCCTCGAGACGACCGCGTTCGGAGCCGCGTTCCTGGCGGGCCTCGCGGTCGGCTTCTTCGCCTCGCCCGACGCCATCACCCAGCGCTGGCGTGAGGCGCGTCGCTTCGAGCCCGAGCTCGCGCCCGAGGTCCGGGCGACCCATCGCGACGCCTGGGCGCGCGCGGTGCAGCGCCTGCGCTGACGCCGCATCGACTCGTTACGGCGTCGAACGTCGCCGCGCGTTGTGCGCCGGCCCGCACACCGCTGCCCTCGCGGTCTCGGTGACGGGCTCGCACGACATCGCGCTTCCCCGCGTCGAGGCAGGTTGCTATCTTCCGCGTCCCTCCGGCGACCGCTCCCTGGTCGCCTCCCTCATCCACTCGAGGCCGCGATGCATCTCAACGAACTCAAGCAGAAGCCGATCACCGAGCTCATCGCCATGGCCGAAGAGGCGGGCGTCGAAGATCCGCGCGGTCTCCGGAAGCACGAGCTGGTCTTTGGCATCCTGCAGGCACGGGCAGAGGCCGACGGGGTCATCTACGGTGAGGGGGTCCTCCAGGTCCTGACCGACGGCTTCGGGTTCCTGCGCAGCCCCGAGTTCAACTACCTCCCGGGCTCGGACGACATCTACGTGTCGCCGTCGCAGATCCGCCGCTTCAACCTGAAGAACGGCGACACGGTCTCGGGCCAGATCCGGCCACCGCGCGACAACGAGAAGTACTTCGCCCTCCTCAAGGTCGAGCAGATCAACTTCGAGGACCCCGAGGTCGCGCGCACCAAGACCCTCTTCGACAACCTCACGCCGCTCTACCCGCAGAACCGGCTGCTGCTCGAGCACCGCACCGACAATCTCTCGACGCGCATCATCGATATGATGTGCCCGCTCGGCAAAGGGCAGCGGGCGCTGATCGTGGCGCCGCCGCGCTCGGGCAAGACGGTGCTCCTCCAGGACATCGCCAACGCGATCATGACCAACCACAAAGAGGTCTACCTCATCGTGCTGCTCATCGACGAGCGCCCCGAGGAGGTCACCGACATGCAGCGCTCGGTGCGCGGCGAGGTCGTCAGCTCGACCTTCGACGAGCCTGCCACGCGCCACGTGCAGGTCGCCGAGATGGTCATCGACAAGGCCAAGCGCCTGGTCGAGCACAAGCGCGACGTGGTCATCTTGTTGGACTCGATCACCCGCCTCGCACGCGCCTACAACACGGTCGTGCCCCCGTCGGGCAAGGTGCTCTCGGGCGGCGTCGACGCCAACGCGCTGCACAAGCCCAAGCGCTTCTTCGGCGCGGCGCGCTGCATCGAGGACGGCGGGTCGCTGACCATCATCGCGACCTCGCTCGTGGACACCGGGTCGCGCATGGATGAGGTGATCTTCGAAGAGTTCAAGGGCACCGGCAACTGCGAGATGCACCTCGATCGCAAGCTCATGGAGCGGCGCATCTTCCCGTGCCTCGACATCAAGAAGTCGGGCACGCGCAAGGAAGAGCTCCTCCTCGATCCGGGCCTCCTCCACCGCACCTACATCCTGCGCGAGCTCCTCCACCCGCTCAACACGGTGGACGCGATGGAGTTCCTCGTGCGCAAGGTCGGCGGGGCCAAGTCCAATCAGGACTTCTTCGACTCGATGGCCCAGTGAAAAAAACTGTTTAGCGGGTGTCCCGACCGCGCGAGCTTGGCGCTTGCCTTCGCATCGCGAGTCGTCTATGACCCCGCTCCCTTGTGCGACCTACGCGCGGTCGCGCGCTCCCGCGGAGCAGCAATATGAAAGACGGCATCCATCCCGACTACCATCCCGTTGTCTTCGTCGACGCCTCGAGCGGCGACGAGATCATCTCGCGTTCGACCGTGAAGTCGAACGAGAAGCGTACGATCAACGGGGTCGAGCACTACGTGGTGTCGATGGACATCACCGCCTACACGCACCCGTTCTTCACGGGCAAGCAGAAGCTCGTCGACACCGAAGGCCGCATCGACCGCTTCAAGAAGAAGTACGGTTGATCGCTGGTCCCTTTTCAGCACTCAGATGAGAGGAGCTCATGCTCGACAAGCAGCTCGACGAAGTCGAAGCCCGCTTCGATGAGCTCGGCTCCCTCATGGGAGATCCGGATATCGCGGCGGATGCGCCGCGGTACCGGGCCATCGCTCAGGAGCACGACCGCCTCGAAGAGACGGTGCTCGCCTGGCGTGACCTGAAGAAGGCCCGCCAGGAGCGCGATGCCGCGCGCGTCCTGCTGGAAGATCGCGACGAGGACATGCGCGAGATGGCCAAGCTCGAGCTGGCCGAGCTCGACGCGCAGATCCCCGACCTCGAGCAGCGCTTGCGCATCCTGCTCTTGCCGCGCGATCCGAACGACGAGCGCAACATCATCCTCGAGATCCGCGCGGGCGCGGGCGGGGATGAGGCGAGCCTGTTCGCGGGCGACCTCTTCCGGATGTACACCCGCTTCGCGCAGACGCTGGGCTGGCAGATCGAGGTGCTCTCGACGTCCGAGTCCGAGGTCGGCGGCTTCAAGGAAGTGGTCGCGCAGGTGAACGGCGACGAGGTCTACGCCAAGCTCAAGTACGAGGCCGGCGTGCACCGCGTGCAGCGCGTGCCTGCGACCGAGGCCCAAGGGCGCATCCACACGTCGACCTGCACGGTCGCGGTCATGCCCGAGGCCGAAGAGGTCGAGGTCAACATCCGCCCCGAGGACCTGCGCATCGACGTCTACCGCAGCTCGGGCAAGGGCGGTCAGAGCGTCAACACGACCGACTCGGCCGTGCGCCTGACGCATCTCCCGACCGGCATGGTCGTGACCTGCCAGGACGAGCGCTCGCAGACCAAGAACAAGAGCCGCGCCATGAAGGTCCTGGCCGCGCGCCTCCTCGACGTGGAGCGCGCCAAAGCCCACTCGGCCGAGGCCGAGGAGCGCCGCTCGCAGGTCGGCACCGGCGATCGCTCCGAGCGCATCCGCACCTACAACTTCCCGCAGAACCGCCTGACCGATCACCGCATCGGGCTCACCCTCTACCACCTCGACAAGGTGGTCGAAGGCATCGGCCTCGGCGAGGTCATCAACGCCTGCACCCAGTACTTCAACGCCGAGCTCCTGAAGCAGCAGGAGTCGGCGTAGACCTGAACCGTGAGGCCTGGGGAGCCCTCAGCGGCGGCGGGCCTTGCCGATCACGAAGTCCAACATTCTGTCGATGCGCGTGCCGAAGGGCGGCGACAGGAGGCCGACGGTGTTGAGCCGCGACTGCTGGAAGACCGCCTTCTTGTGCGAGAACGTGTAGAAGCCCTCGGGCCCGTGGTAGCTGCCCATGCCGGACCGGCCGACGCCGCCGAAGGGCAGGTCGTCCTGGCCGACGTGCAAGAGCGTGTCGTTGACGCAGGCCCCGCCCGAGGTCGTCTCGGACAGCACCTTGCGGATGCGGTCCCCGTCGCGATCGAAGTAGTACAGGGCCAGCGGGCGCGGGCGCGCGTTGATGTACGCGATGGCATCGTCCAGGCGTGAGTAGGTGACGACCGGCAGGAGCGGGCCGAAGATCTCTTCCTGCAGGATCGCTGCGTCATCGGGCGCCCCGATCACCAGCGTCGGCGCGATCTTGCGCCCGGCCGCGGGCAGGGTCTCGCCGGCCGGGTTGACCTCGATCACCCGGGCGCCGCGCGTGCGGGCCTCTTCCACGAGCTTGTTCAGCCGCGCGTAGTGCCGGTCGGACACGATGGACGTGTAGTCGGGGTTGTCGGCGAGCCGCGGGTAGAGCTTGGTCGACTCGCGCTCGAAGGCGCGCACGAAGGCGTCGACCTGGTCCTCGCGGACCAACACGTAGTCCGGGGCGATGCAGGTCTGGCCGGCATTGAAGAGCTTGCCGACGGCGACGCGCTCGGCCGCCTTGTCGACCGGGAACTCGGGGTGCACGAGCACGGGCGACTTGCCGCCGAGCTCCAGCGTGACGGGCACGAGGTTGTCGGCCGCGGCGCGCATGACGTGGCGCCCGACGCCGGTCGAGCCGGTGAAGAAGAGGTGGTCGAAGGGCAGGTGCGAGAACGCGATCCCGACCTCGGGCCCGCCGTTGACGACGCTGACGACGTCGGCCGGGAAGACCTCGGCCAGCATCGCGGTCATGACCTCGGAGGTCTTCGGCGTGAGCTCCGACGGCTTCAGCAGCACGCGGTTGCCGGCCGCGACGGCGTAGGCGATCGGGATGAGGGCGAGCTGCAGCGGATAGTTCCAGGGCGAGATGATGCCGACCACGCCGAGCGGCTGGTGGATGACCTTGTTCTTGGCCGGCATGAAGAGCCAGCTCGTCTCGCGCCCCTCGGCCCGCATCCAGCCGCGGAGGTGCTTGCGGATGTACTTCACTGCCGCGATCGGGATGAAGATCTCGGCCAGCGCGGTCTCGTGCCGCGAGCGGTTGCCGAAGTCGGCGCTCACCGCCAGCGCGAGCCGCTCCTCCCAGGCCTTGATCGCGTCGCCGAGCCGCGCGAGCAGCGACATGCGCTCGGCGTAGCTCAGGCCCTGGCGCTCTTGCCAGGTGCGCTTCATTGCGTCGAAGGCGGCCCGCACCGACGCGTCCGGGGCGCCGAGCGGCGCGCTGCGCGAGGGACCGCCCGACGTGCCTGGGGTGCCATTCGAAGGGTCGAGGTTTACGGCGGCGGTCATGCGGTCTCCTGGGTTCGTGCAAGGCCTTGTGCGGCGCCGAAGCTACACACCTCGCCGCACCTGGTCCAGAGGCCGGCCGGGACCGGCGCAAGAGGTCGAGACCATGAACCACCACGCCCAGCGCTTCGCGCAGGCACCGCTCGAGCCGGCGATGAGCGGGTTCGAAGGCCCAGCCCTTGCGGGCGCGCATCGGAATGGATACCTATCGTCCCTCGCTCGCGCCACGCGCTCGCAGTCCGCAGAAGGCCAGACGGAGCCCGGCTGCCAGCGAAACCAACCAGCCCTCCGGAGGGGCACGCTCATGTGGGCCTTCATCCGACTCGTCCGCGCATCGTGGGCGTTCGGTATCATCCTCGGTAGCTATCTCTTCCAGCTCCTCCTGCGGAAGATGTTCAGGCGCGCGGCCTGGGTCGAGCGTCGCTGGGATCGCGTCCACGCGCGCAATGCGACGCGCCTCTACCGCGGGTGCGTGAAGCTGCGCGGGGTGTTCATCAAAATGGGGCAGGTCCTCTCGATCATGGGGACGTTCCTGCCGCGGCCCTACACGAAAGAGCTCGAGCAGCTCCAGGATGCGGTGCCCCCGCACCCGTATCGCGACATCGAGAAGGCCATCACGAAGTCGCTCGGCAAGCCGCCCCAGGAGCTCTTCGCGCGCTTTTCCGAGACCCCGGTCGCCGCCGCCTCGCTCGGGCAGGTGCACGAGGCGACGACCCTCGATGGCCGGCGCGTGGCCGTCAAGGTCCTCTACCCGAACGTCGCGACCATCATCCGCATCGACCTCAAAGTGATTGGCTGGGCGATGAAGGTCTACCGCTGGTTCGTGCCGATCGGCCAGCTCGACCGCTTCCTCGAGCAGCTCCGCGACATGCTCGAGCGCGAGACCGACTTCTCGAACGAGGCGCGCTGCATCGAACGCATGGCGAAGAACTTCGAGGCCGATCCCGACGTGCTCTTCCCCGAGGTCGACCGCGCGCTGTCGTCGCGAGAGGTCCTCACCATGTCGTTCATGGACGGGGTCAAGATCTCGAACGTCGCGGCGCTCGCCGAGCTCGGCCTGGACCGCAATGCCGTGGCGACCAAGCTCATCCAGAGCTTCTACAAGTCGGTCTTCTACGACCGCTTCTTCCACGCCGACCCGCACCCCGGAAACTTCTTCGTGCAGCGCGGCGACCGCGGCCAGCCGCGCCTCGTGGTGCTCGACCTCGGGAGTGCCTCCGAGGTCCGCGACAACCTCGTCCAGGGCATGTTGAAGGTGCTGGCCGGCTTCATGGCGCGTAATGATAGCCTCCTGCTCGACGGCATCGAGACCATGGGCTTCGTCGCGGACGGCGGTGATCGCGGCCTCCTCGAGCGCACCGTGAAGCGCTACTTCGAGAAGCTCCTGAACCTCGACCTCGCCGATCTCTCGAAGATGGACATCGAGCGAGCCCAGGAGCTCCTCGACCCCGACTTGAAGCGGGCCGAGATGCGGGCGCTGATGAAGTCGATCAACTACCCGCTCGGCTGGTTCTACGTCGAGCGCGCCGTGGTCATCCTCTTCGGGCTGAGCGCGCAGCTCGCCCCGACGCTGAACACGGTCCAGGTCGGGTTCCCGTTCGTGATGAAGTTCCTGGCGGAGAACCCGATGCCGCGTGCCAGCACGCCGCGCCCCGAGCCAGCCCCGGTGGTCGAGGCGGTGCCGGTCGAGGTCGCGGCGTCCTGAGACGATGGCTTACGCGGCGGCGGCTTCGGCCTGAACGACCTCGGACGCGCGCGAGGCCTGGGCCGCCTCGGCCGCGCGACGCCACGCTCCGCTGCGCACGCGCCACGCGACCACCGCCCAGAGCACGATGGCCTCGGCCACGATGCCCCACCACGCGCCGACCGCCCCCAGCCCGCCATGCGTGGCCAGCGCCCAGCCGAGCGGCAGCTTTGCGAACCAGGCGATCGACACGGTCGCGTAGAGCACGAAGCGCGTGTCGCCGGCCCCGTTCAGGATGCCGAGCGCGGTCATCGCGAAGGCGTCGGCCACCTGGAAGAGCGCCGACACCATGAACAGGTCGACCGCGATGTGCTTCACCTCGAGCGTGGCCGAGTGCATGGCGGCCAGCGGCTCGGGCCACAGCACGAAGACCACGCCCCAGGCGCACATGAAGGTCACGGCGATGGTCAGGCCCGAACGCCGGATGGACGCCACCAGATCCAGGCGCCTCGCTCCGACGGCCTGACCGACCAACACCGCCACCGCCTCGCTCACGGCATAGCCCGGCAAGAACGAGATCGAGATCGTCCGCACCACCAGCACGTGCGCCGCGAGGTGCGCATCGCCCACCGACGCGAGCACGCCCTGGAAGATGAGATAGCTCGCGATCTCCAGCGTGGCCCGCCCCGCCAACGGGAAGCCGAGGTTCCAGATGCGCGCGAACAGCGCCCGCTCGAAGGTGCGCGCGGTCGCTTTCAGCTCGCGCCAGGTCACGCCGAGGAGGAAGAGGCCGCCCACCGCGAACGAGATGGACGCCGCGATCCCCGCGCCGGCCACACCCATCGCGGGGATGAGACCCACCCCGCCGTCGATGCCGCCGCTGCCGTTGATGAGCAGCGGGTCGAGCGCGACGTTGAGCACGTTGGCCACGATCATCGCGACCATCGGCGCGCGCGTGCGGCTCCGACCCTGGAGGTACTGCGTCAACGCGGTCATGAGGAACGCTGGCACCGCGCCGACCACCCGCGCCGCGAAGTAGTCGGCCGCGAGCGGCGCCACGTCGTGCGAGGCGCCGAGCGCTTCGAGCAAGGGGCGCCCGAGCGGGATGAAGGCGAGCTCGGCCAACCCCATCAACGTCGCGAGCCGTAGCCCCTGCCAGAGCAGGCGCCGCGCCTTCTCGTCGTCGCCCTCGCCGTGGGCCTGCGAGACCGCGATTTTCAAGCCAGCGAGCGCGCCGAGACCAAAGCCGTGGACCGCATAGAGCAAGACTGCGCCGAGCCCCACGGCCGCGAAGGCCTCCTTGCCGAGGGGGCCGACCCAGAGCGCGTTGACGAAGTTCATGACCGTGAAGGACAGCATCGAGACCATGATGGGCCACGCGATGACCATCACGTCGCGCACGCCGATGGTGCTCGGCAGCGTCAAGTTGTTGAGATCTTTAGAAGGATTCAGGTTCGTAGCTGGCGACGACATGGTGGGCCCCCCTCCTCGACGGGGGCTTGAGGGACAGCGACGCGCGCCCCGGCTGGGGCGGTCGTGCAGGACTCGCGAGCAGGTGGCTCGCCGAGGTCCGAGGGTTGGAGTTCCGTGATCGCCCGTCGGAGGCCTGACGCTGCAGGCTACGGACGGGGCGCACGTCATGCGCCGGAACTCAGGGGCCCTGGCCTCTGCGCGAGGCGAGAGGCTGAACGTCCTGGGCTACCGCGATTGAGCGCGCGCGCTGGGCTCCCGCTGGAAGCCTGGCGTGGCCAGACCTCGTGCGGATACGACGCGAGCCCTCGTGCCCGAGGTGCTCGCGAGTTTCGGCTGGGACAGAGCTCTGCCCCCTTCGCCCGGCACCTCGTCGCACTTGCGAGACCGGACGGAGGGGCTTCAGAGAAGTCAGCCGAGGAGCCAGATCGACGGCGGGGGCATGACCCCGAACGACACGACCGTGACCTGGATCCCGACATCGGTGGGCTGACGCTTGGTCGCTCGAGTCTGGTTATCCATGGTGCTACCTCCGGGTCGTGCCGCGTCCTCGTAACGGGAAAGAAAGGGTCGAGGAGTCGGACTCGCCCAACCTCGCGAGAGAGCCCTGTCCCTGTCAAGGACAAAGTCAGTTCGCGGCGCGCCGAGCAGCCATTCATGCGGTCGTGAGGCGTGTCATCGTGGCCGAGACGACCCCCGTGCATTCGCCCGGGTCGACGATACGTCATCGACCGGGGCGCCAGAGAGAAGGGGAGGTCGAGGTCGTGGGCCGGTCCCCACGATACGCCTGGGGATGGAGCGGTAGGGGAACGGACCCGACGACCTCGACCAAAGTTCGCGCCGACGTCCTTCGAAGGTGTCGCGGAGCGTCACTCGCAAGCGCCCCGACGCACGCGTCACGGCCGGATTCAAGCCCCCATGTCGTGCACAAGGACGTTACAACTCACCGCGCGGTCGATCTCGTGGCGATCCTCGATCGTACCGGCCGCCTGAATCGCGGCCCGAGAGCGCGTCTCGAGGTCCGCGTCTCTCGTCCTCATCCTCGGCGTGTGCCCGGCCTCACGCGATCGGCTTGCCGCATGGCCGTGTGGCGCCTATCGTCCCGCCTCCATGAAGCCACGCGTGCATCGTCTCACCCCCTTCTTTCTGACTGGAGCCCTCGTCGCCTGTGCCACCGCGCCCGCGCCCGAGCCTCCCCCCATCGTGCACGTGGAGTCGCCGCCTGTGAAAGCCCGCCCCGCCTTCGAGCCTCCCCCGACCCGGTCCGAGCCCATCGTCGACACGCTCTTCGGGACCGCGGTGGCCGACCCCTATCGTTGGCTCGAGGCCGGCGACGCGCCCGAGGTCAAGGCCTGGGCGGCCGCTCAGGACGCGTTCTCGGGGCCGATTCTCGACGCCGTGAAGGGACACGCCTGGTTGCGCCAGCGCTTCGCCGAGCTCTTCTACGTGGACAGCGTCTCGCCGCCGTATCACCGCGGCTCGCGCTACTTCTACAGCCGCCGCCTGAAGTCGCGCGAGAAGGCGATGGTCTACTGGAAGGAAGGCGAGGCCGGCGAGGAGAAGGTCCTCCTCGACCCGAACACCTGGTCCGAGGACGGGTCGGTGGCGCTCGGCGGGTGGTACCCGAGCCGCGACGGGCGCTACGTGGCCTATGCCGTGAAGCGCAACAACGCGGACGAGGCCTCGCTGTCGATCATGGACGTCGCGACCGGGGCCAAGCAGCCCTACGAGATCGACGGCGCCAAGTACGCGAGCCCCGCGTGGACCCCGGACTCGAAGGGGTTCTACTACGTCTGGATCCCGCCGGTCGGCGGCGACGTCACGGTCGACTCGCGGCCGGGCTACGCCGAGGTCCGCTACCACGAGCTCGGCACCAGCCCGACCGACGACCGCCCGATCTTCCCGAGCACGGGCAGCGCCAAGACCTTCCTCGACGTCGACGTCTCGCGCGACGGGCACTGGATGTTCATCAACGTCCAGCACGGCTGGAACCAGACCGACGTGTGGTTCCGCGACCTGCGCCGCATGTACAAGGCCGACGCCACCCCGGCTCCGGCCGAGCTCGGCACCGCCGAGCGCATCGCGTGGCACGCCGAGCGCCGCGGCTTCCAGCGCCTCATCGTGGGCGTCGACGCGCTGACCTACGTGACCGCCTGGAAGGACAAGTTCTACGCGCTCACCAACGATGGTGCCCCGCGCTATCGCGTCTTCAAGATCGACCCGGCCAAGCCCGCGCGCGCGAGCTGGAAGGAGATCGTCCCCGAGAGCGAGGCGACCATCGACGGGCTGCAGCTGGCCGGTGGGCACCTCCTCCTCCAGACCCTCGTCAACGCGTCGAGCCGCCTCGAGGTGCGGACCCTCGACGGCAAGCTCGTGCGCCCGGTCGAACTACCAGGCCTCGGATCGATCACTGCGACCGCGGGCGAGCCCGAGGACGACGCGGCCTACTTCAGCTTCACGTCGTTCACGCAGCCCACCGAGACGTGGAAGACGTCGATCAAGACCGGCAAGAGCACGGTGTGGGCCAAGGTCGAGATCCCGGTCGACACGAGCCGCTTCGAGGTCCAGCAGGTCTTCTACACGTCGAAGGATGGCACGCGCGTCTCGATGTTCATCGTGCAGAAGAAGGGGCTCGT
>JAEUKJ010000118.1 GCA_016792665.1 Deltaproteobacteria bacterium | reverse complement strand
GAAGCACTGCGCGCTGACTGCGTCGATGAAGCCGTCGAGCTCGCGCGGCGACACGACCGTCACGAGCTTCCTCCGCACCGCGTGCGAGAACGGCACCCGCGGGATGGCCAGCGTCGACTCGAGCGCCGCGCGCAGGTCGCGGATGCGCTCGTCCTGGGGCGGCACGATCTGGCTCGCCGTCGGCCCGTAGACCTTGAAGCCGTTGTATTCTGGCGGATTGTGAGACGCGGTCACGATACAGATCGCTGCGGCGTGCTTCACGCGCCCGAGATACGCCATGAGCGGGGTCGGCGCCGGCTTCGGCACCCAGAAGACGTGTATTCCATGAGCCGCGAAGACCTCGGCGGCAGCCTGCGCGAAGACGTCGCTCTTGATGCGACCGTCGCGCCCGATGACGACGCCGCGCGTCTTGGCATCGGTGATCTGATGGAGGGCTTCGCGCGCCACCGCGGCGGCGGCCTGCACCACCGTGGCGACATTCATGCGGCCCGGGCCCGCACCAATGAGGCCGCGCAGACCGGCGGTGCCGAACTCCATCGGGGCCGCGAAGCGCTCGGTCAGCTCGGCTCGCGCCGCGTCCGTGCCAAGGGCCAGGAGGGCCGCGAGCTCGTCCCGGCTTTCCGGGTCGGGGTCGTCGGCGATCCACGCCTTCACGGCGGCGACGAGGCGGTCGGTATCGGCGGGCGATTCGGTCGAGGTCATGAGGCGGTCCTCCGTGCACGCCGCACGAGGCCTGAGCCAGGCCGGCCGCGGACGCGGGGCGCAAGTTAGCAGGCCGCGCCCGGTTCGACCAGCGTCCCCTTGCCCGCCCTCCATAGGGGCGAGGCTTGCCCCGCCCTCGGGCGCACCTACCCGAAGACGGCGTTCAGACCCAGGAACGAAAGGTAGGCGATGGCGGCCGAGATCGGTAGCGTCAGGACCCAGGCCATGAACATCGAGCCGGCCACGCCCCAGCGCACGGCCGACAGCCGCTTGGACGCCCCGACACCCATGATGGCGGCGTTGATGCAGTGGGTCGTCGAGACCGGGACGCCGATGGCCGAGGCCGACAGGATGGTGACCGTGCCAGCGGTCTCGGCCGCGAACCCCTGGAGCGGCGTGATGCGGATGATCTTGCTGCCCATGGTCTTGATGATGCGCTTGCCGCCGGCGGCCGTGCCGAGCGCGATGGCACCCGCGCAGCTCAAGATGACCCAGGCCGGGATGTGCTTGTCGTCGACCGGCAGGAGCCACTCGGGGACGTCGCCCTGGTGGCCCGCGGCAGCGAAGGAGACCAGCGCCAACGTGATGATGCCCATGACCTTCTGGGCGTCGTTGCTGCCGTGCGAGAACGCCATGGCGCAGGCCGAGCCGAGCTGCATGTAGCGCGAGCGCTTGTTGACGGTCGCCGGCCTGCTCTTCCGCACGAGCCACAGGAGGCCGATCATCGCGAAGAAGGCGATGATGAAGCCGAGCAGCGGCGAGACGACCAGCGGCAGGATCACCTTGCTGCCCAGAGCCTCCCACTTGAAGGCGCCGAAGCCCGCCTGCGCGACGACCGCGCCGGCGAGACCTCCGATGAGGGCGTGCGAGGACGAGCTCGGGATGCCGCGCCACCAGGTGATGAGGTTCCACACCGAGGCGCCGATGAGCGCCGAGAGCACGACGATCTGGGTCGCGTGGGCCGGGTCGGTGAAGTCGCGCGCGATGGTCTGGGCGACCTTCACGCCGGTGATGGCGCCGAAGAAGTTGAAGATCGCCGCGAGGATGACGGCCGTGCGGATCGGCAGGACGCCGGTCGAGACCGAGGTCGCGATGGCGTTGGCCGCATCGTGGAAGCCGTTGATGAAGTCGAAGATGAGCGCCGCGACGATGACGGCGATGAGCAGGCTAAGCATGCTTGACCGCGACCGTGGTGAGCGTGCTGGCCAGGCGCTCGCAGCGGTCGACGGCGTTCTCGATGTCGTCGAGCAGCGCCTTCTGACGGATGAGCTCGCGCGGGTCGATCGAGACGTCGTGGAAGAGGCGCGAGGTCTCCTGACGGTAGATCTGATCGGCGGCCTTCTCGTGCTTGCGCACGATGCGCGCGGCGTCGATGAGCTCTTGGTACTTGCCGCGGCGGAGCGCCGGCATCACCGCGTTCAGGAGCTCGGTCGACTCGACCAGGATCTTGGCGATGTCGCTCATCGCGGTGGTCGGCTTCTCGACCCCGTAGAGGACCGCGCAGCGCGCGAAGGCGTTGGTCAGGTCCAGGATGTCGTCGAGGTCGACCGAGAGGCGCTGGAGGTCTTCGCGATCGATGGGCGTCACGAAGGTCTTCGCGAGCTCTTCCTCGAGCTCGTGCACGATGCGGTCACCCTGGTGCTCGAGGGCCTGGACCTGGTCCGCGATCTCCTGGGCCGAGCCCTCGGTGCGCGAGCCGAAGCGGGCCAGCGTGAGCGCCCCCTGATGAGCGACCGCGGCCTGTCGCTCGAGGAAGCCGTAGAACTGATCGGATCGGGGGAGGAGCCAACGAACGATGCTCTGGAAGCCCATGCGGCGCTTCATGCGCCGCGAGGCGTCGCAGGTCAAGCCGCGACATCGCAAGGCGCCAACCCTTCATACTGGTCGCGGGCGCGGGCTTCGTGCGAAGGAGCATGACGCCGCTCGCCAGCCCGATGCGGCGGCGCGAAGTCCACACGCCGCTGCGTGGGCGTCAGCGCAGCGGCTTGACGCTGACGTGTCCGTCGGGGGTGCGCGTGGTCTCGCAGCCGCAGCCGAAGCCGCGCCCCTCGGTCGTGACGAGCGATCCGTCGGCCAGGGTCGCGCTCGCATAGACCAGCGCTTCGCCGCGGACCACGCTCACCGACTCGTCATCGGACAGCGTGAGGTGGAGCGCCTCGGGGTCGGCCAGCCCGGCATCGAAGTCGAGCGAGATCACGCCGCGCGCCGTCTTCGCGACGACGAGCCCGCCATCCGTCAGGGTCTTGGCCGGGCCGCGCGTGGGGCGCTCGAGCTTCGTGGCGATGGGCAGCTCGATGGCGTCACAGGTCACGCGCAGGGCCGCCTCGCCGAGCCCGGGCGAGGTGCCCTTGGCGGTCGGCGTCCGGCGCAGGCTCGCCTCGCCCTGGCCGCGCACGACCAGCCAACCCGAGCCGCCGCGCACCCGCCCGAGGGCGTCGATGAGCCCCTGGTTGTCGCAGGCCGCGCGCCGCGCCGGGGCCGGAGGGGCCGCGAAGGCGACGGCCGGGGCTAGCAGCGAGGCCGCGAGGATGAGAGCTGAGGCGGCGTTCATCGGGGTCTTCATCGCGTCCCTCGCGGCGCCGGAAAGAGCGGCGCCTTCGAGGTCACCTATACCAGTGGCGACCGGGCGACGCCAACAGGTGTCGTCCACGCCCGCCGGCCACCTTGGCGAGCCGCGATGCGCGTGCTAGGGCAGGCGCTCATGAGGAGGCGCACCATGGAGTTCTTTCGAGGCAAAGCGGTCTACATCACCGGCGGCTCGAGCGGCATCGGCTTCGCGATCGCCAAGCTCGTCGTCCAGGCCGGCGGCTCGGTCGCGATCAGCGCCCGCGGGAAGGAGCGCCTCGAGGCCGCCAGGGCCGACCTCAGCGCCATCGCCAGGGGCGACCAGAAAGTCGTCGCCATCGCGTGCGACGTGTCCGATCCGGCCGAGTCGCGCCGCGCCGCCGCCGAGACGATCGCGGCTCTCGGGCGCTGTGACGTCGTCGTCGCCAACGCGGGCGTCGCGCACTGCATGAAGATCGCCGACGCCGAGGACGAGGCCTTCGAGCGCATGATGCGCATCAACTACCTCGGCACCGTGCACACCGTGCGCGCGTTCCTGCCGCACCTGACCGAGCGCCGCTCGGGCGCCATCGGCATCGTGAGCTCGCTGCTCGGCTTCATGGGGACCTACGGCTACACGGCCTACGCTCCGTCGAAGTTCGCGCAGGTGGGCTTCGCCGAGTGCCTCCGCCAGGAGGTCCTCGACAAGAACATCAGTGTCACCGTCTGCTACCCGCCCGACACGGACACGCCCCAGCTCGCGGCCGAGAACGAGACCAAACCGCCCGAGACCAAAGCGATCTCCGGCAACGTCAAGACGCTCCCCGCCGACGTCGTGGCCGAGGCGTTCTTGAACGGCATCGCCAAGAAGAAGCTGAACGTGGTGCCCGGCAGCATGGGCAAGTTCACGCACTTCATGAAGCGGCACATGCCCGGCGTCGTGAACTGGGTCATCGACGGCGACCTCAAGAAGTACCAGAAGAAGCACATCTCCTGACGCTTCGAACCGCGACGCCTGACGCCTCGAACCGCGCCGCCTGACGCCTCGAACCGCGTGGCCTCAGGTAGGGGCGAGGCTTGGCTCGCCCGGTTCAAACCTTGACGAAACGCCCTTCGTGACGCTTCGCGAGATCCCCGAACGCCTCGGGGTGCACGCACGCCGCGAGGATCTCCAGCGACTCGACGAGCCGCGGTCCCGAGCGGTTGAAGTACGCGTTGCCGTCGGCCGCGTACCAGCGCGCGTCGGGCCACCGCTCGCGGATCTGCGCCACCTCGGCCAGCGTCGCCTCGAGCCCATAGCCGCACGGCTTGACGATCACGACGTCAGGCACCAGCTCGTCCTCGTCGACGGTCTCGTCGAGGACCACGCCCGGCTCACCGGCCTTCGCGAGCACCGGCGTGCCCCCAGCCTTCTGGATGAGCTCGGGCATCCAGAGCCCTCCGACCATGATCGGATCGATCCACTCGATCGCCAACACCCGCGGCCGCGTGGCCAGCGCCTTGGCGCGCGTCGCGACCGCCTCGACCCGCTGCCTCAGCCCATTGGCGATCGCCTGCGCCGTCATCCCCATGCCGAGGACCTCGCCGACCCGCACCACGTCCTCCCAGACGTTCTCGAGTCGCGTCGGCCGCAGGCTGACGATGGTCACTTCCTTGTGCAGGACCTCTGCCGCAGCGCGCCGCACGTCGTCCAGCCGGACCGCGCACACGTCGCACAGATCCTGCGTGATGAGCACGTCGGGCGCGGCCTGACGCAGCGCCTCGAGGTCGACCTCGTACAGCGCCAGAGCACTCTTGACGAGCCCCTCGACCTCCTCGCGGATGGCGCGGCTCGAGCCGAGCCCCGTCGGCGCCGACACCCGCGCTCGGGTGAGCCGCGGCAGCTTGGCGACGTCCGCCGGATAGTCACACTCGTGCGAGACGCCGACCAGGCGCTCGCCGAGCCCCAGGGCCGACACGATCTCCGTGGCCGACGCCAGGAAGGTTGCCACTCGCTGCCCTCGCCCGCTCTCCGTCGCGCTCGTCATTGCTCACCTCGTGGGGGGTCGCGTCGGCCTCGTGTGCAACAAGGCCATAGCACGCGTCAACGAAGCCCCATCCCATCATGAGATGACGTCGCTGTCTCGTGCACTCCCCCGAGATAGGCACGCGTCAGCGGTCCAGCGAGGTGCGTGATCCATTTCTCGCTCGGCCCTGAAATGCGAAGCTCGCGCCGCACCGCGCCCCCAACGCGGCCGCGAACGCCACGTCGCACCACCGGTTGCGGCCATCGACGCGGCCTCGAACGCGGTCGCGCAACCCCCTACACACCCAGCGGACGCCCGCTCGGAGCGCGGTCGCGAGACTATTTTGACTCTTCGCGAGACCCGACTAGCTTCCGCCTCGGTCGCACGCCCGAGCCCCGCAGGTGGGGCCCACGAGCGTGGTCCCTCCCGAGCCGTCCACGAGGACGCCGTCGGGCAGCCGGACGGCGACCACACCAAGACTCTCTGAAGGAGAACCTACATGAAGAAGCTCGCACTCGCGCTCGCCACGGTCGCTCCCCTCGCGCTGGCCGGCACCGCCTCCGCCAAGGACATGAAGGGCCGCTTCGGCGTCGGTGGACAGCTCGACACGAACGGGGCCGCTGGCCTCAGCCTGAAGTACTGGGTTTCGGACCTCGGCTTCCAGGGCATCCTCGGCTACCAGATGGTCGGCGAGAGCGGCACGGACACGAAGGACAACACCTCGGAGTTCGACGTCACCCTGCGCCTCCTCTACAACATCGCCCGCGCCAACGACACGAACCTCTACGCCGGCGCCGGCGTGACCCTCGGCCTCTACGGTGGCGGCGACAACGTGCCCGACCGTGACGCGAGCGTCTTCGTCGACCTCGTCCTCGGCGTCGAGCACTACTTCACCGACTACTTCTCGGTGGCCGGCCAGGTCGGCCTGCACATCGACACCGGCGACCAGTTCCGCCTCGCGATCGGCAACGTCTCGAGCTGGGGCACCGCGTTCCACTTCTACTTCTGATCGGCCTCGCCCGTAGGTCGAGACTTCACGCCACGTGAAGCCTCGGCCCGACACGCCGGACCCTGGCTCATGCCGCGGTCCGGCGTCGTCGTTTCGGGCCCCGGACGCCCGCGTGGGAGGATTCGCTCGGTCGACTCGCGCGCCCGCCGCGTTGTGATAGTCTTTCGCCGCCAGTCCCAGAAAAGGAGAGGCCGACCATCGCCAGCGCGCCCCCGAAGGCCCCAGCCAAGACCTGCTGGAACTGCGGCAGCTCCGTTCCGGAGACGCATCGCTTCTGCTTGTCGTGCGGCTCGGACACCTCGAAGAAGCCCGAAGCGAAAGACGCCATGGTCGGCAAGACCATCGCCGGCAAGTACCAGATCGCCTCGGTCCTCGGGTCCGGCGCGATGGGCACGATCTTCAAGGCCGAGCAGACCGCGCTCGGCAAGACCGTGGTCATCAAGGTGCTGCACCGCCACCTCCTCGGCGACCCCGAGCTCATCCAGCGCTTCCACCGCGAGGCGCGCGCCGCGAGCCGTCTGAACCACCCGAACTGCGTCCAGATCATGGACTTCGGGACCCTCGACGACGGCGCCCTCTACATCGCGATGGAGTTCATCCAGGGCATCGACCTCGCGACCCTGCTCGAACGAAGTCACCCCATCGACTTCCGGCGCCTCATCCACATCGCCAAGCAGGTGTGCCAGGCGCTGGACGAGGCCCACGCCAACGGCGTCCTGCATCGGGATCTCAAGCCCGAGAACATCATGATCGAGGACCGCCGCAACGTCCGCGATCACGTGAAGGTCGTCGACTTCGGCATCGCCAAGCTCGAGGAGAACAACCCCAACTCACGCCGCCAGTTCCAGACGCGCACCGGCATCGTCTGCGGCACCCCCGAGTACATGAGCCCGGAGCAGGCCCGCGGCCAGAAGCTCGATGCGCGCAGTGACCTCTACGCGGTCGGCGTGATGCTCTATCACCTCACGACCGACCAGCTCCCCTTCGACGCGCCGTCGCCGATCGAGGTCGTCACGAAGCACATCTCCGAGCCGCCGATCCCGCCGCGCATGTATCGGTCGGATCTGCCCGAGGCCCTGGAGCAGCTCATCCTGACGCTCCTCGAGAAAGACCGCGAGAAGCGTCCGGCCTCGGCGCTGGATGTCCAGGCCGAGCTCGAGCGCATCGACCGCGAGCTCGCCGCGGCACGCCGCGAGAAGGTCGAGACCAAGACCAACGACGACGCGACCATGGTCGACATGCGCCCCATCTCGGCACTGGTCGCCGCCATCGACGTGGCCAAGGGCAGCATCGTCGTCACCACCGACACGCAGGACGACACGACCGATCAGGTCATGCGTGAAGCGCTCATGAAGGCCGGCAAGGCCGGCACCGCGACCGACCTCAACCTCACCGACACCATCCCCGAGAGCGGGAGCCCGCACCTGAAGGCGCGCCTCGCCGAGGCCCAGGCCCAGTCCGCACAGGCGTCTTCGGCGGCCACGCTCCGTGAGACGGTGCGACAGAAGAAGCCCGCGGGCCCGAGCCCTGCCGCCGGCATCGTCCCGGGCGCCCCGAAGACCCCGACCCAGACACCCGTCAAGACGCCGGCCCGCAACTCGGGCCTCACGCAGGCGCCGCCCAAGCCGTCCTCGATCGAGGTCAAGGCGAAGTCGGTCGGACCCAGCTCGGCCGAGCTGGGCGTCGACGTGAAGCGCGCCTCGGACGCACAAGCCAAGGGGCGCGGCGCCGAGAAACTCCCCGACACGTCGCTCGTGCGCGAGGGCATCACCATCGACGCGAGCGCGGCGTCGAACACGGCCACGCCGCATCGCAAGGGCCGCCTCTGGCTCTGGATCGTCCTCGGCGCGATCGCCCTCGGCGGCGGCGGGACCGCGGTCTTCTTCCTCACGCGCTGACCCCCGTTGGTCTAGCGCGGTCTAGCGGTGGCACTCCGCGGCGGGTGCGCGCTCGGCCGAGGCGTCGTCGCCGATCCCGGGCGCCTTGGAGCAGTACGTGATCGGAGCCTCGTCGCTCACGCGATCGAAGCGCGTCGAGAGATCGTAGTCGGCCCCCACGGGGTCCTCGTCCTTGACATGCACCGAGCGGCAGTCCCACGCGGCGTTCGCGTCGGTGAGGCGCACGCTGACGTCGAAGTACGGCTGGGCCCGATTCGAGGCGGCTTGGAACCCGCCCAGAACGGCGCCGTCACCGAGCGACATCCACGTGGCATCGAAGGCGCTCATGCGCGTCGTCACGCGGCAGTTGCGGTTGCCGGGCATCGCACCGGCGAAGTCGGAGGGGCCGTCTTCGCGAAGTGCCAAGGCCACGTTCCAATAGCGCTTGCCGCTGCCCGGGAGCTCCTCGGCACCCCGATAGGTTGCCCACGCGTGGAGCATGTTGCGTTGGCGGGACGACTCGGGTCCGGTGAGTGCGACGCTGCCGTCCCCGCCGAGGCTCGGGTCGAGGACGAGCACACGCGAGCCCGCCTGCCACCCCGGGGCGGGGTCCGAGTCCTGCTCGCAGGTGAGGACGAGGTCGCTCACGACCAGCTCGGGGCCGGCGCCCTGCCCCGAGCAGGCGAAGCCGAGCACCGCGGTTCGGACGCGCTGGTTGTCGGGACCGAAGAGGAGCTTCATCGGGTCGCCCGTGCCACCCTCGGCCGTCGCGTTGTAGCAAGTCTCGACCTTGGCCGAACAGTAGATGTCATCGAACGCGACGGCGTCGTCGAAGAAGCCCTGGTCGGCGAGGCGCGCGAGGCCGAGGTCGAAGCGCACGGGCGTGGTCGCGCCGGCCTCGCAGCGCGCTCGCAGCGTGCAGCCCCCGTCTGCGGGAGAGCAGGGGCTGAGCCACTTGTCCAAGCCGTGGCCGCGGTCGTAGACGCCGTGGATCCAGACGGTGAGCTCGTGCTCGAGCCCGGCCTGGCACACCCCGGTGTACGCGACGCGCGGGTTCGGCGCCGACTCGACCTTGTCCGCGCACAGCGCGCCGTGGGCCTGGGCAGCGGCGGGGCTCTTGTCGGCGTCGGGGTCGCGCTCGTAGAACCGGGGCGTGTCCTCGGCGAAGCGCGGGTCGCCGACGGACCAGAGGGTCTCGGACCCGGCGCGCGCGCGCAGGTCGAGGCACGCCGTGTCGAACGGGGTCGTGCCGAAGGTGACCTCGATCGCGAAGGCCGAGGCCGGCTCGGAGGTCTCGGTGTCGCGCTCGAAGAGGGTGTCCGCCGCGAGCGTGTCCGCCGCGAGCGTGTCGGCTTCGAGCGTGTCGGCATCGGTGCGCGCGCCAGGTTGGCTCGCGTCGAGGCATGCGAAGGAAGCGAGGGCGGAGCCCCCGAGGAGGAAGACGGCGAGGCGTGACGGCATGACCCGAGTCAACCCCAAGCAGGACGCCACCGCAATAGGATTTATCTCATCGCACAATTCTCAACCACAGGCCGACCATGACCCATGTGTCGGTGGCGTCGGTGTAGGTCGCGAGGCGCTGGAACCCGACCCGCTCATGCGCGCGCAGAGACCGCGTGTTGCGCGTGGCGACGTCGGTCACGCACAGCTCCCATCGCCCCGCGAAGTGCTCGCGGTGCGCCGCGTAGAGCGCGTCGAAGAGGCCGGTGCCGCGATGGGCCGGCGCGACGCAGACCTGCCCCATGACGTAGCTCGGGACACGCGCGATGGGTCGCGACGGGACCTCGGCGCTGGGCGTGAGGTCCAGCGTCTCGAGCAGCGCGAACATCGGCTCGAGGATCGGCACGAAGGGTCGACACTCGAAGGGCATCACCAGCGCGTAGGCGACGACCTCGTCCCCGACTTTGGCCAACACCGATGGGCAGATGGCGTGCATCGCGGCGAGCACCTCGCGCGAATGCACCACGGTGACGAAGCCGTCGCGCGCGGCGCTCTCCGCGCCCACCGTGACCTCGAGGTTGGCGCGCTGGAGCGCGATGATCCCATCGAGGTCGCGCTCGCCGTTCGAGAGCCCGATCGTGACCGCGTCTGCCATGTCCACCTGGTGCGGCATTGGATCCCCTGCCCGACCTGACCTCGTCAGGTGCGCGCGGCAGCTTGGACCAGCGGCATGATGAGCCGCAAGCCCGAAGCGAGGTCGAGCTTCACGCGCACCCCGGGGCTGTGGTGGCTCGCGACCAGCAGCTCGGCGAAGAGACCCGCCATCAGGATGTCGATGACCGATGCCGGCTCGAGGTCGCGGTGCGTGAGCCAGTCGAGGGCCGCCGTCTCGACCATGCCGATCCAGCTCCGCACCGCGATGCGCAAGGCGGGCGGCGGAAGGACCTCGGCCTGGGTGGGGCTCGCGGGGCCGGTCGCCTCGATCTCCAGGCCGTCGAGGATGCGCTGCACCAACACGCGCCGTGCGTCCTCGAGGAACGGCCCGACCGCGCCATCGGCCCCGAGGCCGCCGTGCATGATCGCGAGGTAGGCGTCG
>JAEUKJ010000081.1 GCA_016792665.1 Deltaproteobacteria bacterium | reverse complement strand
GTGGCAGGTCGACGTCACCTGGTACTGCCTGAAGGCGCTCGAGGCGATGCGCATCGTGCACGACGTGCGGGCCCCGCCCGAGCACGTGGTGCAGGCGGCCGGTAAGCGCGCGGCGAGCTGACCGAGGTGGAGTCGCGTGGGGAGGCCGGTGGCCGCATGCGACCTCTGGTCACTCGGCGGCGGGCGCTGTAAGACGCGATCCCATGAAGCGAGACCTCGCCATTGCCGCCTTTGCCGTGACCTTCGTCGGAGCCGGCTGCGCCGCGCCGCGCGACCCCGAGCTCGAGCGCGGGGTCTTGAAGGCGAAGCTCGCCAAGGCCGAGACCCCGGACGACGACGACAAGGGCTCGGAGGCGCCTCCGGGGCCGGCGAGCGCCGAGGCGGCGACCGCGGCACGACCGGTGAAGTCGTACTCGGGATCGGAGATCAGCGGCATCCTGGCGGCCGTCGGTGGGGCGGGCAAGGACCTCGTCGCCGAGATCCAGAGCACCCAGGGTGCCATCCGCTGCACCCTCGACGAGCGGGCGCCCCAGTCGGTCGCGAACTTCGTGGCGCTGGCGACGGGCCAGGTCGAGTGGCAGGCCCAGGGTCGCGCGAAGTCGAAGGCGCCGCTCTACGATGGGCTGACCTTCCACCGCGCCGTCCAGGACTTCATCATCCAGACCGGCAACCCCTCGGGCCGCTTCAACGACGGGCCGGGCTGGCGCATCACGCGCGAGACGGCCGCCAACGACCTGTTCGAGGCGCCGGGCGCGCTGGCCATGATCGAGGACGGCGACCAGGCGCACGGCTCGCAGGTGTTCATCACGGCGCGCCGCGACCCGAAGCTCGGCACGAAGTACGCCGCGTTCGGGCGCTGCGAGCCGCTGACGGTCGTCCAGGCCATCGCCAACGCCGAGAAGAAGCCGGTGAGCGGCGACGGCAGCCCGTCGGTCCCGCTGAACCCGGTCGGGATCACGTCGGTCCGCGTCGTCCGCGCGAACTGAGGCGAGAACGCCGGGCTTCGGATCCTGGCGGGTTTCGGATCCTCGCGGGCTTCGGCTGGAAGCCGGGCTCGGGCAGGCGCTACTCCGGCTGGAAGCCGGGCCGGGCAGGCGCTACTCCGGCTGGAAGCCGGGCTCGGGCAGGGGCTACTCCGGCTTGTCGTCGCCCTTTTTGTCCTTGGCCGCGTCGCGGTCGACCTTCTTCGGGCGCACCGACATCTTCACGTCGGGCTTCACCTTCTGGTCGTTCGGGATGAAGCGGATTTCGGTCTTGATCTCGAACGAGAGCGAGGTCAGGAGCTTGGCGACCTCGCCGCTGACGTCGATGCCCTCCAGGAACTTGCGGGTCTGGTTGCCAACGATGCGGACGACTTCGTCCTTGCCCGAGTCGATGGTCGTCTTGATGTAGCTGACGAGCTCCTTCGGCATCGCGTCGGCGACCATGCCGCGGAGCTTCTCCTCGCTGGACATGACCGAGCGGAACCCCTGCCCGAGCGCCTTCTTGAAGGTGTCGGAGAGGCGCCGCGGCTCGGCGCCCGGGCCGCGCCCGTCACGATAGCTGCCGGGATCCTGAGGGGTCCCTTCCTCGTCGAGGGGGTCGTCTTCGCTGGCCATGTCGGCTCCCAGGGGTCTCGGAGGGGCCCGGCATCGGTGCTCGGGGGGAGTCTCACAATGGCGCACGCGACGCGACGCGGCAAGCGGTGCCCCCCGCCGAGGGCGAACGGGCACGTATGCGAAGCGCACCCGACACCGAAGAGGCACGTCCGCGATGCACGCCCCGTCCGGCTCGGGTTATGGTCGCGCGGGTGAAGCCCAAGCGCCCTCCCAGCCGAGACGCCGATCCCACCTGGACGGACAAGAGCGACGCGCGCGAGCGGGCGCGCCATCGCGTGCTGGTGCGGGCGCCGGCCGACGTGCCGCTGGCGCGCGACGGGGTGCCGCTGCGACGGGCGCTGCGCGAGGCCGCCAGCGAAGGGGCGCGCCACGAGCTGGTGCGCGCCTGGATTGCGGCGCTGGACACCTTGCACGCGGCGGGCTTCGGGACCGAGGACGCGGTCGCGAGCGCGCTGGTGGCGCCCCAGACCCTGGCGCGTGCGTCGCGCGGCCCGGTCTGCTTCACGCCGCACGCGGTGTGGCCGCTCGGGACGCTCACCGCGAAGCGCCCCATCGTGGCCTTTCGAGACCGCGAGGAGGCGCACGCGTGGCTCGTCTCGGCCGGCGCCGACGCGCGCAGCCTGGCGCTCGCGACCGTGCCCGAGCCGCCGTGGGACGGCTTCCCGGGAACGCCGCGCGCGGCCAGGGGCGTGCTCGGGGGCCTCATCGCCGTGGTCGGTCCGCCGGCCGAGGTCGCGGCGCTGGCCGGGCTGGCGCGTCTCGCCGCGGTACCACCGAGCGCGCTGACGCCGCGGGCGTGGACGAGCTCGGCGCGGCTGCGATTGGTGGCGGCGCTGGCCGAGGGGACGCCGATCCTCGTGCCGCTGGCCACCCCGCAGGACCTGGCGCGGCTGCCGCTGGTGCCGGCGGCCGTCGTCGGGGCGCGCTCGGTCGGGGCGGCGCCGGCGCTGGATGCGGACACGGCGCTGGCCCTGGGGATCGATCCCGAGCTGGTGGCGGACTTCGACGAGAACAGCGCCGGGCCGGGACGCGAACACGCGCATCGGGTCGGCGAGGCCCGGCCGCCCACGGCGGATCTGCAGCGCGCGCTGGAAGCCGCCCGCATGGAGGACGACCCCGAGCGCCGCGCCCAGGCCGAAGCGCACGCGCTGGCGATGGCGCTGGACGAGGCCGTGCTCGCCCCGGAGGACGCGGACCTGCGCCTCTCGGCCATCATCGACCGGGCGCGCGAGGGGCGGGACCGCGAGCTCATCGTCGCGACCCTGGTGCGACGCGCGCTCAGCCGCTTCGACGCGCCACGCCTCATGGCCCAGGACCTCTTGGAGGCGCGGCGCCTGGCCACCATCTTGGAGCGCGCCGACGAGGTCGCATGCCTCGGGGCGCTGCTGGCCCTGGCCTCGGCGGTCCATCCCGGCCTGGAGGCGCAGCTCCCGCCGCGCATGCGTGAATCCGAGCAGAGCACAAAGGACACGTCGAACAACGGCACGCGCCGCATGAGTGAACGCCTGACCGGCTTCGCGCGCGAGGCCGACGAGGGGCGCTGGCTCGATCTGGCGCCCGAGGCGCTGACGCTGGCGGGTGCCGTGGGCGCGGGGCCGGGCTCGGTCGAGGCGCGGCTGGGGCTCGGGCTGGTGCTCGAGCGGCTCGGGTCGGCGGTCGTCGCCACGGCGCGCGAGGAAGAGGGCGAGCGGCTCGTGCGGCGCTTCCTGGCGACCGCCCAGTCGCCGCAGCTGGTGCCGCTGGGCGAGGCCTGGGCGGCCCTGTTCGCGGCGCGCCGCGAGGCCTTCGCGACCGCGCGCGAGCGCATGATGGCGCTGTTTCCGCGCTTGGAGCGCGCCCCGCATGCGCTGGGGCGGGCGGCGGCCGGCAAGGTCGCGCTGGCGGCGCGGCGCGCGGGCATGGACGGGTTGGTGGCGGCGGCGCTGGCCCTGGCCGAGGCGGGGCGGCCGCGCGAGCCGGCCGGGCGGAAGGGGCACGACGAGCTCGGCGCGGGGCGAGCCCAGGCGTCGACGGGTGCGGTCGAGGCGCGTCGCGAGGGGCCGACCGAGGCCATCGCGCGGCTGGTCGACCACCAGCTGGGGCAGCTCGTCGGCGTGGCGCTGGAGCTGCCGACCTGGCTCGTCATCCACGTCCTCGAGGCGGTGGCGGTGGCGCCGGACGCGGATCTCCGGCGCGCCCTGGCGGCGGTCGCGGGCCTCGTCGCGCGCCGCCCCGAGCTGGCGCTGGCGCAGGGGTTCTCGCTGGCGCACGCGGCCCTGGCGCTGGGCACCGATCCCGGGCTGGCGCGCGAGCTGGCGCTGCCGGCCACCGTCGGCGAGCGTCATGCCGAGCGGCGCGCGCTGGAGATCCTCATGCGGAGCGGCGATCAGGCCGCGGCCGAGCGCCTCTTCACCCTGAAGCAGGGGAGCCTCGCCGAGGTCGAGCTGCCGCCGCCGCCGCTCACGCCCGAGGCCGGGGCCGAGCGCGTCCTGAGCCTGCTCGGGCGCGTGGTCGCGGGCGCGTCGCGGTCGACCGGCCCGGCGGGCGTGGCCGATCGCTGGCGCGCCGCGGTGAGCGCGCTCATCGGGCCCCCGGCGGCCCACGCGGCGTTGCCGACGGCGCGCTCGGCCGCGTTTGGGTTGGCCCTCATCCAGCTCGAGCCGGATCTGTTCCGGCTGGAGGCAGGCGACGGCGCCATGGTCGAGCTGACCGCGCACGAGCGTCTGGATCAGCCCGAGCTGGTCGCGCGTCTCCTGGCGTCCCTGGCGCCGCTCCTCGGGGCGCGAACCGAGCAGCGAGACCTCGGGGGCGACGAGGGCGAATCAGACGATCCGCTGCGCGCGGGCGGACGGCCGCGCCTCGGCCGCCCCACCCCAGACGGGCTGGAGGCCGCCCTGCAGGCGGGCGAGCTGACCTTCTTCCCAGCGCTGGTCGAGGCGTTCAAGGACCGCGAGCTCACACGCCAGTCGATGCGCCTCCTCCTCCACCACGGCCTCGTGCAGACGCGCGGCCTCTACCAGGCCCTGGCCGAGCGCTGGCGCATCGAGGACTACAAGCGCTTCATGGACTTCCTGCGGCGCAATGACCTCCTCCTCGACTATCGCCCGTATCGGCGCGGCGTGCCGCCCCACCCCGAGCCGCGCGACTGACCTCGGGGGCGCGGAATCCGACTTAACCCTTGCCCCGGATTCCCGAGTCGACTAGACGCGGCGACCATGTCACAGCTCAAAGTCGCCAACCTCATCAAGTCGTTGGGCCGCTATGCGGCCACCCACCCCCGCCAGGTCGGCGAGATCGCGCGCCACGCGCTGAGCCGCCGCCTCGCCATCCCGCTCGATCTCGTGCGCTGGGCCGTGACGTTGATGCCGTCGGGCAGCCAGAGCCCGAAGGACCTGACGGTCATCGCGCAGCCGCCGGCCCTGGGCCTCGGCGCGACCGCGAACCTCATGGGCACCGAGCTGCGCGTCGACGCGGCGCTGCTCATCGACGCCATCGACGCGACCACCGAAGCGGTCAAGGTCACCTTCCGCATCAAGGACCTCCGCGCCTCGGTGCTGAACAACCTCCAGGGCAACCTGGCGAAGCTCCTCGCCTCGGGCGCGCTCAACCTGTCGAAGCCCGCGTCGCTGCTCGGGATGATCGGCAAGAAGCCGGCCGCCCTCCTCGAGGCCAAAGACGATCGCTTCGTCCTCGACCTCCTGAAGTTCCCGAAGCTCGCGCAGAACCCGGCCTTCCAGAAGGCGCTCGGTGCCGTGACGCCGATCCTCGCGGTGGGCGACATCCACACCGAGGGCGATCTCCTCGTCATCGGCCTCCGCGCCAACCCGCGCCGCATCCGCGAGTCGATCCAGGCGCTGCGCGGCTGATCCCCGCCGATTTGCACTCGCCGGCAGCCTCGCTCCGCGAGGCCTTGTGCGAGTTCAGGCACGCACGATGAGACCCTCGGCGCTGAGCTCGTCGAGGATCTCGTCGGCCTCGGCCGGACTCACGCCCTCCTCGCAGGCGAGCGCCACCAGTGCCTCGCGCGGGGTCGCGGACGCGGCCAGGAGGAGGCGGCCCAGCGCCTCGCCCGTCACGCCGATCTCGGGGCCGCTCGCGCCGAGCGTCACGAGCACCCACTCGGTGCCCGATCCCCTGGCCGCGGGCAAGCTCGGCCGCGCCTTTCCGAGCAGCGCTTCCAACGGATCGCGCCCGCCGCGATGAAGGGCCGCGTGCGCCCGCTCCCAGATCGGCAGGACGCCCGTGCCAAGCTCGACCGGCATCACCGTCGCGGCCCGACTCCAGCGCGTGCCGCCCCCCGCGGACCCGGACGGTCCGGACGGTCCGGACGGTCCAGGCGGGACGGTCGCGCGGCGGACGTGCGCGATGGCGGCTTCGAGGGCGATGACCGAGCGCGCAAGCCCTGCGCCGGTTCGCGTGCAGAGACTCTGCAGGTACTCGGGAAAGCTCAGGAAGAGCGACTCCCGCTGCATGACGGCGCGATGGAAGCTCGGGTCGCCGAAGAACCCGGCAAGGCGCGCCAACGTGACGCCGCCCGCCATGAGCGCCAGCGCGGACACGGCGAACTCCCCGAGCAGGGCGGTCAGGACACGGTCGCTGCGGTGGACGTCGACCGACCACGCGCGCGCGTCGGGGCGCGTCAGGGCGGCGACCTCGGCGTCGGTGAGACCGAGCTCGGCCGCGGCTGATGCCGGCTCGGCGTACATCTTCCGGCGCAGCGCGGGGTCGTGGAGCATGCGCACCACGATGCGCTGGAGGCGCTGGGCGCGGGTCGCGGAGCTCATCGTCGGGCCCCCGCGGCCGCCAGCGCGGGCACGACCGCGGCGATGCGCTCGAAGCCTGGCAGTGCGTCGGCCATCGGGTTCCTCTCGCACTCGAAGACCACGGCCTTCAGGTTCGGGGCGCGCGGCGCGATGGCCTCGAAGAGGCGCCACGCGTCGGGCAGGATGTCCTTGCCGTGGGCGTCCTCGATCCAGGTGAGGCCCTCGTGCTGGCGCTCGACGCCGCCCGCCAGGTGGATCTCGACGACGCGCTCGAGCGGCAGCGCATCCAGCGCGGCGTCCCACGGAAGCCCCTGGGATTGCTGGTAGATCGCGAGGTGGGCGAGGTCGAGGAGGAGCCCGGTGTCGGCTTGTTCGGCGACGCGCGCGAAGAAGTCGAGGAGGTGGAGGGAGCCGATGAAGACCTGGCCGGGCGGGTTCTCGGGCAGGACCTCGACGCCGAGCGCGGCGCGGAGTGCGACGATCCCGTGGGCCATCTCCGTCGCGGCGTCGTCGTCGAGGATCGGCGGCAAGAGCAGCATGTGGCCCCGATCGCGCGGCCCGAAGTGCCAGAGCCCCGCGTCCCCGCACATCCAGGCAGGCTTCAAGGTGGCCAGATGGCCGCGGACGGCGTCGAGCCACGCCGGGTCGAGGTCCTGGGCCTCGTCGAGGTTCACGTCCAGGAAGTGGTAGGTCGTCGGCCGCCCCGCCGCGGCCCAGCGCTTGGCGTCCTCGTCCAGGCCCTTGACGACCTCGACCCCGACCTCCAGGAAGGCGCCGAAACGCGGCTCGGCGGCGGCCAGCGCGAAGGGATCGAGCCCGCCCGACGCCTGGCGCGCGCCGTATTCGGTCGACACGCCCAGGCCGAGGACGGGCAGCGCCGCGACGCGCGTGGCGAACGGCGGCTCGCGGTCGGCTGCGCCAGCGGGCTGCGCGGGGTTCGGTCGACGATCGATCATGCGCGGGGGCCTCGGGGGTAGGGAGCTCGGCCTGGCGTCTCTGTTTAGCAGCGAGCGGGAAAGGTCGCGAGCCAAGATGGAGGAGGCGACGCCCCCGACGAGCGCGCCGCGCGAGGGCCTGCGTGGTCGGGCAGCCCAAGGGACAATTCCATTGACCGTCCACGGCGTGATCTGCAATATCGCGCCCTCGCTGCGCCGGCCGGGTCCCGTCATTCGACGAATCCGACTCCCGGTGAAGCCCGCCTCTCGGCCTCCCATTCGACCTAGCGTGCCCCTGCGTCATGAAGCCCTCGGACCTCCAGATCCACGTCGCCGAGCTCCCCTCGAACGGCAAGAAGTTCGCGGGCGAGCTGCCTGCCGAATGGGTCACGGAGTCCTTGCTGCCGGCGTACAAGGGCAGCACGGGGCTGCGGCTCGAGCTGGACGTGACCCCCATCGCCGAGAACATCCTCGTGCGCGGCAAGCTCGCCGTGCGCCTCGACTTCGAGTGCAGCCGCACCCTGGCCCCCGCCAGCGTCGAGCTCACGGCGCCCTTCTCCGAGCTCTTCGTCCCGGGCGAGAAGCACCGGATGACGCTCACGGACGAGGAAGTGTCGAGCGATGACCTCACCGACGAGCCGTGGATCATCGCCGACGGCATGGTCGACCTCGAGGCGCTGGTCCGCGAACACCTCGTTCTCGCTCAAGATCCCTACCCTGTCGCGCCGGGCGTCACCCGGCCCGATGACGATGATGACACCGAGCCGACCCCTCTCTGGTCGAGCGTCCAACAGGGCGCCGATCCGAGGTGGGAGCAGCTCAAGAACTTGAAGCTCGACTGACCTCGGTCAGGGTCGAGAAACGGAGCCTCCGATGGTCACGCCGACGAACAAGAAGAGCAAGGCCAAGACCCGCGCCCGCCGCGCCAACCACGACAAGGTGACGCTGCAGAACACGCTGATCTGCGACAACTGCGGCGCCGACAAGCAGCCGCACCGCGCCTGCCCGTCCTGCGGGCACTACAAGGGCCGGATCGCGGTGGCGGTGAAGGCCAAGGCCGCGGACACGACCTCGCCCACGCCGTGAGCACCCCCGCGATGAGCGGTCACCCTGGCGCACGGGCGTTCTTCGTCGGCAGTGACCACGCCGGGATCTCCTTGAGGCGCGCGGTCGTCGCGCACCTCGAGGCGGCCGGTCACGTCGTCGGCGAGTTCGGCCCCGGTGACGGCGAGCGCTCCGACTACCCCGACGCAGCCCGCGAGGTCGCGTTGGCGGTGCGTCGCGCCGCACCTGCCGATCGGGCCGGTGGGATCCTCATCTGTGGAACGGGGATCGGCATGTCGATCGCCGCCAACAAGGTCACCGGGATCCGGGCCGCGCTGGTCCACGACCCGGTCACTGCGCGGCTCGCGGCCGAGCACAACGACGCGCGCGTCCTCTGCCTCGGCGCGCGCCTCCTGGCCGAAGACTACGCCCTCGGTCTGGTCGATGTGTGGCTGGCCGCCTCGTTCGAGACGCGGCACCAGGGTCGCCTCGACAAGGTCGCCGATCTCGAGTCCGCCGCGCACATCGGCGACATCTCGCGATCGGGCGCCGAGCTGATCGAGCGATGATTCCGGGCTCCCCATGAAGTGCCCCTACTGCCAGCACGGCGACAGCCGTGTCGTCGACTCGCGCCTCGCGCGCGACGGTCGGGCCATCCGACGGCGGCGGCACTGCGAGGGCTGCAACGAGCGCTTCACGACCTATGAGCTGGTCGAAGAAGCGATGGTCGACGTGGTGAAGCGCGACGGCCAGAGCGAGCCCTTCGACCCCGAGAAGCTGCTGCGCAGTATCCGCCTGGCGTGCAAGAAGCGCCCGGTCGCGACCGCTGCGCTGACCGACTTCGTCGACCGCCTGGAGTCGAAGTTCTCGGCCCGCCCCAAGCGCGTCGTGTCCTCGGGCGAGGTCGGCGACGCCGTGCTCGCCTTCCTGCGCCTCCAGGATCCAGTGGCCTACGTCCGCTACGCCAGCGTCTACCGCAGCTTCGACTCGGTCGACGCGTTCCTGCGCGAGCTCGGCACCTTCGAGACCACGGCCCCGCTGACCCTCGAGACCCCGACCATCGACCTGGCCCACGACCTCGCGCGCGCCGAGGAATCGGCCACCAACGAGGCCCTGGCAACCGCCGAGCCGCGGTCGTCAAAATGAGCCGCGATTCAGTCGCGAGCGGTAGCGCGGCGACCGAGACGCCCCCGGGCGATGGTGCGACGCGGTGGATGGCGCGCGCCCTCGAGCTGGCGGCCCGCGCCCGCGGCGAGACGAGCCCGAACCCGATGGTCGGCGCCGTGATCGTGCGCGGCGACGAGGTCCTCGGCGAGGGATGGCACCACCGCGCAGGCGGGCCCCACGCGGAGATCGAGGCGCTGTCCGACGCGGCGCGGCGCGGTGCCGACGTGCGCGGCGCGACGATGTTCGTGACCCTCGAGCCGTGCTGCCACACCGGGCGCACCGGCCCGTGTACCAAGGCGGTCATCGCGGCCGGGATCTGGCGCGTGGTGGTCGCGGCCGACGACCCGAACCCGCTGGTCGCCGGGCAGGGCGTGGCCGAGCTCGAGGCGGCGGGCATCGCGGTCGAGCGCGGGGTGCTCGCGACGGCGGCGCGCGAGCTGAACCGCATCTTCATGCGCTGGATCCCGGCGCGGGCGCCATTTGTGACGCTGAAGCTCGCGATGAGCCTCGATGGGCGCATCGCGCGGCGCGCGGGCGAGCGAACGGCGGTGACCGGGGCCCTCGCGCAGCAGCGCGTGATGGAGCTCCGAGCCGAGCACGACGCGGTGCTGGTCGGGCGGCGGACGGCCGAGATCGACCGGCCGCGTCTCACGGTGCGGGGGCTGCCGAGCGCGGACGAGGCACGTTCGGGAGGCCCGAACCCCTGGCGCGTGGTGGTCGACTCGCGGCTCGAGCTGCCGCGGGACCTGCCCCTCTGGTCGGGCGCGCCGGGGGCGATCGCGCTGACGGCGTTGGCGCCGACCGATCCGCGCGTGGCCGCATGGCAGGCGGATGGCGTCGAGGTCGTCTGCGCCCCCGGAGCCGGCGGATGGGTCGACCTCGCCAGCGCTCTGGATGTGCTGGGCCGCCGCGAGCGCCCGTTGACCTCGGTGCTGTGCGAGGGGGGCGGCGCGGTGGCGGCATCGCTGCTGGGCGCCGGGCGCGTGGACGAGCTGATCCTGCACGTCGCGCCGACGTTCTTCGGCGCCGACGGCGTGCCGGCGGTGGGCGCGCTCGACGCGGTGGTCGACGGCTTCGAGCGGGTCGACACGCGCCCCCTCGGCGCGGACCTCGAGCTGCGCTACCGTCCGCGGACGGCACGCGCTGGCGGAGAGTAGCCCATGTTCACCGGGATCATCGAAGACATCGGACGCGTCACGGGGATCGAGGTCTCCGGCGCGAGCGCCAAGCTCGTCGTCGCGACGCGGCTCGCCACCGGCGCCAGCCATGCTCCGCCAGGCCTCGGGCCCTACGGTGGTATCCGCCTCGGGGACTCGATCGCCGTCTCGGGCGCGTGCCTGACGGTGACGCGGCACGAGGTCGGCGCCCTGAGCTTCGACGTGTCGCGCGAGAGCTTGCTGCGCACCGCGCTCGGCGCTCTGACGGCCGGCGCGAAGGTCCACCTCGAGCGGGCCATGGTGCTCGGCGGGCGCCTCGACGGGCACCTCGTCCAGGGACACATCGACGGGCTGGCGCGGCTGGTCGCCAAGGATCGGGTCGGCCCGGGCTGGGAGCTCGCCTACGAGCTGCCGGAAGCGCTCTTGCCGTTCGTGGTCGAGAAGGGCTCCATCGCGCTGGACGGCGTGTCGCTGACCATCGCGAAGCTGGTCGGGGCGCGCATCACGGTCGCCGTCGTGCCGCTCACCGGGCAGGCGACGCTGCTCGCGGACACGCCGCTCGGGGCGGCGGTCAACGTCGAGACCGACATCCTCGGCAAGTACGTGCACCGACTCCTCGGCTTCGCGGCGCCGCCCGGCGCCCACCACGACGGCGCGCGCGGCGTGACCCTCGGGTTGCTCGCCGACAACGGCTTCCTTACGCGTTGACCGCCGCGCGCGGCGTCGCTATCACCGGCCCGCGCGAGCGCTCGAGACGGGTGCCGCCCCCCTGCCCTGCCCTTTCCCGGGAGACGAGACGATGGCGCTCACGATCGAAGGACTGCTCACCGCGACCGGCATGAAGACCGGCATCGTCGTGAGCCGCTTCAACAGCTTCATCACCGAGCGCCTCCTCGAGGGGGCCCTGGACGCGCTCGTGCGCCACGGCGCCGCCCACGACGACCAGACGATCGTGCGCGTGCCGGGCGCGTGGGAGATCCCCTTGGCGTGCAAGCGCCTGGTCGACTCCGGGCGCTTCGATGCGGTCATCGCGATCGGCGCGGTGATCCGCGGGTCGACGCCGCACTTCGACATGGTCGCCTCCGAGGTCTCGAAGGGCGTCGCGCAGGTGTCGCTGCACAGCGGCATCCCGGTCGCCTTCGGCGTGCTGACGACCGACACCATCGAGCAGGCCATCGAGCGCGCGGGCACCAAGGCCGGCAACAAGGGCGCCGAGGCCGCCATGGCCGCGGTCGAGATGGTGCACGTGCTGCGCGGGATCTCGGCATGAGCGACCCCGCCAAGGGCCCTGAGGCGAAGCCGAGCAAGCCGCAGGGCACGAATGGCCGCCCGACCGGACGCCCCTCGCTGGAGCGCAATCGGCGCCGCCGCGCGCGCGAGCTGGCGCTGCAGGCCCTCTTCTCGCTGGACCACACGCCGTCGGCCACCGCGCCGCACGCGGGGCTCGGACCGACGCTGTATCGCATGCGCGAGCGGGCGCTGGTGGGCGAGATCGAGTGCCGCTTCGCGGACGCGCAGATGGACGAGCTGCCGGCCCTGGTCGAGGCGCTCCTGCTCCTCGATCCCAAGCACGAGGGGGGCCTCGAGTACGCCGCGGCCCTGGCCCAGAAGGGCCCGAAGCCCCTGCCGCCGAGCGCGGACGAGCGCGCCGAGTACGAGGCAGTGCGGGGCACGCTGGACGAGCTGACCTTCATGGAGACGCTGGTCAAGGGCGTAGCCGACCACAAGGACGCGATCGACAAGACGATCTCGGAGTCGTCGACCAACTGGAAGGTGCCGCGTATGGCGATCGTCGACCGCAACATCTTGCGCGTCGGCGTCTTCGAGCTGGAGCGCCTGCCCGACATCCCGGCGCGCGTGACGTTGAACGAGGCCATCGAGATCGCCAAGCGCTACGGGACGGGCGAGTCGGGGGCCTTCATCAACGGCATCCTCGACAAGATCGCGACGCAGCTCGGCAAGGTCGGCAAGAAGGCCGCGGCCCCCGAGCTCGACGACGAGGACGAGGCCGAGGCGAGCTGACCGCGCGAGCCCAGGCCGGGCGCAGCCGGGCGTCCGGCGGAGTCAACGGGCCGGCCGCGGCCCTCGAGACGCATGGCGGGTGACGATGGCGCTGCTGGCCGAGCTGAAGTGGATCGAGCCCGACCTGAGAGTCCTGGACGACTCGCCGGCCGAGCTCCTCGTGCTGTCGGCCTTTGCCGATGAACGACCGCTCAGTGGCCTCACCGGGCTCGTCGACTGGCGTCTCGCCGGGGCGCTGTCGCGCTGGCGCATGAGCGGCTTCTCGACCGGCGAGCTCGGCGAGCGCGTGCTGTACCCGGCGGGGCGGCGCCTCTCGCACCCGCGGCTCTTGTTCCTCGGGCTCGGGCGGCGCGCCGAGTATCGCAGCGACCGCGCGCTGGCGCTGGCCGAGGAGGTCCTCGACGCGGCGCACGGGCTCGGCGTGAGCTCCATCACCTCCGGCCTCTTCCACCTGGACGCGCTGGCGACCCCGCTCGAGCGCACGGGACCCAAGCTCGTGCACATGTTCCGGAGCGCGCCGGGCCTGACGCACATCGCGTTTGCGGCCGAGGACGGCGCCGCCCGCCTGGTGAAAGACGGGATCCACTTCTTCGGTCGATGACGCTTGCTTCGGCCGGCCATCGTCACGACCATGCGCCGATGTCGCGCCGCCTCGCATCGCTGCTCGCCGCCTCGACGCTGTTCGCGTCGGTCGCGGCGCGCGCCGAGCCGACGCCGTGTCGCGCGCTGGCCCCGAAGGAGACGCTGCAGGTCGACCTTCGCGAAGCACCGCTCGGCGACCTGGCGCGTCTGGTGTCGTGCGCGCTCGGCCGGAGCCTCCTGTTCTCGCCGCCGGAGCTGGCCAACCAGCAGGTGACTTTCCTGGGGCCGCGCCCGCTCTCGCGCCGCGAGCTGGACGCGCTGTGGCACGCGACCCTCGCGAACGCGGGCC
>JAEUKJ010000017.1 GCA_016792665.1 Deltaproteobacteria bacterium | reverse complement strand
GGACGCGAAGAAGAAGGGCATGAACGGCGAGAGCGCCAAGGCCAAGGCCAACCCGGCCCTCGCCAAGGCGATCCGCGAGGCGCGCGCCGTCGGCCTCAGCGAGAACTACATCCAGCGCGTGGTGCAGCTCGGGGACCAGGGCGTCAAAGAGATCTTCTTCCCGGTCTACGACACCAACTGGGACTCCGAGGCCTACTTCACGGTCAGCGGCCAGAACTCGAACAACTCGGTGCGCGTGACCAACGGGTTCATGCGGGCCGTCGAGACCAACGGCAACTGGGACCTCATCCGTCGCACCGACAAGAAGGTCGCCAAGACGCTGAAGGCGCGCGACCTCTGGGACCAGATCGCGCTGGCCGCGTGGGGCTGCGCGGACCCGGGCATCCAGTTCGACACCACCATCAACGAGTGGCACACCTGCCCGGAGAGCGGCCGCATCAACGCCAGCAATCCGTGCAGCGAGTACATGTTCCTGGACGACACGGCCTGCAACCTGGCGTCGGCCAACCTGCTCAAGTTCCGTAAGCCCGACGGGGCCTTCGACATCGAGGGCTACCAGCACTCGGTGCGCCTCTGGACGGTCGTCCTCGAGATCTCGGTCGCGATGGCGCAGTTCCCGTCGCGCCGTATCGCCGAGCTCTCCTACGAGTTCCGAACGCTCGGCCTCGGCTACGCCAACATCGGCAGCCTCTTGATGGTGCAGGGCATCCCCTATGACTCGGACGAGGGGCGCGCCATCTGCGCGGCCATCTCCGCCATCATGACCGGCGTCGCCTACGCGACCTCGGCCGAGCTCGCCAAGGAGCTCGGGCCCTTCCCCGGCTTCGCGAAGAGCCGCGACTCCATGCTGCGGGTCATCCGCAACCACCGCCGCGCCGCCTACAACGCGCGGGACGCCGAGTACGAGGGACTCTCGGTGATGCCGCTCGGGCTCGACCCGCGGCACGCCGCGCCGAACCTGCTGGTGGCCGCGCGCCGCGCCTGGGACGAGGCTCTGAAGCTCGGTGAGCTGCACGGCTACCGCAACGCGCAGGTCACGGTCATCGCGCCGACCGGCACCATCGGCCTCGTCATGGACTGCGACACGACCGGCATCGAGCCCGACTTCGCGCTCGTGAAGTTCAAGAAGCTGGCGGGTGGTGGCTACTTCCGCATCATCAACCAGTGCGTGCCCGAGGCCCTCGTGCGCCTCGGCTACAGCCAGGCCCAGACCGACGCCATCGTCGAGTACTGCCGCGGCACCGGTCGCCTCACCGGGGCGCCCTTCATCAACCGCGAGACCCTGGCCGACAAGGGCTTCACGACCGACGTGCTGGATCGGCTGGAGGGCGAGCTCGAGCGCGCCTTCGAGCTGCAGTTCGCCTTCAACCGCTGGGTCGTGGGCGACGACTTCCTCACCGAGCACCTCGGTCTCAGCCTCGACCAGATCAACCAGCCCGGCTGGGACCTCTTGTCGGCGTTGGGCTTCGACAAGCAGCAGATCCGCGCCGCCAGCGACCACATCTGCGGCCGCATGACGGTCGAAGGGGCGCCCCAGCTGAAGGCGCAGCACCTGCCGGTCTTCGACTGCGCGTCGCGCTGCGGTCGCTACGGCACGCGCTACATCGCCCCTGAGGCGCACATCCGCATGATGGCGGTGGCGCAGCCCTTCCTGTCGGGCGCCATCTCGAAGACGATCAACCTGCCGAACCAGGCGACGATCGACGACGTGAAGGAGGCCTACCTCCTCAGCTGGAAGCTCGGCGTGAAGGCCAACGCCCTCTATCGCGACGGGTCCAAGCTCTCGCAGCCGCTGGCCGCGATGGTCGAGGACGACGCCCCGGTGGAAGAGGTGCAGGCCCCGGCCCCGGTCATCGCGAGCCCGGTCGAGCAGGCCGAGTCGCTGGCCGAGCACTACGTCGCGCGTCGTCGTCGCCTGCCCTTCCGTCGCGCCGGCTACACGCAGAAGGCCGTCATCGGTGGACACAACGTCTACCTCCGCACGGGCGAGTACGAGGATGGGACGCTGGGCGAGATCTTCCTCGACATGCACAAGGAGGGCGCCGCCTTCCGCAGCATGATGAACTGCTTCGCGATCGCGGTGTCGCTGGGCCTCCAGCACGGCGTGCCGCTCGAGAAGTACGTCGACGCGTTCCTCTTTACGCGCTTCGAGCCCAACGGCATCGTGCAGGGCAACCCCTACATCAAGATGACGACCTCGATCGTCGACTACATCTTCCGCGAGCTGGCGGTGACCTACCTCGATCGCCACGAGCTCGCGCAGGTGAAGCCCTCGGATCTGGTCCAGGGACCGGCGGTCGACGACGTCGAGTCGATGGCTCTCGAAGCGGCGGCCCCCGGCAACGCGTCGTCGCGCCTCATGGGCGACGCCGATCCGAAGACGGTGCTGTCGGCCGCCTCGGTCGGCCACTCGCACACGGGCCCGGGCGCCGCGATGGTGCCGCGCTCCGAGCGCATCGATCTCAGCCACCCCGGGCCGAAGTCGCGCCAGGGCGAGCGCGTCAAGGCGGCCACCCCGGTGCGCGGTGCGATGGCGGTCGGCGGTGGGCTCCAGGTCGCGACCAGCGGGGACTCGGCCGTGTCGATCGCACGCATGAAGGGGTATGAAGGCGACGCCTGCCCCGAGTGCGGGCACATGACGCTCGTGCGCAACGGCACCTGCCTGAAGTGCGCGACCTGCGGTGGCACGACCGGCTGCAGCTGAGAGGTGGGGGCCCAGGACGAGCCAGGCCCGGGGACGGACCGCGAAGGTCGCGAGCGTCCCCGGGGGATCGACCTCGCCTCACCCGATGAGGTGCGGCGTGCGGTCAGTGACGCTGCGCATCGCGGAGGCCACGGGCGCGCGATCGGCAAGGCGATCGTCGTCGGCGAGCACTTCGTGGTCCACGGCTCGCCGGCGATTGCCGTGCCGGTGCGCGGGCGCCACGTCGAGGTCGTCATCGGGGCGCGGACCCTTGCCACAGCGCGTCGGCACCCCGAGAGCGAGCGTGCCCGGAGCGCGATCGTGGCGATGCTCGACGAGCTCGGCGTACCCGAGAACGCGCTGAGTGAGGTCGCGCTCGAGGTGGGCGGCGACCTGCCTCTCGGTGCCGGGCTCGGCGGGTCGGCGGCCGTGGCCGCGGCGCTCGGGCGCGCGCTGGGAGTATCAGCCGCGGACTTGCCGGACTTCGTGCACCGGATGGAGAGGCTCGCGCACGGCAAGCCCAGTGGGGTCGATGGGGCGGTCGTCTGCGCCGAGCGCGCGGTCTGGTTCCAGGTCACGGACGAGGGACCCCAGATGCGCTGGCTCGACGGCGAGGACGGGCGAGCTGCCGCGGCCGACCTGCCTCTGTGGATAGCGATCGTCCCGCGCATGGGCAGCACCAAGGACGCGGTCGCTCGCGTCGGAGCGTTTCGCGAAGCGGAGCCGGCGACGTTCTCGCGCTTGGCCGCCGCGGCGCGTGAGGACGCCCTGGCCGCCAGGGACGCGCTCGCTGCGGGCGACCTGGCGGACCTCGCGACGATGGGCGCGATCTTCGATCGGGCTCAGGCCCGCCTCGAGACGGTCGGGGTCTCGACCCCTGCCCTCGCAGCGTTGGTCGCCGCCGCCCGCGCGCAGGGCGCCTATGGTGCCAAGCTCAGCGGCGCGGGCCTCGGCGGCGCCGTGCTGGCGGTCGCACCGCCTGGTGTCGATCTCGGCCCAGCGCTCGTGGCGGCCGGTGCCACCGACGTGATCCCTCCGATCGGGCGGTTCGGGCGGGGCGGGCCAGGCGAACAACACGAGCAGGGCGAAGCAGGGCTTCGCGAGACGGAGAGCGCGTAATGGCAGGCATGGCAGGCGAGCGCGTGGGCCTGGTCCTCGACGCGTGGGTCAAGGCTCGGGCGCCGGTCAACATCGCGCTCATCAAGTACTGGGGCAAGGCGCCGAGCTCGCTCCCCGAGGACGCGAACCTGCCCGCGGTCCCGAGCCTCTCGCTGTCCCTGGCCGGGCTCTTCACCGAGACCTGGGCGCGCTTCGCGCCTGACGCCGGGCGCGACACGATTCGGCTCGGGGGGCGGCCCCTCCTGCCCGAGGAGATGCGGCGCGCGGTCGCGCTCCTGGACCGGATCAGAGCGGTCACCGAGGTCGCCTCTCCGTTCGAGATCATCACCGTGAACCACG
>JAEUKJ010000014.1 GCA_016792665.1 Deltaproteobacteria bacterium | reverse complement strand
CCGAGCCGAGCCCGAGCCCGAGCCCGAGCCCGGCGGCCCCCACCGACGGCTGACCTGCGCGGCGGAGCGGTCCGACATGGGACGGGTTGCGCGGCCGCGGCGCGGGGGGCATCCTCGCGCCGCGCCACCTCGCGCCCGCTCCCTCCCGAGAGAGACCGCCATGCAGACCGTCTTCGAACTCGTCACCCCCCGCGCCGACGTCCTGGCCGGCGCCACCCGCGACTCCGACTTCGCGGCCGACCTGGCGCAGGTGCTCCGAGGCGTCGCGCCGCCCGAATACGGCGACCCAGCCCTCTTCTTTGCCAATACCCACCCGACCGACGGCTTGAAGAAGGTCCTCGCGAACGTGTGCGCGCGCCTCACCGGACGCGGGCACGCGGCGAGCGCGGTCTTCCGCCTCGATACGCAATACGGCGGCGGCAAGACACACGCGCTGATTGCGCTCCTGCACGCCGCCCGCGGGATGGACGGCATCGCCAACGTCGCCGAGTTCTTGGACCCGGCCCTCGTCCCGACCGGCCGCGTCCGGGTCGCGGCCTTCGACGGCGAGAACGCCGACCCCGTCAACGGCCGCGAGGTCGCGCCCGGCGTCTTCGCCTTCACACCCTGGGGCGAGCTCGCCTTCGCCCTGGCGGGGCCGGCTGGTCTGGCCCGCGTCCGCCAGTCCGACGAGGCCCGGGTCGCCCCGGGTGCCGATACGCTGCGCGAGCTCTTTGGCGGCGAGCCGACCCTCATCCTCCTGGACGAGCTCTCGATCTACCTCCGCAAGGTCCGCGGCCGTCCGGACGCCGAACAGCTGACGCCGTTCCTCACCGGGCTCATCAAGGCGGTCGAGTCGTCGCCGGGCGCCGCCCTCGTCTTCACGCTCGCCATCGGCAAGCACCAGAAGGGCAGCGACGCGTACGGCGAGGAGAACACGTGGCTCGCCAGCCGCCTCGACGAGGCCGAGTCGGTCGCCGCGCGCAAGGCGACGCTGCTCGACCCGACCGCCGAGCACGAGGTCGCCGAGGTGCTGCGCCGGCGCCTCTTCGCGCGCATCGACGATGACGGCGCAAAGCCGGTCGTCGCCGCCTACGCCAAGCTCTGGCGTGACGAGGCCGGGCGCTTGCCCAAGGCGCGGCTCGGCGAGGACCTCGCCTCCGAGCTCGCGCGCGGCTACCCGTTCCACCCGGCGCTCATGGGCGCGCTCACGGACAAGCTCTCGACCCTCGCCAATTTCCAGCGTGTGCGCGGGATGCTGAGACTCCTCACCCAGACGGTCTCCCACCTCTGGCGCCTCAAGCCAGCGGCGACCTTCGCGGTCCACCTCCACCATCTCGACCCCGGCCACCCTCCGATCCGGAACGAGATCGTCACCCGCCTCGAGCTGAGCGCCTTCGATCCCGCCCTTCGCAACGACGTCACGGCGCTCACCCGGTCACGGGAGGGGGGCGATCCGTCGCTGGCCGAGAGCCTCGACCAGAAGGCCTACGCCGGGCTCCCGCCGTACGCGTCCTTCGTCGCGCGGACGATCCTCTGGAACACCTTCGCCTTCAACGAGCACCTGAAGGGCGTCACCCCAGAGGAGCTGCGCCTCGCCATCCTCGCGCCTGGGGTGGACCCGAGCTTCATCGACGACGCGCGTCAGCGCTTCGTCGCCGAGTCCGCCTACCTCGACGACCGCCCGACGGCACCCTTGCGCTTCCTCACCGAAGCGAACCTCACGATGGTGCTCCGCAACCTCCGCAAGCAGATCGACCCCGAGGAGGCGCGCAGCGCGCTTGGTGCGCACATCAAGGCGATCTTCGACGGCAAGGACCTGGCGTTGGTCGCCTTCCCCGGTGGCCCCTACGACGTCGACGACGCGGTGGGTGACGGGCGCCCGCGGCTGGTGGTGCTCTCGTACGATGCCGCGAGCGTCCAGCCGAGCCGGCTCCGGGTGCCCGACATGGTCGAGCGGCTCTTTCGCCACAAGGGGCAGGCCAAGGGCGCGGCCGATCAGCACGGGCAGCGCAACTTCCAGAACAACCTGGTCTTCCTCGTCGCCGACGAGACCCTGAAGTCCGACATGACCGAGCGGCAGGGGCACCGGATGGCGCTCGGCCTGGCGGTCCGGCCCGAGCACCTGAAAGACCTCGTCGAGCATCAACAGAACAAGGTGAGAGAGCTCCATCAGCGCTCCGAGCTCGAGCTCGCGGTGGCCATCCAGCAGTGCTATCGGCACCTGTTCTTCCCCTCGCGCCACCTCCGCATCGACGGGGCCGGGGTCGAGCTCGGGCACGTGGCCTTCGACGTGGCCTCGGCCAGCGAGAAGCCAGGCGCGGGTCAGGCGCGCGTCCTGGCCGCGCTCTCGGACCACCAGAAGCTCGTCCGCCCAGGAGACCCGCCGCTCGCCGCCGCCTACATCCGCGACAAGACCCCGCTGCGCTTGCGCCCGCTGAGCTCCGAGGACCTGCGCAACGAGTTCCGCAAGGACCCGGCCCTGCCGATCCTGCTCAACGACTCGAGCTTCATCGAGCTCCTGCGCAAGGGGATCTCCGAAGGGCTCTACGTCTACCAGCGCGGCGACCTCCTCTGGGGGCCCGGCGACGTCCCGGCCGACCTCAAGATCGAGGCGACGGCCCTGGTGATGACCGTGCAGCAGGCGAAGGAGCAGAAGCTCTGGCCGCGCAAGGCCCCCGAGCTCGACGGGTCAGCGGGCGACCCCGAGGCCCCCCAGCCCGAGCGCGGCGTCGAGGTCGGCTCTGGAGGCGGGCTGACCAGGAAGGGCATCAGCGTCTCGGTCCCGCCTGCACACGCCGGACGTGAGGCCGCGGGGCCGGCGACCTTCACGGTCGAGGCGCCGCTCGGTGAGGCGCTGACCCGCATCTGGGAGCAGGCCCGACAGAAGCGCGTCGGCCGGCTCGCGAGCCTGACCTTGCGCCTCTTCGAAGCCCAGGACGCCTTCCGGCTCGTCTCGGCGGTCGGCGGGGCCCTTTCGGGGACCGGCGGCAGCGGCGCGGGCGCGGCGGTCGTGACCATCCGCGCGAGCTACGAAGGAGCCCAGGGGGCGAGCCTGGAGCTCGAGTTCCGCGGTCCGCCCGAGGAGGCGATCCCCGTCAAGGACTTCCTCGAGCCGCAGCTCCGCGCGATGGCCGAGTCGAGCTGCGAGACGAGCTTCGAGCTCACCTTCGCGGGAGGTCTTGCGTTGGACGGCGACCTCCCGGAGAAGCTCACCCAGCGACTCTCGCGCTTCTCGACCGGCGCGGCCCAGGTCCAGGCCTTCGCCGTCGCCCAGCCGTAGCGTCCCCCCTCCGAGGTCTCATGATGTTGTCTTCCGCCCCGACCAGCCGGCTCCGCGACGACTCTCGAATCCGAAGGGGCGCCGCGTCACGTCCATCGCCGGAGCCGAGCTCGCTGCCGGCCTACGAGCTTCGCGCCGAGAAGCTCGGCCATGGTGGGCTCCTGCTCGAGGTCTGGCAGCTCCCGTCACTGGCGACGCCGTCGCTCGTGGCGCCGCGTCGCGTGGCCGGGCTCTCGGGCAAGAACCTGGAGCAGGTCGAATACAGCGTCCTGAAGGACCTGCGCGCCTCGAAGATCGACCCCACGCGCCTTGGTCGGGGCGAGCGCGGGGCCTGGAGGCTCAGCGAAGACGCGGCCCTGCGCCTGGGGTTGCTATTCCGGGTGTTGGCGCCCATGCGGCGTCGCGACAGCATCGGGCTGTGCCTTGCGGGGATAGCCGGGATGGCCCGCGAGGAGGCGGCCTACTGGCTCGGGATGGCCATGCACCGGAAGAACCCGCGGCGCGTGCTGTCGGCGCTGCGGATGCTGTTGGTGGACGCGTAGGCCGGCCACACGCACCGGCCCGAAGGCGTTGCGCGAGTTGACGTGGCCCTCGGGCCAAGGTAGCTGAAAGCGTCACGCCACCGGGACGCAGCGCGAACCCGAGAGCCCAAGCCACGGTCATCGTGAGATGAAGGTCACCCAGGAACAGCCGATCATCGTCCTCGTGGGGAGCTTCAACCCGGCGATCTTCCACCCTGCGTGGTTCGCTCGACACGGGCTCCTACCCGAGGACGAGGCGAACGCCGCGCGGATCGACCTCGTCCATCCGGAGCTGACCCAGTTCACGGCGGAGTGGCTGTCGGTGCAGGTCAGCCAGAGCCGGCTCCAGCTCGCGACGGCCCTGACCCCCCAGGAGCTGCCGCTGCGAGACGTCGCGGTCGGCATCTTGAGGCTGCTCTCGCACACCCCGATCTCGGCGATCGGCATCAATCGGATCGTGTCCGTCGAGCTCGACTCCGAGACGGATTGGATCCGGGTCAACGACGCGCTCGCGCCGAAGTCTCCGTGGGCGGACCTCCTCCCCTCCCCGACCATGGCCGGGGTCACGATGGAGTCCCCGCGCGGCGACACGTTGCCGGGGCGCGTGACCGTAAGGGTCTCCGCGGCGCCCGAGATTCCGTTCGGCGTTCGCTTGAACCTGAACAGCCACGTCGATCACCCTGATGGGGACACCGACGCCCTCAGGCTCGCGGGGGTGCTCGAGGGGCACTACAAGCGGATTCAGGACGACGCCAAGGCGTTCTTGCCGAACCTGCTCGAACACGCGCTCGGAGTGAGAGCATGAGCGACTTCCATGGCGATACCTGGGGACTCGATGAGCCTTCGGGCAACGCTCCCTCGGGCGTATCCAGCACGCAATCCGATGAGGTGCCGGCGTTCAGAGTGCCGGCCCGCGCGGCTGACCCGGAGGACGGACTCAGAGTCGACGAGACGCGCGCGGCCGCGGAGTCCGGGCCAGGCCTTTCGTCCTGGCGTCCCAAGCGGCCGCCGATCTTCATCCGCCCCTCGCCGCGGTCGGTCGCCCCTGATCGGGGCTTCGAGCTCCTCCAGAGTTGGGAAGGAACGGTCGAGCGTATCGAAGGTGAGACCTTCACGGCGGTGCTCGACGATCTCATCGACGGGAAGCGGCCACGCCTCGTGGTCGAGCTCCCTCTCGAGGAGCTGAGCGAGCAGGACCGACGGATCATCGACATCGGCAGCGTCTTCTACTGGTCGATCGGCTACGAGTCGGCCTTGCCTGGGGGGCGCGGACAGAAGCGGCGCCTGTCGCTCATCCGGCTGCGGCGGCTGCCGCCAGCGCCCGTGGACGAGGCCGTGGTCAAGGCGCGCGTGGGCGCGCTCGAACGTCTCTTCGCGGAGTCCGATGACGACCTCGCCAGCGTCTGACGAGCTGGAGGTCACGGTCTTTGGACCGGGCTATGGCGAATGCCTGGTGCTTCACCTCGGCGGAGGGGAGTGGGCGGTTGTCGACTCGTGTGTCGAGCCCGGTAGTCGCGATTCCGTGGCCATCGGCTACCTCGAGAGTCGCGGCGTGGACGTGCGCACGGCCGTCAAGCGGATCATCGTCTCCCACTGGCATGACGATCATGTCCGAGGCCTGGCGGGACTCGTCGCCCGCGCGCAGGACGCCGTGGTCTGTGTGTCCGCGGCGTTCAGGTCTTCGGAGTTCATGGACGCCTTCGTGCGTGCCGACGAGGCGGGCGCCCGCGGTGAGGCGACGCGGGTCAATGAGCTGGGACGGGTCTTCGACATCGTCGCAGAGCGTCAGACCGGGCCCCGCAAGTCGCGAGGTCCGAGCGCGGTCCTCGCCCAGAGGTGCCTCTATCGGCGACCACAGGATGAAGCGCGACCGGCGGTCGAGCTGACCGCGCTGTCGCCCTCGGACGGGACCTTTTCGGTGGCGGCGCGTGAGCTGGGGCGGATCGTCCAGGGACGAAGACCGGCTTCGTTTGCCCCCAATGACACCGCCGTCGTGCTGCACTTGAAGGTCGGGGCCTACGCGGCGCTGCTGGGGTCCGACCTCGAGGTCGGCACCGACGAGCGGAGGGGCTGGTTGGGGGTGCTCGCGCTCGATCCGCCGGTCGAGGCGGCGGCGATCTACAAGGTCGCGCATCACGGGTCGAGCACGGGTGAACACGCTCGCATCTGGTCGGACTTGCTGGTCCCGGCTGCCGACGCGATTGTCACGCCCTTCGAGCTCGGGCGGGTGCGGCTGCCGACCGGGCCGGATCTCGAGCGCCTGAGCGCCGCGGCCGGGCGCCTATGGTTGACCTCGCCTGCACGGCCGGCGCGCTTGCGGCGATTTCCGAGCGCGGTCGAGAGGACGATGCGCGAGGTCGCTCGCGAGGCTGTCGCGATCCCCACGAGGCGGGGTCGCGTGACGGTGCGGATGGGGCCGCACGGGGTCATGCGCGAGGTCGACGGCGAGGCCATGGAGATCCTCCCCAAGGCCGGATGAGCGGCTTGTCGGTTGCGGACCGGCACGCTAAGAGCTTCGGCATGGGCGAAGAGTCACCCGCAGCGTCCGAGTCGAGCCCGGCCGAGGTGAAGGTGCCGCGCGAGACCGAGCGCGCCATCCTCGCCGAGCTGGTGCGGATCCACGCCGAGCTTCGCGCCGCGCAGACGCCGATGGATCCGGAGATCGCGCGGCTGCTGTACGAGAACCTGGCGGAGTTCTACCTCTAGCCGAGACACCGAACAAAGACGGGAGGGGAGCGATGGATCGCAGGCTCATCGAGGCGTGGTTGCCGATCGCGGAGATCGGCGAGGAGAGCGTGCGGGAGCGGAGGTCGATGACGGCCTTGCCGCCGATCTACTACCTGCATGTGTGGTGGGCGCGGCGGCCGCTGGTTGCGTCGCGGGCGGCGGTGCTGGCATCGCTGCTGCCGGCCGATGCGGACCGGGAGCGGTTCAGGCATGTGTTGGGGATCCATGGAGATCCGGTGGGGACGCGTCGCCGGATCGATGCGGCCAAGCGCAGTGGGGAGCGGTTCGAGGGGGACGCGTATGGGTACGGGCGAGCCTTCACCTACGTGCCGAGCTCTCAGGACCGAGCGTGGATAGCCGACGCTCTAAGCGCTGCGGGTCGCACGAGTCCGTCCGTGCTGGACCCTACTGCGGGAGGTGGCAGCATTCCCTTCGAGTCCATCCGTTTGGGCTTTGATGCGTTCGCGAATGACCTGAATCCGGTCGCAGCGCTCGTGATGAAGGCGACCATCGAGCTGCCTCTTGCGCATGGTGTAGCCGTCCGTGACGCGTTCCAGAAGTTGGCGGCCGAGTTCCTCGTTCGCAGGGAAGACCGGCTCTCTGCCTATTTTCCGGCGGAGATTGAGCCACGCGCGCTGGCGACGAATTGGATCTGGGCGCGAACGATCGTGTGTCCGTACTGCGAGGGGCTCATCCCGCTGTCGCCGAACTGGCGGCTGGCGCCGGACGGGACCGGTGTGAGGCTCCATCCCGATGCCAAGACGCGGCGCTGCACCTTCGAGATCGTGTCGAGCGTCAAGGCGCAGAGCGAGGGGACCGTGCACGGCG
>JAEUKJ010000773.1 GCA_016792665.1 Deltaproteobacteria bacterium | reverse complement strand
CGACGCGACCGGTGCCGCCGCCAAGCCCTCCGCACCGCCCGGGGCCGACTACGTCGCCCTCGCCAAGCGCCTCCTCGATCGGAAGCGCGCCGCGCGCGACTAACCCCGACCAGCCCCGACCAGCCCCGACCAGCCATGGATCTCCTGACCCTCCTCCCGAACGAGCTCCGTCCTCTCCTGGCCGCGGCCCTCACGCGCGATCCCCTGGCCTGCGCGCGCGCCTTGTCCGCGTGGCACGACGCGCTCGGCCCCGAAGGCCTCGCCGCTTCACCGGCCGACGCCGGCCTCTTCCTGCCGCTCATCGCCGATCGCATCCTCGCCTCGCCCGCCGCCGAATCGCTGGCCCCGCCGCTACGCACGCGGCTCGCCGGCATCCGTCGTCAGGCGAGTGTGCGCAACCTCCAGGTCGGCGCGGCGCTCGGGCCCGTCATGAACCAGCTCCGCGCCGCCGGCCTCGAGGTCGCAGTCGTCGGCCCGCTCGGTCCGTCCCTGCCCGTCGTGCCCTCGGCCTCCCGCGTCGATCTGGCCGTCGCCCCCGAGGACTTTGCCCGCGCCACGACGCTCCTCGAGGCCGCGGGTTGGCGGCCCCACACGCCGTTGGCCGCGCGTCTCGTGCGCCGCGCCGGCGCCTTCGTCGACGCCCTCGACATCCATCACCTGGATGGCGCGCTCGCGACGCCTTCGCTCATTCCTCTGACGCTCTACCGTGCGCCGGCCGTTCCCGAGGTCCCGGGCCTCGTCGCCCTCGCCCAGCGCACCCTCGTCACGCTCGCCCGCGGCACTCCCGGCAGGCTCGACCCCACCTTCTTCATTGCGCTCGACCACGTCCTGGCCGACCCGAACTTCGATGTCCATCGAACTATCGCCGCCGCCCAGCACGCCCGCGTGACGCTGACGGTGACCCTCCTCGTCGAGGCGCTCGCGTCGCTCTTGCCCGAGGGCGCACCGCACGGCGTGGTCGAGCTACGCACCGCACTGGCACACGTGTCCGCCGACGCGCTCGAGCACGCGACCCTCACGCGCCTCCTCGATCGCCGCACGGCGCGACCGCTCGCCGCGTGGACGCACTATCGGCACGCGCACGCCGGGCTCACGACGGTGCGTGCGGCCCTCGCCTTCGCGCCGGTGGTCCTGTCGCGCGCGTCCTTCCGCGTCCTGCGCTGATCAACGCCGAAGGCCTGGCGGAGCCAGGCTGCCCTCGGCCGCTGATCAACGCCGAAGGCCTGGCGGAGCCAGGCTGCCCTCGGCTGAGCCGTTCCGAACGCGACAATCGCGTTGCTCGCGCGTGCACGGGCCGATGCGATCGGCCGGCGACTCAGGTGCCCTTGCCGCCCTGCACCGCGATCGACGGGCCACCGTCTTCGAGGAGCTGGATCTTGCGGATGCGCTGACGGTCGCGCGTGAAGCTCGGAAGCGGGTGCCGCCCCGAGTCCATGCGGATCGCATCGCAGGGGCAGGCCTCCTCGCAGAAGCCGCAGTAGATGCAGACGAGCAGATCGATCTCGAAGGACACGGGGTACTTCTCGACGCTCTGGTCGCCCTTGTCGCCCGCCACGATGTGGATGCACTTGGCCGGGCACGCGGTCGAGCACAGCATGCACGCGACGCAGCGCACGGAGCCGTCCTCGCGCTTCATCAGGCGATGCCGCCCGCGGAAGCGATCGGGGTATTCCTTCCGGACCTCGGGGTACTGGACCGTCGCGATGTCCTTCTTCGTGAACATGTTCTTGAAGAGCTGACGCGTGGTCACCTTCAGACCGCGAAGGACCTCGGGAAGGTAGATCCTCTCCCCGAAGGAGAGCTCGCGACGCTTCACCTGGACAGTGGCCATGGACCCATCACCTCAACGAAGAAGGAACATCACCAGCGCCGTGATGGCGAGGTTCGCGATCGACAGGGGCAGCATGTAGACCCAGCCCAGCCGCATGAGCTGATCATAGCGGAAGCGCGGGAAGGTCCAACGGATCTGCTGCAGCAGGAAGACCATGAACATGGTCTTGATGACCATCGCGCCGACCTGCATCACCGTGAGCCAGCCGTAGTCGATCGACCCGTCCGCGAGCAGCGGCGTCGCGACCCAGGGGATCTGCCAGCCGCCGAGGAACAACACCGAGGCCAGGGCCGACATGATGACGATGCCGATGAACTCACCCAGCGCGAAGAGCGCGAAGCGCATGGCCGAGTACTCGGTCGAGTAGCCGCCCGCGAGCACCGACTCGTCCTCGGGCAGGTCGAACGGGGCCCGCTTGATCTCGGCCACGGCCGCGGCCACGAACAGCACGAAGCCCAGTGGCTGGACGACGATGCCCCACTTCGGCAGCCACCCCCAGAGCAGCTCGCCCTGACCCCACACGATGTCGTTCAGCTTCAGGCTGCCGAAGATCATGAAGAGGCCGACCATGTTCAGGCCGATGGTGACCTCGTAGCTGATCATCTGCGCCGCGGTGCGCAGACCGCCGAGCAGCGAGAAGGCCGAGTTCGACGCCCACGCGCCGAGCGTCGCGCCGTAGACCCCGATGGACGAGATGGCCAGCACCCAGAGGATGCCCACGTCGAGGTTGGCGATCTGGAACCAGTGCTCGCCCTCGGTCCCGGGCTTCGGCCCCGGCCCGAACGGGATCACCATCCACACCATCAGCGCCGCGAACAGCGGCAGCGCCGGCGCCAGTCGATGCAGCCACGTGTTGGCGCGCGGCGGATCGAAGTCCTCTTTCACCAGCATCTTGACCGCGTCGGCCAGGATCTGCCCGATGAAAGCCGAGAGCGGGAACTTCTTCCCGAAGAGAAACGCGCGGTTCGGGCCCACGCGGTTCTGCAGGTAGGCCGACTGCTTGCGCTCGAGCAGCGTGAGCAGCGTCGCCACGACCATCACGAAGCCGAGCACGATGGCTGCGAACTTCAAGAGCCCCCAGAGCAGCACCTCACCGAAGCTCATCGCGCCACCATCCCTTGCGTGTCACCGTTGCCGACGCCACCGGGCACGAGCCCATCACCCAGCCGCTGCCCGTGGTCGCCGAGACCTTCCCAGGTCAGCCCCGCGAACGCCCCGACCTCGCGGGTCAGCGCGCCGAAGATGTCCTTGGGGGTCGCGAAGTCGAGCGCCGCCCCGAGGGCCTGGGCGATCTTCATCGCGTACCACCCCTCGCTCTTGGCAGTCGGGGCCGCCGTCACCGCGCGCCGCGCGCGCTGGACGACACCCTGGAAGTTCGTCGTCGTGCCGTCCTTCTCCCAGTGCACGCGCCCCGGAAGGAAGACGGTCGCCATGTCCCACCACGCGTTCTTGAACGCGCCGATGACCACGCGCTGCGGCACCGCCGCGAGCTCGCTCATCGTCGTGTCGCCGACGGTGTGCTGGTCGCCCAGGACGACCAGCGTCTCGACCGCGCGCGCCGTGAACTGCGAGACCGGCTTCGCGCTGAGGCCGAGCGCGCCGAGGATCGTCTCGACGCCGCGGCGGTTCGGGTTCTTGTCGGCCTGGCGCAGGACCGCGTCCTCGGTCCCCGGGCCGCGGCCACCGAGGTAGATGCTGGCGCCCGCGAGCGGCCCGGCGAGCAGCTTGCCGACGACGAAGGCGTCCTCGTTGGTGAGCCACGGCGTCAACACCACGGCCACGTTCCGCGCCCCGCCCGACAGCGCCCGGCTCACCTCGTCCATCGCGCGCTGGGTGCTGGTCGCCAGACGGCGCCCGTGCTCGACCAGCGTCGGGCCTTCCATGCGGCCCTCGAGGTAGTTCTTGTAGCTGCCGCGGCCCTCGTCGCACATCCAGTACTGGTTCACCTTCGGGTTGTGCGCGGGCTTGTAGCGGCGCACGACGTTCTCGAAGGTGTCGACGCGGATGGCGCAGTTGCGGCTGCACTCGGGGCAGACCCCGCGCTCGGTCTGCAGCATCCACACGCGCGTCTTGAAGCGGAAGTCACGCGAGGTCAGCGCGCCGACCGGGCAGATGTCGACGGTGTTGCCGGCGTAGGGGTTGTCGAGCTGCTTGCCCGGAAACGTCGAGATTTCCGAGTGTTCCCCGCGGTTCACAACGTCGAGCTGCGACTCTTTGGCGACCTCGTCGCAGAAGCGCACGCAGCGCGTGCAGAGGATGCAGCGCTCGGCATCGAGGATGATGTCGGGCCCCAGCACCTTCGCCTTCGACTTGTGCTGCTTGCGATGGAACAGGCGGCTCGGCTGGGCCGAGAACTTGAAGTAGTGGTCCTGGAGGACGCACTCGCCGGCCTGGTCGCAGATGGGGCAGTCGACGGGGTGGTTCAGGAGGATGAACTCGAGCACGGCCTTGCGCGTGCGCTTGATGCGCTCGCTCGCGGTCTGGACCTCCATCCCGTCCATCACCTGCGCGTGACACGCGGGCACGGGCTTGGGGGACTTGTTCGAGTCCACGAGGCACATGCGGCAGTTCGCCGCGATGGACAGCCCCGGGTGATAGCAGAACGTCGGCACCTCGATGCCCAGCACCTCGGCGGCCTGGAGAATCGTCGTCCCCGGGTCGACCGTGACCTCGCGCCCGTCGATCTTCAAAGTCGGCATCTGAGCCCTTCCCTTTCCTCAGCCTTCAGTCCGGCGTTCCGCACAGCCACACTCGGCGCCTATCAGCGATCGATCTCGCCGCCGATCATGTTGATCGTGTCGAAGGTCGGGACGATGTCGGCCAGGCTGCCGCCGACGATCATCGGTCGCAGCCCCTGCATGATGGCAAAGCACGGCGGCCGCACCTTGACGCGCCACGGCCGACCCGACCCGTCGGAGACGAGATAGAAGCCGACCTCGCCGTTGCCGCCCTCGACGTATCCGTAGACCTCGCCGGGGGGGACCTTCACGCCTTCCATGATGATCTTGAAGTGCGCGATCATGCCTTCGATGGAGTTGTAGACCGCCTCTTTCGGGGGCAGGACCACGTTCCAGTCGTCGACGTTGACGGGCCCCGGCTCCATCTTGGCGAGGCACTGGTCGATGATGCGCAGCGACTGGTGAATCTCTTCCAGGCGGATGAGGTACCGGTCGTAGTTGTCGCCCTTGGTGCCCACGGGCACGTCGAACTCGACGTCCTTGTAGAACAGGTAGGGCGCGTAGGTGCGGACGTCGTAGTCCACGCCGGTCGAGCGCAGGGCCGGCCCGGTGAAGCCCAGCGAGATCGCCTGCTCCTTCGTGATGGCGCCGACGCCCGCCATGCGGTCGTAGAAGATGCGGTTGCGCGTGAGCAGCGCGTCCGCGTCCTTCAGGAGCTTGAGAACGTAGGCCTTCATACCGGCGAAGCGCTCGGTGAAGCCCTCGGGCAGGTCGTGGCGCAGGCCGCCGACGCGCGTGTAGCTCGTCGTGAGGCGCGCCCCGGTGATCTCTTCGATGACGTCCCAGACCTCTTCACGGGCCTGGATGCAGTAGAGGAACGGCGTGAAGCCGCCGAGCTCCAGCGCGCCCGCGCCGATGGACGTGAGGTGGTCCGACATGCGCGAGAGCTCGCAGGCCACCATGCGGATCCACTTGCAGCGCGGGGTCACGTCGATCCCCAGCGCCTTCTCGACCGTCATGACCCAGCCGACGTTGTTGCACAGCGGCGAGACGTAGTTCAGGCGGTCGGTGTAGGGGATGACCTGGTTGTAGGTCGAGACCTCGGCCATCTTCTCGAAGCCGCGGTGGAGATAGCCGACCTTCACGTCGACATCGACCACCGTCTCGCCGTCCAGCGTGAGCAGCATCTGCATCGTGCCGTGGGTCGCCGGATGCGACGGCCCCATGGCGACCTGCAGGTACTCGGTGTGGAAGTGGTCGTCGTCCGGCGGCTTGGGCAGCGGCGCCCCGTCGGTCACCGGGCGCAGCATCTTCGGGCTCGGCTCGCCAGGGTGCGGGAGACGCGTGAGGCGCGGCGTGGTCGACGCGAGCTCGGGGAGGGCCGCCTC
>JAEUKJ010000756.1 GCA_016792665.1 Deltaproteobacteria bacterium | reverse complement strand
TCGCGCTCGGGCTGGTGGCGGTCGCGCTCTGGATGGCATGGGCCCATGCGCTGGGCGCCGCGCCGCTCACGACCGAGCGCTTCGTCGCGGGGCTGGTCGTGCCGTTCACGCTGCAGCTCGCGCTGGCGTCGGGGTTGGTCGCGCTGGCGCTGATCGACCTCGATTGGTTCCTCCTGCCCGACGTCATCACGCTGCCGCTCGCGCTGCTCGGGCTGATGGCGTCGCTGGCGATCGGCAAGCAGACCGGCGTCGACCTGCCGGCGGCGTCGCTGGGCGCGCTGGTCGGCTTCGGGGTGCCGCTCGCGGTGGGCCTCATCTATGCCCTGGTCACGGGTCGGGTCGGGCTGGGCGGCGGCGACTGGAAGTTGCTCGGCGCCGTCGGGGCCTGGCTCGGCATGCCGGCGGCGCTCTTCGTCCTCTTCGCGGGCGCGCTGCACGGCCTCCTCGCGGCCATTGTCTTCAGGCGGGACTTCGCGCGCGCGGCCCCGCCGCTATTGCCGGGCGAGGTCCCAGAACCCGAAGCGATCGAGCCGGAGGGGGCGAGCGTGGCGGGGACGCGCTTTGGGCGGCTGCATGTGCCGTTCGGGCCGTTCCTGGTGGTGGCCGCGTTCGAGTGGTTGCTCTTCGGGCGCGAGCTGGCCCACGCCCTCGGGCCGTTTTTCGGGGTGCGCCCGTGAGCGCCGACGATCCCCACCCACGCGGCGTCGCGCTGGCGCCGAAGGTGTCGCTCGTCGGGCAGATGGGGGCTGGCAAGTCCTCGGTCGCGGCGCGCCTCGCCGAGCTGTGGCAAGGCGCCGGCTATCGCGCGGTCGACCTCGATCGCGAAATCGAGATCGAGGCGGGTCGGAGCGTCGCGGCCCTCTTCCGCGAAGCGGGCGAGGCGTACTTCCGGGGGCTCGAGGGGTCGGTGCTGCGCGCGCTCCTCGGGCGCCCCGAGCCGTTGATCATCGCCACTGGTGGCGGGGCCCCATGTCAGCCAGGGGCCATGGCCCAGCTCAAGGCCGCGGGGTGGGTGGTGTGGCTCGAGGCATCGCCGGAGACCCTGGCCCGGCGTGCGCTCGACCCTTCGCGGCCGCTGCTCGCGGGCATGGATCTGGCCGCGGCCGAGCACTTCCTGACGGCCCAGCTCACGACGCGGCGACCGTTCTATGCCCAGGCCGACGTCGTCGTGGATGCGAGCTTGCCGCTGGACGCGGTGGTCGCCGCGATCGCGGGTCGCGTGGTCCCTTCGAACCTGCTAGATCCAACGCGATGAGGCTGCTTGTCTCGCTCGGGCCGCGCGCCTACCCGATCGTGCTCACCGCGGCGCTGCCCGGCGCAGCGCTCGGCGCGCTCGCGCGTGAGGTGCTCTCGCCGCGGGCCGCGCGTCTCCTGATCGTGACCGATGCCAACGTCGCGCCGCACTACCTGGCCGGCGTCGAGGCGGGGCTCGCGGCCGAGGGCTTTGCGACCGCGGCCCTGGTGTTGCCGCCGGGCGAGACCTCGAAGTCGATGGGCACGATCGAGGCGATCCTCGACGCGGCCTTCGCGCACAAGCTGGCGCGCGTCGACGCGATGGTCGCCCTCGGCGGCGGCGTCATCGGTGACCTCACGGGCTTCGCGGCCTCGATCTACCAGCGCGGCATCGCGGTCCTGCAGGTGCCGACGACCTTGCTCGCGCAGGTGGACTCGTCGGTCGGCGGCAAGACCGGGGTCAACCACGCGCGCGGCAAGAACCTCATCGGCACCTTCTGGCAGCCGCGCGCGGTGCTCGCGAGCCTCGCGACGCTGCGGACCCTGCCTGCGCGCGAGGTGCGCTGTGGCCTGGCCGAAGCGGTCAAGCACGGCTTCCTCGCCGACCCGGGTCTGATCACGGCGATGGAGGCAGACGCCGAGGCGATCCTGGCGCTCGAGCCGGCGGCCCTGACGCCCATCGTGGCCGCCTGTTGTCGCATCAAGGCGGCGGTCGTGGCCGGGGACGAACGCGAGGACCCGGACGCGGTCGACGGCGGGCGCGCCATCCTGAACTTCGGGCACACCTTCGGGCACGCGTACGAGCGCCTCCTCGGCTATGGGGCGTGGACCCACGGCGAGGCCGTCGCGGTCGGTATGGTGGTCGCGGCGCGGCTCTCCGAGCGGGTCGGGGGCGCATCGCCCGGGCTCGAGGCCGAGGTCACCCGCGTGCTGGCGCGCTTCGGCCTGCCGCACGACCCGTGGGCCGCGGGGGTGCCGGGGGCGGACGCGCTCGAGCCCCTCATCGAGGCGGCGCGCGGGGACAAGAAGGGCGACCAAGACGGGGTGCGCTTCGTGCTGCTCGAGCGGCTCGGGGTCCCACGGGTCGAGCGCCTCACCTGGGCGGAGATCGCGCTCGCGCTCGCGCCGTGGTCCGCAGCGCGCGGGCTCGCCACGCGGGACGGTGCGCCATGATGCAGACCCGCACCTACGCCGAGATCCTCGCGCGCCAGGGAGAGTTCGCCCAGGCCATCGCCATCTATGAGGTCCTGGTCCGCAAGAGCCCCTCGGACGCGAGCCTGCGGCGTCGCCTCGGCGAACTCGCGACCCTCGCTCAGGGGGGCAGCCTCGTCCCCGTGGCGCCGAAGCCCGCGCGTCTCGTGCGCCTCGAGTCCCTTCTCCACCGCATCCAGAGCCGGCGGCGCAAGCAATGAACATCGTTCACATTGTCGTCCTGCACGGGCCGAACCTGAACCTCCTCGGGCGCCGCGAGCCCGAGAAGTACGGGACCCAGACCCTCTTCGAGATCGACGAGGGCCTCGTCGCCCTCGGCCACGAGCTCGGGGCGGCGGTGACCACGCTGCAGTCGAACCACGAGGGCGTCCTGGTCGACCGCATCCAGGCCAGCCGCGACGACGGCACCCAGGGCATCCTCCTCAACGCCGCGGCCTACACGCACACGTCGATTGCGATCCGCGATGCGTTGGTCTTCTGCGAGCGCCCGACGGTCGAGGTGCACCTGTCGAACATCCACGCCCGCGAGCCGTTCCGGCACCGGTCGATGTTCGCCGACGTGTGCATCGGGCAGATCACCGGCCTCGGTGTCGAGTCGTATCGGCTGGGCCTGCGCGGCCTCGTTGCCCACCTGCGTCGCGGCTGAAACCTCACGAGGGCGACGGGCCGGGGGCGAGTAGCGCGGTCGGATTCGCCGTGATAGGGTTCGCGCGTGGAGAGGGACAAGCTCATCGCCCAGGTGCAGGTCGTTCAGCGCTACGTCCGGTCCGGCCAACTCAAGAAGGCCGTGCCCGAGATGGAGCGTCTGGTGCAGGCCGAGCCCAACGACATCAAGCTCCGCCTCGAGCTCGCCGACCTGCACGCACGCGCCGCCGAGCCTCACAAGGCCGTCGAGCAGCTGCTGACGGTCGCGCGGCGCTACGAGAAGGACAGCTTCGGCTTGAAAGCCATGGGCTGCTACCTGCAGGTCATGAAGCTCGAGCCGAACCAGCGCGAGGCGGCCCTGGCGCTGGGGCATCACTACTCCGAGCACGGGCTCTACGCCGAGGCAGCGCGCTGCTTCGACCGGGCGCTGGCGAGTTCGAAGTCCGAGAGCGAGCGCCTCACCGTCATCCAGAAGCTCCTCGAGCTGGACCCCGACAACCTTGGGGACCGCGTGCGCCTGGCCGAGGCCTTCTCGGCGCAGGGGCAGCTGCAGGAAGCGGCGCGCGAGCTGCGCAAGGTCGCCGACGTGCTGGAGCACAAGGCGGGCGACCAGGACTATCCGCGCGTGGCCGAGCGCCTTCTCTATCATCAGCCCGACGACGCCAACGTCGCCAAGCGGCTGGCGGCGATCTATGTCGCCCAGGACGAGCCGCAGCGCGCACTGCCGAAGCTCAAGAAGGCCTACGAGTCGCGCCCCGAGGACCTCGAGGTGCTGTCGCTCCTGGCCGACACGTTCGGGCAGCTCGGGCAGGTGCACAAATCGGTCGCCGTCCTGAAAGAGATGGCGCGCATCTATGATTCGGGCGGGCTCGTCCACGAGCGCGACGAGTGCTGGCAGAAGGTGCTGACCCTCGACCCCAACGACCCGCAGGCGCGCGAGGTGCTCGGCACCGCGTCGCAGGAAGCGGTCGGCCAGACCTTCGAGGTGCCCTACCATTCGGCGCCGCTGCCGTCGGCCAAGCCCGCGCGCGACCCGGGCGCCGGCAAGGCGGCGAAGGCGGACAAGGCGGGCGATGACTTCGACGACTTCGATGACTTCGAAGGGGACGAGGTCGGCTTCGGGGGCACGGCCGAGAACACGATCGTCGACGACGCCTACCTGCCCGACGATCTGCGCGAGGAGATCGGCGTCGCGCTGACCTTGCCGGGTGCGCCGAGCGAGCCGCCTCCGGCCAGCTCGACCGCGCTGCAAGAGGACCTGCGCGAGCTCGACTTCTACATTGGTAACGGACTCCTGGCCGAGGCCGAGGCGCACCTGAAGGAGCTCGGGACGCGCCACGGCGCGGACAACCCGCTGCTCGATCGGCGTGCGCAGCAGCTGGCCAAGATGAAGCCGCGGCTCGGCGAGGGGGCGACTCCCGCTGGTGCTGGCGGGGAGGGGACGAACCGGTAGACCGGGAGGGCTTCGCTCAGAGCCGTGAGCTCTGCGAAGCTGCGACGGAGCGCGGTGGGGGACGGACGCGGACACTCATGACGAGGTGGTAGGATGACCGACAAGAACGCGCTCCTCGTGGAGGAGCAGGCGCTCCACGAGCAAGAGCAGGGGCTCGTCCAGATGGAGGCCCAGCTTCACACCCAGGAGCAGGGGGTCGCGCAGATGGAGCGCGCCTTCCAGAAGAAGAACAAGGCGCTCTTGAACCTCGCGAGCTACGTGAAGGAGCAAGAGGCCTCGCTCATGCGACGCGCGGAGTCGATGGGCCCCAAGGCCAAGCAGTTGGCCTTCGAGCTCCTCGCCAAGTCCGAAGGGCAGGGCGGGCAGATCGAGCTCGATCTCGGCAAGCTCGACGACCGCGTCTCGCTGCTGCAGAAGCGGCGCGACTTGATGTCGTCGCGCATGTCGCTCATCGAGGAGCGCGAGGCGCTCTACGCCGCCCGGGCCGAGTCGCTCGAGCGCGCGGAGTCGCAGGTCACCGAGCTCGAGCAGAAGCTCGTCCGGCGCGAGACCGAGGTCTCGGACGTCGCGCGCAAGGTGTTCTCGGCCTCCTCCACACTCCTCGAAGAGGATGATGAGGAGGGAGACCCTGCACCCGCGCCGGTCTCTGTACCGAGCGCGGGGTTGAGGGATGAGCAGCCGCGTGCGACCACCGCGAGCTTTGCACGCCCCGAGGTTCCCAAGGTCTTTGTCCCGGCCTCTCAAGCGGTTGGCGCGGCCCCTGCGGCGCCCAGCCCGGGGGAGGTCAAGAGTGCCGTCACGAGTCAGGTCATCGCGGGTGAGGCGGTGCGCGTCGAGAGCGGCGCGGTCGAGCGCGACGACGATGGCGATGATGACGGCGTGGGCGGCGGCTCCCGAGCCGACGACAAGGCAACGCGGAAGCGGGCCAGCGCGCGCGCGCGCGTGAGGACCAACCAGTTCAAGATCACGCTCGAGGCGCACCTCGACGCGGGTGAGCCGCACCATTTCTTCCGCTACGAGAACGACGGCGCCGCGGATCTGCCCGGGCTCTTCATCGCGACACCCAACCTCTTGAAGGTCGGTCGCGAGGTGCGGATCCGGGTTGGTCGGCAGGGGCAGTACCTCGAGGCGACGGGCATCGTCGCGTGGCGCCGACAGCGCGGGGATGCGGGCGGGGTGCCTGGGATGGGCATCGAGCTCTTGAACCTGAGCGAGCCCGAGCGCGGGCTGGTCGCCAAGTGGATCAAAGACAAGGCGCCCGTCACGATCTAAGTGATCGCGGTGCCACGAGATGCGGCCACGGCAGGTGGTCGACACGAGCCGCGAGCTCGGGGACAGGGCGGGGGAGCCCGCTAGCCATCGGAATTCGCCATGACGCGCAAGAAAGTCACGACGGGGAACATGGGCAGCAAACGCAAGAGCGACAAGACCAAGGCTTCGGACACCCCCAGCGTGGCGCCTGCCAAGGCGGCCCCCAAGGCAGCCGTCGCCGGCGCGAGCCGGGTCATCCCGGCGGTGCCCGTGGCGCTCCTCGACGCGAACCCGAACCTTCCGGACAAGCAGGCGCTGCTCGACGCGTTCGCCGAGTACTATCGTGCCGCCGAGATCCGTGCGGTCGAGCTGGCGAGGAAGCTGAGCGAGCCCGAGCCCGAGCCCGAGGTCGTGCCCGAGCCGACCGTGACCGTGACGCACAAGAAGAAGCGGCCGCCCTATCAGCCGCCGACGCTGCCGTCCTTGCGGCCGGTGGTCTCGCAGCCGGCGCCGGTGCTGGATCTGGTCAGGCCCGCCGCCAGCGCGGAGCCCGAGCCCGTCGCTGCCGAGCCCGAGGTCGCGGTCGAGCCCGAGACGGTGCCCGAGATCGGCGAGGCCGAGGGGCTGGCCGATGCACTCGCCGAGGCCGAGGCGGCTCCGGTCGTCGAGGACGACACGGCCGACATCTTCGCGATGCTGCAGGCCGAGGCCGAGGGCAAGATCGACGAGGACCACTTCGCGGTGACGAGCCCGTCGGACCAGTCGAACCCGTTCATCTCGACGCATACCTTGGCCACGGTCGAGCTCGAGGCCGAGCCTGCGGACGAGGGGGCCACGAAGATGATCGCGGCGTTCCGCGACGACGACGAGCTCATCGCGACGCCGGCGCCGCAGCTCGCCGAGCCCGTCGAGTCCACGATGCTCATCCAGGCGATGCCCGACGACGAGCCGGCCGAGCCGACCGAGCCGGAGGCCGGGGCCTCGACGCCCGCCACCCGCAAGTCGCGCAAGGCGAGCAAGAAGAAGCGCGCCTGAGGCCGGCGGGGCCTCGCACGGGTGGTGCGCGAAGGGGCGTGGCAGCGCTTGATTCCGCGCGCCGGGCGCCTATTCCAGGGCGTTCGCAGGAGGCGTGGCGGTGCCAGGCCGGCGGCGAGAGCCTCGTGCCGATGCCGTCCGTTGGGCGCGCGCAGGGGCGAGGTGTGGGGATTCGACCGCAGAGGTCCACGTGAGCAGCCATCAGGGTTCGGGCAACGACACCCCCGTCGAGCGAGTGTCGCAGCTGGTCGAGCATCATGCGCGCGGAGAGAAGCCGCGGGACCAGTGGAAGATCGGGACCGAGCACGAGAAGTTCGCGTTCTCGCGCGCGCTCGATCCGTTGGCGTACGAGGGGTCGATAGCTGACTCCAAAGCGCCCGGGATCAAACAGGTTCTCGAGGCCTTCCGCGACCAGTTCGGGTGGCACGAGCAGATCGATCAGGGCCAGCTCATCGCGCTCTTGTCCGAGGAGGGGTCGATCGCGCTCGAGCCCGGAGGACAGGTCGAGCTGTCGGGGCAGGCGCGGGCCACCATCCACGAGACGCGGGTCGAGCTCGACCGCCACGTCGACGAGCTGCGGGCCCTGACGCGGACGTTGGGCGTCCGGTGGATGTGGGTCGGCGCGCAGCCCGTGCACCAGCCGGCC
>JAEUKJ010000726.1 GCA_016792665.1 Deltaproteobacteria bacterium | reverse complement strand
TGCACGCCGAACCCGAGCACGCCCTCCAGCGCTGCGGACCGAAGGCGATGGCCACGGCGCGAGCCGCCCCGCGCGGGGACGACGCGGTCGAGGCCGAGGCCGAGGGCGAGCGCGAGGCCGATGGCGAGGGCAAGCGCGATGGCGTGGCCGAGGATGTTCCGCGCGCACCGCCCGAGACGCCGTCGTCCATCGCGCCGAGCCGTGACGAAGACGATCCACGCTGGCCCGAAGGCGACCCGCAGCGCGCGGCGTTCGAGCCGCTGCGCGAGGTGCCGCGACGCGAGCCCAAGGCCGGCAAGAAGGCGATCGACCTCCGCCTCGCGGGTCGAGTCATCCGCGTCGAGGTCCCCGAGGCGCAGGCCCAGGGCAAGGTCGAGGTCGTCTTCGACGAGAACCCATCGCCCTTCGCTGCCCTCTCGCTCGAGCGGGCGGAGCTCGAGCTCGACGCCGACCTGCGCGTCCTGCGCGGCGAGCTCCGGGCGGCCGTGAGCATCGAGCCCTACCTGCGTGCCTCGGTCACCCTCGAGGTCTTCGACGACGGCCGCATCGGCGCCGACATCCGCGGACTGCAAGCGGATCTCGGCGAGGGGCTGCGCGCGCACCTGGATCTCAGCGTGGGCCCCGAGGGCGTGTGGGGTGCTGGCACGGTGAGCGCCGAGTCGCTGCGACTCTCGGACGAGATCGCCGTGAGCGCTGGCGTCCTACACGTGCGCGTCGAGACGAACGGCTCGGTCAGCGCGCACGGCATCGTCACGGCGGAGGTCGCCGGCCTGGGCAGTATCGAGCTCGAGGCCTGCTTCCTGGACGGCCAATGGGGGGGCCACGTGAAGACCCTCGAGGCGGCCGCGAAGGAGGCCAAGAGCGCTGCCCGGGCCAAGAGCACGGCACTCCGGGACCTGCGCCTCGAGGCACTTGCGACGCGGGTCGACGCGGCCCTCGAGCAGCCCCCCGACGACGATCAAGAGGGCCAGGACCGCGACGACGAGCATGAGAGCGAGGAGGACCTCGAGCTGGCCGAGGAGATCTTCGACGACCTCGACCACGCGGACGATCGGGACTGGGAGCACGGGTGGTTGTGAGCCGCGCTGGCCCGACCGACGAGACCACCGTCGCGACCCTGGCCAGCGCCTTCGCCGAGGCCATCGCGCGCCGCGACCCCGACACCGCCCACGCGCTCTGCACCCACCATGGGCGAGGGCGCGGCGAGACCCCGGGAGCCCTCTTTGCCGACGCCATCCGTCACGGCTATGCCCTCGCCCAGGATGGGACAGCGACCTGCCGTCAGCGCCGAGGGGCCGTGGCCATGCGCGTCACCAAGGCCGGCGCCCACGAGCGCCGCGTGTGGCTCCTGGCCGAAGAGGACGGCGGTTGGTTCCTGGCCGGAGTCTGCGCTTCCGCACGGGTCGCCGAGGCCTTCCTCGCGGGCGTCGTCCCTGCCGATGCGCGCCTCGAGACGCTGGCAGCGAGTGAGCGCGGGCGCGCCCTGGGCCTCCGCGTCCTCGAGGCCTACGCACGTCATCGACACGTCAGTGGGGTGCTCGGCGACCGCACCCTCGGTGCTCGCACCGTGGGCGCGATGCTCGACCGGCTCGTGGCGAGCCCCGGGGCGACGCTCGAGCTCGTCGCGGCGCGCGAGATCCGCCTGCTCGCGCGCGGCGTCATCGGCTTCGATGTGCGACGCCCCGAGCGTCGCGGCCACGACCGGATTTGGGTCATCGTGCGCTGGGGCGACGAGGACGACTTCGAGGTCAGGCTCGCGACCTCGACGATGAGCGTCGAGCTCTTGCTCCACGTGACCTGAGGCCCTCGCGTCAGGCCTCGGAGGCGGGGACCCAGCAGAAGATGAGCAGCGTCGCGCGCCGGCCTGGGCCGATCGGGTCGCGCCAGTGGACGAGCTCCTGGCCGCGCATCAGCGCGCCTTCGCCGGGGCGCAGCGGCAGGGCGTGGTCGACGCCGTGGAGGTCGCGCACCCAGAGGGGCCAGGGGTCGCCGCCCGCGGTCTCTTCGGCGAGCATCCACGAGAGGGTCCAGGTGCAGGCGTCGCGATCGGTGTGCGGCGGGAGGACGGCATCATCGACGTAGGCCGCCACGTACGAGAACGTCGCGCACACCGGCTCGCCGACCACGCGCTCGAGCAGCGGCGTGAAGGCCCGATGCCAGAACACCCCCAAGGCTTCGTCGTTGGCCGAGAGGCGGCGCGTGCGGGCATCGAAGCCGAGGCCCCCCGACTGGGCGAGGGCCTCGTAGTACGCCGCGCCAGCGGCCGGAAGGGCCGCCCCGAAGAGCGGGGGCAGGTGCACGAAGCCGTCGCGGCGCATCGCCTCGCCGAGCGGGCCGATCTCGGCGACGAGCGGGGCCGCGAAATCCAGGTCTGGGTGCCCGGCCTCGGGTGGCGACGCGGACGGCGCGAAGGGCAGGGCGAAGCCGGTGCGCGGGTCGGTGGCCCAGGCGAGGTCGTCGCCGAAGAGGGCCTCCAGATCGGTGTCGGTGACGGCCCCGAGGCGACCGAAGGACGCGAGGGCGCGCGGCCGCGGGCACGGCACGAAGCCCTCCGCGGCGGACACGGTCGGTCGGAAGCGGGGGCCCTGCGTCCCGCTCGTGGCCTCGAGCAGGAGCCCCGCGGCGACGAGGCGCTCGGTCGAGGCCGCGTCGAGCCCGAGCGGGAGGGTCTGCCCCATGAGCCCGAGGGCCGCCATGAACAGGGGATCGGTCGCGGCCCAGATCGAGCGCACGAGCCCGCGGCCCGGCACAGGCGCGACCAGCGTCAGGCCCTCGACGCCGCTGGCCAGGGGATCGACGGTAGCGCCAGGGTTCGGGAGATACGCCATGATCGAGCTATGGCCCAAGGCGGGCGCAGCGACAAGGGCCGGTCCCACGCACCGCAGCCCGCCGCGACCTCAGGGCAGCTCGCCGAGCAAGACGTGGACGTCGCTCGCGCCGTCGTTGTCGGCGCGCGGCGCGGTGAAGGCGAGGAGGCTCGTGCCGACCGCGAAGGCGTCCAGGCCGCGGAGCTCGACCACGGTCGAGGCCGCGCTGCGCCAGACCCTCAAGCGGCCGAGCGCTGGGTCGCCCGGGGTCGACTCGAGCCAGGTGAGAGCCGCATCGGCCGCGCCAGAGAGGCCGGGAACGCGCAGCGTGGGGTCCATGCCCTGAGCGAGCTCGGCGTGAGTCGTGAGGCGCGTGACGCTGCCGTCGAGGGCGGCCACGAAGACGTCGCTCGGGTACATGCTGTCCGGGTTCACGATCATCGAGTCGGGGTTGACGATCAGCGGTTTCGGCCGGAAGGCGAGGGCGTCGCGCCACACGGCGACCGCGGCGACCTCGGCCTCGGCACCGAGCGATGCGCCGAGGTCGATCGTGAGCTCGGGGTCGACGCTGTCGAGGCGCTTCAGCGCGAGGGCGCGCCCCGAGATCCACGCCAGGACCGGCCGGTCGTCGAGGGTCCCGAAGGTAGGGCGGCGGTCGGCGTCGAGGCCGTCGAAGCGCTCCTCGAGCCCGCTGTCCAAAGCACGCACCACGACCGCGCGGGCCGGCTCGCGGCCGACCTCGGCGTCGCCGGTCACGCAGCTCGAGCAGTCCTCGTAGGCCAGGCGGTTGCCCGACAGGGCCGGGTGCTCCTGGGCGCCGGGACGCGTGACGACGGCGCGCTCGGTGCCGCGCTCGAGGTCGACCGCGAAGAGGTCGGGGTCGCCGTAGCGGTCGTCGACGTACACGAGGAGCCCCGGGCCGAGCACGAGCGAGCGCGGGTTGGCGAGGTTCGGTGGGGCGTAGACGCGCGGCGCGACCGTCGGGTCGACCAGGTTCCAGACGACCAGGGCGGGGATCGTGTCGTTGCCGTCGGGGACGTCCTCGACCCACGCGACCAGGGTGCCGGCCGCGGCGATCTGCGACTTGGCGGCGCGGTTGCCCGGCACGAGGAAGCGCGGGTCTTCCTTCAGGCCATTCAGCGGCCCCTCGGGGTCGCGCGTGTCGCTGGTGGTGTCGCTCGGCCCGGTGTCGAGCGACGTGTCGTTGACGTTGGTGTCGGTCGGAAACGAGGTGTCGCCGGTGATGCTGTCCTGGACCGACGTGTCGCTCGAGGTGTCGGCGATGCTCGTGTCGGGGGTGCCCGCGAGCGAGCTGTCGTCGCCACAGGCCGGGGCGAGCCCGAGGGAGGCGGCCAGCGCGAGGAAGAGGTGGAGGCGGGAGCGGTTCACGGGCGGGAGGGTAGCAAAGTCCGAGCCGCCGTGCGCGACTGCTTGGAAACCGCCTGCCATGCGGGCCCGAGCGGCCTGACCTCGGCCAGGGCCCGCCGTCCGCGTCACAGCCGACCACTTACTTTACGCCCCTTGGGCAGTCACTGACCGCTGGCCTCCAGGGCTCTCGCATCCCCGCGGCGCGGGCTTCGACCTGACCATGCGGCCGGGTTGACCCCCTCAGAGGCTCCCTCTAGGTTCCGCCCGGTGAACCTCCTGACCCGCTTCATCCGGCGCTACGCCGCGCCTCACACGCGCTCGTATCTCGGCGGCCTCTTCTTCCTGCTGGCGACCACCGCGCTGACGGTCGCCATCCCGACCTTCGTGCAGTACGCGGTCGACGCCATGACGCTCCACCGCGACGCGGCGGGGGCGGCCTCGGCGGTGACCTTCGCGTGGGCCATCATCGCGGCCGGAATCGGCGTGATGGTCGTGCGCACGCTGTCCCGGGTGTTGTTCTTCAACCCCGGCCGCGTCATCGAGTATCACCTGAAGTCGGATCTCTTCCGGCATCTGACCGAGCTGCCGCGCGCGTATTACGACCGTATGCGCCCCGGTGAGATCGTGTCGCGCGGGACCAACGATGCCCAGGCCGTGCGCGGCTTCATCGGCTTCGGGTCGCTCCAGGTGTTCAACGTCGCGCTGACCCTGCTGCTCACCATCGGCAAGATGGTGGTCACCGACTGGCGCCTGACCTTGTGGGTGCTGGTGCCGCTGCTCCTGGCGGTCATGGTCCTGAGGCGCGCCATCCGCGAGATGTTCACGCTGACGCGGCGCACCCAGGAAGAGCTCGGCCACCTGAGCTCGCGCGTGCTCGAGACCTACGGCGGCGCGACCGTGCTGCAGTCGATGAACGCGGTGCCGATGGCGACCGACCGCTTCGAGGAGCGCAACTCCGCGCTGCTCGGGGTCGGGCAGCGCCTGGCCTTTGTCATCGCCTGGCTCCTCCCGGTGGTCGACGTGGTCGGCAACGCCTGCCTCGTCCTGCTCTTGTTCGTCGGCGGACAGATGGTCATCGACAAGACGCTGACCCCGGGCGAGCTCGCGGCCTTCGCGGTGCTCATCCGCATCGTCGCGGGCGGGCTGAACTCGCTCGGCTGGCTCGTCAATGCGCTCCAGCGCGGCTGGATCTCGCTCGGCCGCGTGTACGAGGTCATCGACGCACCGGTCGCGCTGGACGCGGCGGGGCTCGGGACCGGGGCCATGCCGCCCAGCGTCTCGGCCGACGACAAGGGGCACGCGGTGTCGGTCCGCAACCTGACCTTCGAACATCCCGGGCGCCTCGACGGCAAGACGCCGGGCGCCGCATCGCAGACGCTGGTGCCGGCCGAGGCGCGCGAGCCCGCGCTGTCGGACGTGAGCTTCGAGCTCGCGCCGGGCGGCACCCTCGGCATCTTCGGCGAGACCGGGGCCGGCAAGACGACGCTGCTCGACCTGCTCTCGCGCGTGCACGAGCCGCCTCCTGGCACCGTCTTCATCGACGGCGTCGACGTGCGCACGGTGGATCTCAAGGCCTTCCGCAAGGCCACGGCGTACGTCCCGCAGGACGCGCACCTCTTCTCGCAGACGCTGCGCGAGAACGTGGCACTCGCCGACTCGAAAGAGACGCGCGACGATCGCCGGGTGGAAGAGGCCGTCATGGCGGCGGCCCTGGGCGATGACCTCGGCGCCCTTCCGGAAGGCCTCGAGACGCGGGTCGGCGAGCGCGGCGTGATGCTCTCCGGTGGGCAGCGCCAGCGCGCGGCCCTGGCCCGCGCCTTCTACCGCGACTTCGAGGTCCTCCTGCTCGACGACGTGCTCTCGGCGGTGGACCACGCGACCGAGAAGCGCCTCATCGACGCCATCTACGCGCGCAGGAAGGGCGCCACCACGCTCATCGTGTCGCACCGGGTCTCGGCGCTCAGGCACGCCGATCTGATCCTTGTGATGGAGCGCGGGCGCGTCATCGCGCGCGGCACGCACGAGGCCCTCTTGCGCGACCACGCAGGCCCGTATTGGCGAGCATGGCGCCTCCAACAGGAACGCGAGGCCGAGGGGCTCCCCGCCGACGGACTCCCCACGACCGCGCCGAGCGAGGTGCCCCATGGCTGACGCCAAGCGCGACAACTTCGACGACGACGGGCCGCAGAAGGGCTCGGACTGGTCGCTCGTCAAGCGCGTCTTCCAGTACACGAAGGAAGACCGCGCGTGGTTCTGGCTGGTCCTCTTCCTGACCCCGCTCGGGGTCGCGGCCGAGGTCATCCAGCCCGTGCTGATGAAGATCGGCATCGACGATCACATCGCCAAGGAAGACCTCGGCGGCCTGGGCATCGTCGCGCTCTGGTTCGCGGTGACCGTCTTCTTCGCGTGGCTCTCGAGCTCGCTCGGCTATCACGCCCTCCAGCGCGTCTCGCTGCGCGGGCTGGCGCGGCTCCGCTCGGCGATCTTTGCGCACGTGATGGGGCAGGGGGCGCGCTTCTTCGATCGGCGCCACGCGGGCAGCCTCATGACGCGCACCATCAACGATGTCGACGCGGTCTACGAGTCGCTCGCGCGCGGCGCCATCCAGCTCATGACCAACTTCCTCACCATCGCGGGGATGCTGGTCGCGATGCTCGTCCTCGACCCGGGGCTGACGCTGGTCGCGTTCCTCTTCTCGCCGGTGATCTGGTTCATCGTCGGCTGGTTCCGGAAGCGCTTGAGGCCGATCTCGCTGGAGATCCGCGAGACCCTGTCGCGACTCAACGGCTACTTCGCCGAGCGCATCTTCGGCATGACCGTGGTCCAGCTCTACGGGGCCGAGGCCGTCTCGGCCAAGACCTTCGACGACATGAGCCGCGCCTACATGTTGGCCTATCACCGTTCGAACTGGCTCGACGCCGGCCTCTACGCGGTCATGGACGGCATGAGCGCCATCGCCACCGGTGCCGTGGTGTGGTTCGTCTCGGTGCAGTTCACGAGCGGCGAGCAGGCGATGACCATCGGCCTCCTGGTCGCCTTCATCGACTACCACGGCCGCATCTTCGTGCCGATCCGCGAGCTGTCCGGGCAGATCGCGACCCTCCAGCGGAGCTTCGCCGCGCTCGAGAAGATCTTCCGCCTCCTCGACACCAACGAGAAGATCCCCGACGGCACGCTGAGCCTCGGCACCGATGCCGCTACGCCCACGGGGGATGGGACCTCGGTCGCCGCGAGGCCCCGCGGGATCGAGGTCGTCTTGCGCGGCGTCCGCTTCCGCTACGCGCCCGAGCGGCCCGAGGTCCTGAAGGGGATCGACCTCACGCTGCGCCCGGGCGAGGTGGTCGCGGTCGTCGGCGCGACCGGGTCCGGCAAGTCCACCATCGGCAAGCTCCTGACGCGCATGTACTCGGGCTTCGAGGGCAGCATCACGCTCGACGGCAAGCCCATCGAGGCGCTCTCGTGCGCCGCGGTGCGCGCCGCCGTGACGGTCGTCCAGCAAGACGTCTGGCTCATGGAGGGCACGCTCGCCGACAACGTGAGGCTCGGCGATCCGACCATCAGCGACGCCGACATCGAGCGGGCCGGGCGCCTCTCGCGCTGTTCGGACTTCGTCGACACCCTGCCGGAAGGGTGGCAGACGGCGCTGACCGAGCGCGGCAAGAACCTCTCGACCGGCCAGCGCCAGCTGCTTTCCATTGCGCGCGCCCTGGCTCGCAAGGCCCCGATCGTCATCCTCGACGAGGCGACCGCCAGCGTCGACTCGATGACCGAGAAGAAGATCGACGAGGCCCTCTCGGCGCTCTTCGCCGAGCGCACGGTGCTGGTCATCGCCCACCGCCTGCAGACCATCCAGCGCGCCGATCGCATCGTGGTCCTGCACCAGGGCGAGGTTGTCGAGGCCGGGACCCACGCCGAGCTCATGGCGCAGGGCGGGCGCTACAAGACCCTGGTCGAGACCGGCTTCGCCCTCTGAAGGGTACTCGTCTCCACGCGCGCCTCGGTGTATGAGGTTCCGCATGGAGCCGCAGACCTCGACCAACGAAGTACTCGTCAACACGATCAAGACGCTCGCCATGGACGCTGTCCAGAAGGCGGACTCGGGGCACCCCGGCATGCCGATGGGCATGGCCGATGCGGCCAGCGTCCTCTGGGCCGACTTCCTGAAGGTCGATCCGGCGCAGCCCGCCTGGGCCGACCGCGATCGCTTCGTGCTTTCCGCCGGGCACGGCTCGATGCTGCTCTACGGGCTCCTCCACCTGGCCGGCTTCCCGCTCGACCTGGCCGAGCTCAAGCGCTTCCGGCAGTGGGGCAGCAAGACCCCCGGCCACCCGGAGCACGGCCTGACCCCGGGCGTCGAGACCACGACCGGCCCCCTCGGCCAGGGGATCGCCAATGCGGTCGGCATGGCCATGGCCGAGGCGCACCTCGCCGCACGCTACAACCGCGGCGAGTTCAAGGTCGTCGACCACATGACCTGGGGCATCTGCTCCGACGGTGACCTGCACGAGGGCATCGCCTCCGAGGCCGCGTCGCTGGCTGGCCACCTCGGCCTCGGCAAGCTCGTCTTCCTCTACGACGACAACAGCATCACCATCGAGGGCAAGACCGACCTCGCCTGGTCCGAGGACGTGCCCAAGCGCTTCGAGGCCTACGGCTGGCACGTCCAGACCGTCGACGGCCACGACCGCCACGCGGTGCTGCTGGCGCTCACCGCGGCCCGCGCCGAGACGCAGCGCCCCTCGCTCATCGCGTGCAAGACCCACATCGGGCACGGCTCGCCGAACAAGCAGGACTCGGCCTCGTCGCACGGGTCGCCGCTCGGCAAGGAAGAGATCCGCCTCACCAAGTCCCTCATGGTGCCGCCCTGGCCCGAGAGCCCGGACTTCATCGTGCCGGACGAGGCGGTCGCCGCCTTCGACGCCCTGCGCGCCCGTGGCGCCCTGGCCCGCTCGCACTGGGAAGAGACGTTCTCCCACTACAAGGCCGCCTACCCCGAGCTCGCGGCCGAGCTCGAGCGCATCCTCCGCGGCGAGCTGCCGGCCGACCTGGCCGCGAAGATCCCCGACCTCGGCGACAAACCGATGGCCACGCGCGTGTCGTCGGGCAAGGTGTTGAACGCCCTGGCCCCGCACCTACCCGAGCTGTGGGGCGGCTCGGCCGATCTCGCCGGCTCGACCAAGACGCTCATCGACAAGGCCAGCGACTTCACGCGCCACGATCGCTCCGGGCGAAACCTCCACTTCGGTATCCGCGAGCACGGCATGGGCGCGATCCTCAACGGCATGGCGCTGCATGGCGGCATCATCCCGTACGGCGCGACGTTCCTGACCTTCTCCGACTACATGCGCGGCGCCATCCGGCTCTCGGCGCTGATGCAGCAGAAGGTCATCCTGGTCCTCACCCACGACTCGATCTTCCTCGGCGAAGACGGCCCGACCCACCAGTCGGTCGAGCACGCGATGGCGCTCCGCCTCATCCCCGGGCTCACCGTCATGCGGCCGGGCGACGCGCGGGAGACGGCCGCGGCATGGCTCTTCGCAGTCGCCCACCAGGGCCCGACCGCGCTGCTACTCACGCGCCAGGATCTGCCGGCCATCCCCGGCACCGGCGCCGGACTCCAGCGCGGCGGCTACATCGTGAGCGACCCGCCGAACCCCGATCTCGTCCTCATCGGGACCGGCTCGGAGCTGCACCTGTGCACGGGCGCGGCCGCGCTGCTGGCCGCCCAGGGGGTCACGGCGCGGGTGGTCTCGATGCCGTCGATCGAGCGCTTCTTCGCCGAGCCCGCCGAGTACCGTGACACCGTCCTGCCCCCGAAGCTGCTCTTGCGCATCTCTGTCGAGGCCGGGCGCACGTTGGGCTGGGAGCGCGTGGTCGGCCCCCTCGGGGTCTCGGTCGGCCTCGATCGCTTTGGCGAGTCGGCCCCGGCCGAGGTCCTGGCCGAGCACTTCGGCTTCACGGCCGAGCACGTAGCGACCGTCGCCAAGGCCGCCTGGGACGCCCTCCCGGCGAGCGTCGCGGCCCTGAAGGAGCGCCTCGGTTGAGGGGCACGGTCCCAGCCCGTAGAGGCCTCCGGGCGTGGACGGGCGTCGTGCTCGTCCTGACGCTGGGCTCTCTTCTCGCTGGCGCCGAACCGGCCCGCGCGAGCTCGCTCAAGACCGAGGTCATCTTCCTCCAGGAAGTCGACGCCGATCGCGCCATCGTCCTCTGGGACAAGGTCATCGGGCCCGCCCCCGAGGCGACGATCGTCAAGGGCCGCGAGCCCAACGTGGTCGTCGTCAAAGACAGCCCCGAGCGCCTGGCCCGCTTCCACACCCTCATCGCGGCGCTGGACCGGAAGGGTGCCGCGGCCCGACGCATCTACATCCGCCCGGTCGCCTACCTCTTGCCGAGCGAGCTCGCGAAGGAGCTCGACGAGATCGCCGGCGCCACCGGCGACGAGCTGCGCATGGTCCCCGACGACCGCACACAGCGCCTGGTCGTCATCACCACGGCCGCCATCTATCGCCGCGTGGACCTCGTCGCGCGCCGCCTCGACGTCCCAGGCCAGGGCCGCGATATCCGAGTCCTGCCTGCCCCCGATGGCTCTCGCCCCGGAGACTTCCCGCCATGATCGGACCCCTCTCGCAGCGCGCGCGCGGCTTCCTCGTCGGCGCGCCGTGGCTCCATGCTGGCGCCAGTCTCGCGCTCGCGCTCTCGGCCTGCGGTGGCGTGCGCCACGCGACCCGCGGGGGCGGGGCCGCGGCGAAAGACGAGACCCTGGTCGAGGTGCGGACCACGGGTTTTGAGAGTCCCTATCAGATTGTCAGCTTCTCGACCTGGGATGTCGACCCGAACGAGGCCCTGCCCGCGACCGCCCCCGCTGGCGTGGTCGCCGACATGCGGGCCGAGGCCGCGCGGCACGGGGCGGAGATGCTGCTCCTGGAGCGCGCCGAGGACGCGTGGCGCAAGGTCTGGCTGGGGCTCGGCATCGTCCGGGCTCAAGCGTCGACCTCGACCGGGGGGCCGGGCGGGGATTCTGCCGGCCCGAGCGCCGTTCCGGTCTGCACCCAGGCCGGCTTCGAGGCGGCCTTGAAAGACGCCCGCGCGCGCGCGATCACCTGCGCCAAGCGAGTCCTCTACGAGCGCCCCGCAGTGCGCGGCAGCATCGAGGTCCTGTTCGAGGTCGACCCGCACGGCGACGTGCTGCGCGCCGCCGCGACCCCGGCCTCGAGCCGCGACACCGAGCTCCAGCAGTGCGTGCTCGGCGCGGTCCACGCGTCGGCCTTCGGCGAGCCCGTCGGCTTCACCTGCCGCGGCTCGGTCGCCGTCCAGGTGACGGGCGCCGCGGGGAGCCCGGGAGTCCCCCAATGACCGCGACCCCGGGTCCGTCGTCGCTCGCCGTCCCGAAGCCGACCGCCGCCCAGCTCGCGGCCTCGCAGGGGGTCTCGCTGGCCGCGGCCGAGCTGCTGCTCGGCGCCGATCTCATCGACCTCCACATCGACACCTTCATCCCGCCGCGCCTCCCGCTGGTGCGCTACGACCTCATGAAGCGGCACGAGCGCGGCTTCCTGGGGGGCCGCTTCTTCGGGCACCTCGACATCCCGCGCGTCCTCGAGTCGGGGCTCACCGGCGCGATGTGGTCCATCACGACCAACCCGTTCCGACGCGCGACGCGGCGCTGGGTGGTCTTCCAGAAGAACCTCGAGCGCTTCCACGCCATGGTCGCGGCGACCGATGGGCACCTGGAGCTCGTCCGCACCCAGGCCGAGTATCGCGCCGCCAGGGCGCGCGGGGCGCACGCCATCTTCTTGAGCGTCCAGGGCGGCAACGCCTTCGAGCGCTCGCCGAGCGGCCTCGACGCGGTGGCCGATCCACAGCGCGGCGCACGCCCGCACGTGGTCACGCGCGTTACGCTGGTCCACCTGACCAACGCGGCCTACGGCATCACGTCGAGCCCGTTCCGCCTCTGGAAGGGCAAGCGCGGACTCACCGACGTCGGCCGCGACTTCGTGCGCCACCTGGACGAGCGCCGCGTCTTCGTCGACCTCGCGCACATCAACACGCGCGGCTTCTGGGACGCCGTCGAGGTCCACGACAAGAGCCTGCCGCTCATCGCGACCCACACCGGCGTCTCGGGCGTGAAGCCGCACTGGCGCAACCTCGACGACGCACAGGTGAAGGCCATCGCCGACTCGGGCGGGGTGGTGGGCGTCATCTACTCGCGGGCGTTCTTGAGGACCCGGGGCGCGCCCGACGACGCGGGCATGGTCGTCGATCACCTGGACCACGTCCGCAAGATCGGCGGCGACGATGCCGTCGCGCTGGGCACCGACTACGACGGCGCCATCATCCCGCCGAGCGACCTGCGCTCGGGCGTCTCGTACGTGCGCCTCGTCCAGAAGATGCTCGATCGCAAATGGCCCGAGCCGCTCATCGTGAAGGCGCTCGGCGCGAACTTCCTGGCGAGCTTCGAGCGCCTCCGCCCGTCGACCTGAGCGCGCGAGACCTCATGAGCGTTCGCCCATGGCGCCGTGAGTGGCGGCCATGGCGCCGCTGTCTTGCGTCGACCATGCTGATTGTGGTCCACTGTCCCCAGCAAGGAGGCAGATGGTGACTACCGACCCCGATACCACCCAAGACTCCCAGAATCCTTCGACGGATTCGCAGGTTGCGGCGACGCCGACGCGCGGCGCGGTCCGCTCGGGCGCCACCCGCTCGCTACGTGCCGAGGCGCTGCTCGCGTCGGCCCCGGACGAGCAGATCGCGGCGGCCATCGAGACCGAGCGCTGGGCGCGGGCCGCGGACCTCCTGACCCTGCACGGCGAGCGCATCCTCCTCGATGGCGGCGTGCGCGAGCTGGCGGGCTGGCTCATGGCCCTGCCCGACGACCATCGCCAGAAGAGCGCCAAGCTCTCGGCGCTCTGCGCGTGGGTGCGCATCTACGACCAGCACTACCAGGAGGCGCTGCGCCACCTGTCGCAGGCCGAGCGCGCCCTCCAGCAGATGAAGCTGGCCGAGGTGACGCGCGACGCGGACGAGGTCGAGCTGCGCCCCTTTGCCGAGCTCGAGCAGTCCCTGAACGCGATCCGGCTGCACCTGCGCGCGGTCTCGGACGCGGGCGGGAAGCTGCCCGCGCAGGTCGAGGACATCATGATCCCGGCGTCGGCCGACCACCCGCTCTGGCGCGCGGGGGCCCTCGTCATCCTCGGGCGCTGCCGCTACCTGGCAGGCGACTTCGCGGGCGCGAGCTCGGACCTGGAGACGGCCCACATCCTCGCGAAGGAAGCCCGCGGCATCCGCGCGGCCAGAGTCGCTGCCGACGCGGCCGTGCTGATCGGTCGCGTGGCCGAGGCACGTGGCATGCTCGGCGCGGCGACGGCCGCCTACCAGGCGGTGCTGGTCGACCTGCGCGAGGGGCTCGAGGTGCAGCGCCTCGCGGCCGAGGTGGGCCTCGCGCGTCTGGCGCTGGCGCAGCTCGATCTCGCCGCGGCGGATCGGCACCTGGCGGTCGTGCGTGCGGCCGAGTCGACAGCCGCCGATCCGATCCGCGTGACGCTCGAGGGCGAGCTCGCGCGCGCCGCGCTGGCTGCGATGCGCGGCGAATACGACGAGGCGCGGCTCACGCTGGACCAGCTGGAGCGCGTGCTCGGCGGGCATCAGATCCGCTGGCCCCTCGAGCTGCTCGCGGCGCAGCGCGCGCGCACGGCCCTCCTGAAGAAGGACGAGTCGCAGGCCAAGCGCTGGCTCCAGCAGCAGAGCATGCGCGATGCGCGTTCCGCCGGCGAGGCGAAGCACGGACTGGCGTCGCCGATCGAGGCGAAGCTCAAGGTGACCGAGGCGATGGTGCGCGCGGGGCTGCATCAGCCCGAGGCGGCGGTCGTCGCGGCCAACCAGGCGCTGGCCTTCGCCGAGGAGATCGGCCACCGAGCCCTGGCTCTGGACAGTCTCGTCGCGCTGGCGCTCGGCCACTACGGCGCCAATCAGCGCGAGGGGGCGCGGGCGGCGCTGCTCGCGGCATTGGATGGCGCGGCGGCCACGGGTTATCGCTCGGCGCTCTTGTGCCGCGGCCTCGACGTGATCGCGGCCGAGCTCGGGATCGAGTCCGATCTCCTGAACTCGGTGCAGGCCCTCGTGCCGCCGCTCGCCGGGGCGCCCAAGGATCGCGGCGATCGGGGCGCGCCGCGGGCCGCGAGCACCTCGGCGCTCATCCAGACGAGCCAGGTCGCCTCGGAGGCGGGCGCAGTGGACGCGTCGGCCAACGACGAGGGCGCGCCCGAGTCCGCCGTCGATGCCATCGCGAGCGAGCCCGCGCAGGAGTGACCATCGAGGGTGGGCTCATCTGAGTTCCACCCATCGCGTGGGACTGAGCTCCGCCCATCGAGGGTGGGGCCCCTTTCCCGAGGGCGCGTTGCTGTGCCATAGGTTCGGCATGGAAGCGCCTTCGACGAGCCAGTCCGAGTCCCTGACGAACTACCTCGCGGCGACCGATGCCGAGCTCCGGGTCTTCATCGACCCCGAGCACATGAGCTACCTGCCGATCTACCTCGGCCGCGCCGACGCGCGCCACACGCTCGGGGCCGCGCCGGCCGAGGTGCTGCGCGAGCTCTGGCTCGCGGCCAAGGTGTTCGCGACCCACGGCGGGATCTTCCTGACCAAGTGGCCGGCCCAGCAGATCCGGCGACGGCGCCTGGAGCCCCTCGAGGTCGCGCTCATCGCGGGCGATCCCGACGTCTTGAAGGCCATCACCAAGCGCGTCGGTCTCGACCCGATGGTGCTGTTCGCGGGCATCGAGCCCGACGAGATCACGGCCGAGGTCGCCGCCATCACCGACCACTTCAAGACCGGCTCCGCCAAGGACCCGATCGATCTCGCGGGCGCGCTGGCGCTCTACTACTGGCTCATGCTCGCGGCCGTGGCCGACCAGGACGCCGAGGCCTTCGACGCCGCGCGGCGGCGCGCGCTGCGCTTGCTGGACGACATAGGGCACCTCCTGGGTGGCGTCGCTCAGGGTGGCATCGCGCGCATCAAGGCGATCTATGACGTCATCAACGGGCTCAACCCGGCCCGTCCGGACAACGTCGCCAAGGCCATCGTCCGGCACGCGGCGCTGGCGAAGATCGAGTACGAAAAGGCCCAGGCCACCGACCCCGAGGCCCGCGACCACGCCAAGGGCAGCCTCGACCGCACGGCCCTGGCGCTGCTGGCGATGGCCAAGGGCTTCGGCCTGGAGCTCGGCCAGGCCTTGATCGCGGCGGGCGCCGACGCGCGGATGCTTGCCTACGCGCAGGCGCTCGGGCATACGTCCGCGACGTGAAGGTCATCTCCCTCGATCGGGACGTCCCCGAGACCTGGCTCATCGGGCCGGCCATCGACGTCGTGAGGAAGGGCGGCCTCATCCTGTTCCCGACCGACTCGGTCTACGCGCTGGGCTGTGACCCCTTCGATCGCAAGGCGGTCGACAAGCTCTACACCGCCAAGGGCATGACCGAGAACCATCGCTGCTCGGTCATCTGTGGGGATCTCAAGCAGGTCGCCTCGGTCGCGCGCGCGGTCTCCGACGCCGCCTTCCACTTCATGCGCCGGCACTTCCCGGGGCCATACACGGTGCTGCTCAAGGCGTCGCGCGACCTGCCGAAAGAGGCCACCGGCAAGCGCAAGCAGATCGGCGTGCGCATGCCCGATCATCCAGTGCCGCTGACCCTGGTCGAGGACTTCGGCAAGCCCCTGCTCGTGACGTCGGTGCCCGCCTGGCTGGCCGGTGACGAGCTCGATCCCGTCGCTATCGCCGAGCGCTTGGCCGTGCGGCCCGATCTCGTCCTGGACCAGGGCCCGCAGATCGCCGACCCGTCGACCGTGCTCGACTTCTCGGTCGATCCGCCCGAGCTGGTGCGCATGGGCAAGGGCCCTGTCGACTGGGTCGAGTAGGGCCGGCGGCACCGGGACGGTTCGCTCGCCTGCCGAGAGCGACTTCAATCGAGGAGGGTCCGGAGATGCAGGGCCGCGTCCTCGGGTGAGGTCGGGTTGATGACGATCTCGCTGCCGAGCTCGTAGCCGCCGTAGCTCACGACGCGCGGCAGGATCTCGAGACGCCAGTGCCAGAAGAGGTCGAGCTGCTCGAGACCGAGGCGGTCACGCGTGAAGCTCTGGGTGCTGGGCGCGAGCGTGAGGCAGATGTTCATGTCGGCATCGCGAAGGGCCGCGCCAAGCGCCGTCATCACCTTCTGCATGACGCGGCCGAGGCCGAGCGCGTCGTCCTCGGAGAGCGCCGTGAAGTGCGCCGAGTGGCGGCGCGGGGCGATGTGGACCTCGAACGGGTGGCGGCTCGCGTAGGGGCAGAAGGCGAAGAAGCTCGGGTCTTCGGCCACGCGGCGCGAGGTGTCGGCGGTCTCGTATGCGAGGATGTCGCAGAGCAGGCAGCGCTCTTTCTCGAGCCAGTGCGAGCGCGCGGCCTCGAGCTGCCGGACGAGACGCGGTGGGCGCACCGGGGTCGCGACGATCTGCGAGTGCGCGTGCTCGAGGGTGGCCCCCGCGCGCGGCCCGTCGTTCTGGAAGACCTGCACGTGCTGCACGCGGCGGTCGCGCATGAGGTCCGCGACGCGGTCGCGCCAGGTCAGGAGCACCGCGGCGATCTGCTCGGCCGAGAAGCGCCGGAAGGGCAGGTCGTGCTGGCCCGTCTCGAGCACGACCTCGTGCGCCCCGACCCCCGAGATGCTGTCGTACGGGCCGACCTGGCGCCGCTCGGTCGGGCTCTCGATGGAGAGGGCCGGGAAGCGGTTGGCGACGACCAGCACGCGGTCGACGACGCGTCGATCGACGACGACCTTGCGTTCGTGGATGCGCGTCGAGGGGCCGTGCCCCGCGATGATGAGGCAGAACGGGCAGGGGTGGCGCTGGCGGTCGACCGGCTTTCGCGGCGGCGGCAGGAAGTCGGTGGGGCGACGTCCGCGCTCGGTGGCGATGAGCGACCAGACGCGGTCGAGAGGATCCCAGCGCAGCTCAGACACGAGACCCTCCACGAGTCGATGGCGAGGGCCTTGGAGCCCAGCCCCCTGCGAGACGATGAGCGCGCGCGACCATCTCAGACTCCGATGTTCAACGCGGCATCCAGCGCCGAGACCAGCTCGAGCTCGAGGTCGCCGTTGCCAGGGAAGCGCTCGAGCACGACGTCGCCGCCAGGCGCCATGAGGTCCAGGTGGCCGCGCAGCCGGACGGGCAGGGCGCCGATGGCGAGGGACTCGAGCGGAATGCGGATCTCCAGGACCTCGCCGAGCGCGGCCTCGATCCCCATCGCGGGATCCGGCGGCCACAGGGTGAGGGTGCGCGGCCGATCGGCGCCCTGCACGGTGAGCTCGACGCGCGCGGCGGCTCCGCTCTGGAGGCCGTCGCCCAAGGCCGCCAGGGCGCGGTCACAGCGCTCACGCGCGTCCACGCGCAGGAACACGGCGCGGTCGTCGTTGCCGTAGAGGATGCGCGAGAAGAGGCTCTCGGCCCGGTGGATGGCGCCGAAGCTCTGCAGGATCTCGCCGGCCCCGAGCCACTTGAAGTACCACCCTCGCGAGCCATCGAGCTCGGGCTCGATCTGCGTCATCGGGCGCTTGTGGCGCTGGGTCTGGGGCCCGACGGCGCCAGGGCCGGCCAGGACGTGGACGGGCTTCTGGAGGTTGTCGGGGGCGGCCTTGCCGAGCGCCACCCAGATCGCCATCAGGTGCGCGCGGAAGAGGGCATCGAACTCGGCATCGAACGAGCTCGAGTGTCCCTCGCCAAACCACCACCACCAGTCGGAGGCCTCGGCGCGCAGCACCAGATCGGCCAGCCCCGGCTCCTCGCGCATGACCTCGGCGATGGGCCTCCGGACCGCCTGGCGAGCGGCTGTGAGCAGCTCCCAGGCCTTGTTCTTCACCGGGTCGCCGAGCCAGGTGCGGAAGGTGCCATCGATCCACGAGCCCGTGCCGAGGCCGGGGAGCGGCGAGGCGGGGACCGCGGCGCGCGCCTCGCTGAGCGTCGAGAGCTGGAGCCCGGGGGTCGCCTCGATGGCGCGGAGCAGCCCGGGCAAGAAGGCCGTGATGCCGCCCGGGTAGTGCTCCCAGCAGTTCTCGCCGTCGAGCGCGATGGTCACGACCGCGTCCTGCCCTGGGCTCTGCGCCAGGGCGACCTTGCGGATCTCGCGCAGCGACCCGACGAAGTCCGCGTAGGCCCGCTCGCGCGGCCAGGTCGCGTACACGAAGCCGATCTTGTCGGAGAGGCCGTGGTCGCGGAAGAAGAGGGTCACGCCGTCCAGCGTCCAGGGCCGGAACTTGTCGGCCCCCGCGCCGCGCATCGCCGCGCCGGCCTGCGTCTTCCAGAGGATCGCCTCGTCGGTGACGATCCAGTCGAGGCCGCTCTCGCGGATGAGGGGCAAGAGCTCGGCCGTGACCGAGCCCTCCGACGGCCACATGCCGCGGGGAGGGGCGCCGAAGCGCTCGGCGTGCGAGAGGGTCGCGCGGCGGATCTGGAGCTCGGCGTCGCCCTTCCAGCGGAAGCGCAGCGACGGGAGCGGGGTCGAGGGATCGGCAGCGCGCGCGAGGTCACTGTCGATGAGCAACGGCAGGATCGGGTGGTACTGCGGGCTCGCCGAGAGCTCGACCTGGCCGCGCTCGGACAGGGCACGCCAGCGCGAGACGAGGCCGAGGACGGCCTTGCGCTGGACCTCGAGGAGGGGGCGCTTGTCGGCCTCTTCGAAGTCGCGGCCCTTGGCGAAGAGGCGCGCGACCTCGGGCTCGCGCCGCACGGTCACGCCGGTCCACGCGAGGTTGAACCACACCTGGAGATCGCGCAGCTCCGAAGTCGTGAGCGCCTGGGCCTGGCGCACGCGGTCGCGCAGCTCGCGGTAGCGCGGGTAGGGCTCGAGCATGTTGGCGTGCGAGAGCGAGAAGAAGTGCTGGCGCAGCGTCTCGATCTCGACCGCGGACAGGTCGGCCGCAGGCCTCTCGGTGAGGCGCCAGAAGCGCTCGCGCTGGCCATAATCGGGGCTGGCCAGGGCCTCGCACTGGTCCAGGAGGCCCGGTACCCAGTTCACGGTGGTGCGCGCGCCCGGGACCTCGTCCAGGGCCGCGGCCATGTCGGTGTAGTCCTTGACCCCGTGGAGGCGGACCCACGGCAGGAGGACCTCGCCCGTGACCGGGTCGCGATAGCTGGGCTGGTGCATGTGCCAGAGGAAGGCGACGTGCAGCCGCGGCTCGTGCGCGCTGGGCGCCGACGAACGGCCATCGAAGGGGAAGGCGCTTCGTCCGACGGGCATCCCGCTAGCCTCCGATCTGGAAGACGGTGAGCCCGAGCTGCTGACCGTCGGGCCCGAGGACCTCACAGCTCCAGAGACCCGTCCAGTGGGGCTGGGTCCGCTGCTTCGACCAGGTGCGCCACTTCGGGCTCTTGCCGACCTCGAGCTCGACGCGCGAGACGAGGCGGCTGCCGCGGCGCCAGATGTGGGTCACGTTGGTGTCGCTGTCGGGGTTCTCGAAGACCGTGTAACAATAGAGGATTTCAGGAACGTTCGGGTAGTGGGTGCGGATGTCGACCGGCAGCTTGTCCTCGAGGGTCGTGCCGACGACCAGCTCGACCAGGCGGAAGCCGCCCGAGCTCGGCCAGATCTTCGAGCCCGGCGAAGACCAGATATCGGCGTCCTGGCCCGGGGCCGAGGGTCCGCCCAGGACCTCGGGCTCGTTCGCGCCACGCGCGTCCGGGTCGTCGCTGCCCGGCTGGGGTGGGCGCGGCGAGCGACCCGCCGAGCCGCTGTCCGACGACCCGGCACCGGCACCGCCGAGCTCGGACCTGAGCTCGGCCCGGACCTGGGGCATGAGCTCGGCGCGCAGCTCGGCCCGGACGATGGGGCGGAGCTCTTTCTCGAGGGCGGCCCGCGCCGCGGCCTGGTCTTCCGTTGAGCCCGCAGAGGCCGAGGCCCCCGACGAGCCGACGGTCGCGGGGCCGCGTTGCTCGCCGTTCTCGCAGCTCGCGCCGAGGAGGCCCCACGTCACCGCGACGACGGTAGCGGCGCCCTTGGGTGAGCGAGCGACGCGGGTCAGGGTGAGGAGCGCTGTGGGGAGGGCGAGCCCCGCGATATTCATTGGAAGACCATATCCGAGGGCGCGGGTTTTTTCGACAGGCTTCGCGCGGCGTCATACGCTCGGCTGTCGACACCTCGAGAGGAGCATCGCGATGGCCAGGAATCCCGACCCGAGCACCGCGGACTCGCGCAACATCTGCCCGGCTTGTAACGCGATCTACGACGCGGCAGTGCTGGTGTGCGACCGCTGCGGCACGGGGCTCCTCGAGATCCCCGATGCCCCGATCCTCTCGGGCACGACCCTCGACCTGCGCTACGACATCGAGGGCGTCGTCGGCACCGGCGGCATGGGCACCGTCTATCGCGCGCGCCAACGCGGCATGGAGCGCGAGGTGGCGATCAAGGTGCTGCACCCGCGCTACGCCCACGAGCCGCGCGCCGTGAAGCGCTTCTTTCGCGAGGCGCAGGCCGCGAGCCGCCTCATCCACCCGCACGTCGTCACCGTCTATGACTTCGGCCGGTCGGTCGAAGGGCACCTCTACATGGTGATGGAGCTCCTCGAGGGGATGACGCTCGGCGACCTCATCCACTACCGCGCGCCGCTGGCGCCGGCCCTGGCGCTGGCCATCGTGTCGCAGGTCGCCGACGCCCTTTCCGAGGCGCACCGGCAGCGCCTGGTCCATCGGGACCTGAAGCCCGACAACATCATCCTCACGTCGACCGAAGACGGCCTGTGGGCCAAGGTCCTCGACTTCGGCATCGCGCGTATCGTGCGTGAGCCGGGCGATCCGAAGGGGCTCGACAACCGCCACTCGACCGTGGAGATCGCGGGCACGCCGGCCTACATGAGCCCCGAGCAGATCCTCGGCAAAGAGCCCGACCCGCGCAGCGACCTCTACTCGCTCGGCATCATCCTCTTCGAGATGCTGACCCGTCAGCGCCCCTTCGACGACCCGAGCTCGGTCGCCCTCTGCATGAAGCAGCTCTCCGAGCCCGCGCCGCGCGTCGGGACCTTCCAGCAGGTCTCGGAGCCCCTCGAGCGGCTCGTCGCGAGCCTGCTCGCGAAGCAGCCCGAGGAGCGGCCCGCGCGCGCGACCGACCTCGAGGCGATCGTCCAGCGCTGCCCCGAGTCGTCCTTCCCGTTCAGCGTCCCGTCGACCGAGGCCGTGCCCGGAGCACCGCGCGGACTCGGCCAGAAGACCACGCGCGCCGAGCTCGCGCAGGTCCCCGACAAGACCGTGCAGATGGAGCCGAGCTTCGGGGTCGAGGTCCCCCGCGGTGGCATCGCGCGCGGACAGACCGAGGTCCAGCCGCGCGGCACGAGCCAAGCCGAGGCCTTCGCACGGGCCGCCGACAGCGCCCAGGGCACGGCCACCACGCGGAGCGAAGCGGCCGAGCGCAAGACCCGCGGGCCCGAGCCGACCGCGCTGATGGGGGCGAGCGCGCTCCAGCGCGTCGACGCCAAGAAGGTCGCACCCTACGTCTCCGGCGGGCGCTCGATGAGCGATGTCGCGGCCCCTCGCGCGGCGACCGCCAAGGCACCGCTCGCGGTCGCGATGATCGTCGCCGAGCACCCCGGCGCCCTGACCTCGGGCGAGCTCGCGCGCTGGCTCGTGCAGAAGGAAGGCGAGGGGCTCGAGGTCGTGCGCGAAGATCGCCGCGCCCTGATCAAGGTCGCGGGCGACGAGCGCCGTGAAGCGTCGCTGCCGAGCGGGCCGAAGGCCGGGCGGAACCAGGCGGGCGTCGAGCTCGTCCAGGCCTTCGCGGCCGATCTCCTGGCGCTGCAGACGCGCGCCCTGGCGGCCAACCTCGGGCTGCGCATCGGCCTCGCGGCGGTCGAGGCGCCGTCTCAGGTCACCCAGGCCATCGACCTCGCGCGCCGCATCGCGGTCGCGACCACCCACGGTCAGGTCGCCGTGCCGGCTACGCTCGCGGGTCGGGCCGGCCTCGCCGTGCGCCCGCAGACGACGGTCTTCCTGCCCGACGGCCAGTCCCTCGAGTGCGCGGTGCTGCGACGCGTCGCCACGCCCGCCCGCGCTCAGGGTCCAGGTACCCCGACCGCCGCGCGCTTCACCGGGGGCGGTGCGGTGGCCGGCCGTCCGGTGGCCGAGCCCCTGCGTGAGGATGGTGATGACGCCGACCTCGGCGAGGCCGGACTCCTCTGGGGCCGCGGGCTCCAGCTCCGCCGCCTTGGACAGATCGGCGACGAGTCGATGCGCCACGGGCCCACCATGGCGCTCGTCCAGGGCGCTCGCGGCATGGGCAAGAGCGCGCTCGTCCAGGCCTTCATCAACGGCCGGAACGCGCTGGCCGTGCGCGTCTCGCCGGCCGCCAACGCGTCTCCCGGTCATGCGCTCGCGAGCCTGGTCGCCGCCGCCTATCGCTTGCCGGCCCCGCGCGGCAAGGTCAGCGATCTCGACAGCCTCGTCCACCACGACCTCGGCGATCGCGAGCGCGAGCTGCTCGAGCTCCTCCTCCTCGACCGCCCGGCGATCGAGCCGCCGACCCTGCGCGCCCTGGCCCGCCTGGTCTTCGATGCCCTCTCGCGGCGCGCTGGCGAGGGCCCGCTGGTCATCGTCATGGACGACGTGCACTTCCTCGATCGCGCCAGCAAGGATGTCCTCCAGCTCGTCGTGAAGCTCGCCCAGTCGCAGTCGCGGCCCTGGTGCTTCGTGGCCACGGCGCGCGTCGTGAAGCCCGAGACGATGCTCGCGGACCAGGCGCGCATCGAGCTCCGCCCCCTGGGTCTGCGCGCGATGAACCAGCTCGCCGAGTCGCTGAAGGTCGCGCCGCGTCAACGTCACGCGCTGCTCGCGGCGGCGGCCGGGAACCCGCTCGCGCTGCGCATGCTGGCGCGCATGACCGAAGGGCAGGAGGTCCCGCAGCAACTCCACCAGCTCGGTGAAGGCTGCCTCGCCTGGCTCTTGACCGGACTCTTGCGCGGCGCGGACCCGCGCGATGCCGAGCGGGCGTGGCTCGAGGCGGCACTCGGCGAAGGGCCGCTGGCAGAAGACGCGCTCACGCAAGCCGCGCGCATGCACCTCGAGAAGGAACTGCCCAAGGATCTGGCGGCGTGGGTGAGCGATCGCCTGGCGCGCCTCGGGCCGGCCACCGACGCACTCGCCCAGGCCTTCCGCGAGCCGAGTGTCGAGGACGCGACGCGACGCGCGGGCCGCCACGAGCGCCTCGGCCTCTTCCGGCTGGCGGCCCTCGAGGTCGAGGCCGCGCTGCCGCTCTCACCGCAAAGTGAACGTGGTTCACGCGAACTGGAAATCGCCAGCCTGCGCGCCAAAGCGGGCGATCTCTCGGGCGCCATCCAGAGCTTCGACGCCTCGGCCCGCTCGGGCGGCGAGCGACGTCCGACCGCGCTCCTGCGCTTTGCCCGGACCCTGCTCGGGCTCGGTGACAGCGAGCGCGCGGCCCAGGCCCTCGATCTCGTGCAGTCGAGCCTCGAGGAGAGTGGCGCTGCCAAAGACCTGAAGCACGCCAAGACGACCGGTGAGTGGTTCGTGCTGAAGGCCAAGGCGGCCCTCGTGCGCGGCGATCTCAGCGGCACCGGCGGCTGCCTCCAGCGGGCTCGCGACCTGGCCGACGCCATGGCGCGCAGCGACGCACGCGGGGCGCGTGGGCTCTCGGCGCTGGTGCAGGAGGCGCGGGCCGAGCTCGCCCTGGCGACCGGCGACCGCGAGGCCGCGCGCACCAACTTCCGCCAGGCTCGCGACGCCCTCCGCGACCTGGGGCTGACCGGCGACGCACTGCGTTGCCTCGTCGCGCTGGGCGAGGTCGAGCTCGAGGTGCGCGATCTCAAGCGCGCCACCGACACCTTCCGGGCCGCGTCCCGACTGGCCGCCACGGCCGGCCTCCACCGCGAAGAGCTCATGGCCGAGGTCGGCCTGGGCGAGGCCGAGCTCTTGAGCGGCGAGCTCGACGAGGGCAGCACCCGCCTGCGCTCCGCGCTGCGTCGCGTGAGTGCCGAGGACGCCGAAGAGGTCCTCATCGCGCGCGTGTCCCTCGGCATGGCGCGGGCCATGGTCGCGCGGCGCCTGTGGGCCGACGTCTTCCGCTACGCCGAACGTGCCCGCGCCAACTCGCGCAGCGCGTCGATCGCGGCGCGGTCCTTCCTGGCCGAGGCCGAGGCCCACGTCGGGCTCGGCGAGCCGCGGCGCGCACAGAAGTCGCTGCAGGAGGCCCACGAGGCGGCCCGCGCCAGCGTCGATGCGCTGCTCATGGAGCGCGTGCGACAGGCCCGGGTCGAGCTCGAGCGGCTCGGCCCGAGCGAGCTCCACGCCTGAGACCTAAGAGAACAGGATCGCGATCGCGTCGAAGGTCCAGACGAGGAAGCCGACGACGACGCCCGCGGTGACCACCGGCTCGACCCGATACCAGGCCCACGCGGCGCGGCTGGACAAGGCGCCGTGGCGATCGGGACGGATGGAGATGCGCGCGCGCAGGCGGATGCGCTCGGCCAGGACGGGATCCAGGGGACGCTCGGGCAGGGCCCCCAGCGCGGCCGTGAGCGGGTCTGCGCGCTGCGTGTCGTCGCGATCATGGGGATGGAGGTCTGGGCTCATGGTGCCTCCAGGAGAGTCTGCATCATCTGACGGGCGCGAGCGAGCCTCTGGCGCGCGGCATCGTGGGTGAGGTCGAGGACCGCGGCCGCATCCTTCTGAGAGAGACCCTCGACCGCGACGAGGAGGAGCACCTCGCGGTACTTCAGCGGCAGCTCGAGCAGCGCCAGCTCGAGGCGTCGCTCGGCCTCGCTGGCCAGGTGCAGATCGAAGGGTGTCGGGTTGTCGGCAGCGGTCATGCGGCTCCACGCGAAGAGACGGTCGGCATCGAGGATGCGCCAGCGGTGACGCCCGATGACGAGGTTCCGCGCCACCGTGAAGAGCCACGGCAGGAGCTGGGTGTCGGGGCGCAGGCGGCCGGCGTTCTGGGCGAGGCGCAGCCAGGTCTCCTGGAGGACGTCTTCGAGCCCTTCGCGACGACCGTGGAGGCGCGCAACAAAGCCGGCCAGGCGACGCTCGTAGCGACGATAGAGGACGTCGAAGGCCTGGACGTCGCCTGCGCGCAAGCGCTCGACGAGGCGCGCATCCTCGGGCGGCGGTGACGGAGGTCCTTCGTGCACGACCAGGAAATGCACGAGGGCGACGGATGTGACAAACGTCGCGCCGATTTCGGGATCCGCCGGGCCGCCTCGCAAACTTCTCGCGACCACGTGTCACAGCGCGAGCCCCGCCGCGTTTCCTTCTCTGCGCGGGCGACACCGCGCCCGAAACACCTCAGGAGGCTGTGTCATGATCGAGTTCTTTCAGTCGGGCGGCATGCCCATGTGGTTCATCCTGGCGTTCGGGCTGGCGGCCCTGGGCGGCGCCATCTTCTTCGCCGTGCGCCCGGACGAGCTCCGGCTCGGGGCACTGCGCGCGATGTCCTGGGCCACCTTCTTCGCGTCGCTGTCGGGCTTCATCGGAGCCGTCGCGACGACGCTGCGTGCCTGCGTCCAGTTGCCGCCCGCCGAGGCCTCGAACTGGCACGTCTACTTCATGCAGGGCTTCGCCGAGTCGTCCGCCAACCTCATCCTCGGGCTCTCGCTGCTCGCCCTGACCTGGCTCGTCATCGCCGTCGGCCTGCGCCGACTCGCCGCGCGCGAGGCGCGTGGGGCCTGACGTGTGAGACCGAGCGCAGAGGACAGGCCCGGCGTGTTCGGCTATGAACGCGCCATGACCTCTTCGCGACTGCGCCGCCGCTGGTTCCTCGTCGCCCTCGCCATCGCCTGGCCGACGACCGTGTCCGTGACCCTCGCCCTCGAGGCACCGCAGGCCGAGGCGCGCTCCGGCGGCAGCGGCGGCGGGTTCTCGCGCAGCAGCTCGGGCGGCTCGCGCAGCTCGGGGGGCTCACGCAGCTCGAGCGGCTCGCGCTCGTCGAGCTCGTCGGGGTCGCGGTCCTCCTCGAGCGGCGGCTACTACGGCGGAGGAGGAGGCTCGATTCGGCTGTCGCCCGGCTGCATGACGGGGATCGGCATCGTCTTCTTGCTGATCGTCGTCTGGGCCCTCATCGCGGCGATCATCAAGAAGGCGCAGCAGCGCAAGGCCGAGGCGCTGTGCGTCGGGCGCGTGCAGCTCGCCTTCGACGCGGTCGCGAGCAAGGGCCTGCGCGCGCGCATCGAGGACGCGGTCCGCACCGCCGACACGTCGACCTCGTTCGGGATCTTCCGCATGGCGCGCACCGTCCTGCACACGACAGTGACCTTCCAGGACCACGTCGCCTACGCCCACTTCAGCGAGGACAAGGGGCTCGCCCCCACGCCCGGCGAGGCGCGCTTCAACGCGCTGGCCGGCGAGGCCCGTGCCTTTTTCGACCGCGAGATCGTGCGGCGCGACGGGCGCGGGATGGTCGAGACGCAGCGCAACTCGTCCAAGGCCAACGAGCTCACCGACGAGGACGGCCAGTTCGGCATCGACGAGCTCTTCGTCGTGACCCTGGTGATGGCCGTCCAGTCGACGACCCTCGGCCTGCCCGAGAAGCTCTCCGGCCCCGAAGACGTGCGGTTGTCGCTGCAGGCGATGCTGGCCATCACGAGCCAGGCCATGGTCGGCTTCGAGGTCATCTGGACCCCGGCCGCCGAGAGCGACATCCTCACGCGCGACGAGCTCTTGAGCGACCTGCCCTACCTCGCTCCCCTTTGAGGGGCGCGCCTCACAGAGTCGAGCGAAGCGGGCCCACGCACACGAGAGCCGCTGTTCAGTTGAGGAAGTAGGTGACCGCCAGAGCGCCTGCCACGTAGGTGCACGCCTCGATGAAGCCGGCGCCCGGGTTCTGGTCGCGCGCGATCTCCTCGTGGAAGGTCGAGCCCGGCAGGAGCAGCTTGTCGCCGGCCCAGCGCAGGACGAAGACGAGCACGGCCGAGATGCCGATGTCGATCCCCAGCGAGGCCAGATCCGCGCCCCAGCCCTCGCCCTGACCGGCCAGGGCCGAGCCCACCACGAGGCCTACCGCCAGCAGGATCCCGGCCATCGGCAGCGCCGCAGCGATGTTCTTTCTGCGCACCTCGGCGAGGTCGTCGTACGGGGTCAGGAGCTGGTAGCCGAGCGACATGAGGACGAGGACTGCCTGCCCGATCGCAAGCCAGATGACGCGCTCCCACAGGACCGAGGGGTGGCCCAGGGCGGCCTTGATGACGAAGGCCGAGGCGATGTTCGAGGCGCCGCGCACGATGGCGACCGCGAGGTTGTGGTCGTCGGCGACGGCACGGTTGCAGTCGATGCCGCGCAGGATGAGGCGCGAGGTCACCTGATCATTGGCCAACAGCACGAGGAGCACGAGGAGGCCAGTGCCCACGAGGTCGAGGGCCTGCTCGTACCACTCGGTGCCCTGCACCACGAGTGACCCCAGGAGGCCGATGACCATGGCGAGGACGAAGCTCGCCATCTCGACCGCGACCGGCGTGTTGTCGCGGTCGGCGATGAGCGAGCTCAGCTTGAAGCCGCGCCGCGCCGCGAGCAGCTCGCGCAGATACTTGGCACCGGCCACCAGCGCGACGGAGCCGATGAAGAAGAGGCTCGTCCGGATGAGGTTGTCGGGCTCGAAGAGGGTCGGGCTAAAGGCCAGGATCGTGGTCATCGCGGGATCCTCATGGGGTTGGGGTGGGCGAGAACAAAAACGCCCCGGGACAAGGACCCTGGTCCCTATCCCGAGGCGCATCTTTACCTCACGATGTCGTCGGCCGCGAGCCCGGGCTCACGGGGTCGACGCGCCGCTCGGCGAACCGCTCACAGCGAGAAGGCCGCGACCTTGTTCTTCATGAAGTGCGGGACGACCACGAGCTTCTTCGCGAGGTCCACGCCGAAGTCGGCGGGGCCCTCGAAGCCGCTGGCCAGGACGGTCGCCTTGCCGTCCGCGCCGATCTTGAAGACCGAGCCGGCCTTCCAGCTCGACACGACGAAGGACTTGGCGCCGTCCAGCTCGACGATCGCGAGGCCGTCGAGGCCACCAGCCGGCACGGTCACGTTCGCGCCCGCGGCCTTCTTGCCGAAGTCGTAGGACACGATGGCCGCGGCGTCGTCGAAGCCGACCCAGTAGAGGATGTCGCCGCCGTCGGCCGCCTCGACCGCGAGGCCGTTCGGTCCGCCCGTGACCGTCGCCTCGATGGCCTTCGGGGTCCCGTCGGCGCCGATCGCGTAGATCGCCGGGGTGCCCTTGGGCTTGAAGTCGGCGCCGATGGCCGAGTCGCTGACGTAGACCGTCTTCGACTTGGCGCTGACCACGATGTCGTTCAGGAAGGACGCGTTCGGGACGGTGATGGCGCCGAGCGGGGCGCCGGTCTTGACGTCGAACTTCCGGACGACGTCGATGTCGGCCACGTAGAGGACGCCGTCGAGGACACCCATGCCCTTGGGGGCGTTCAGCTCGACGTCGGCCTTGGACGCGTCGATCCATTTGAGCTCGACGATCTTGCCGTCGGCCCCGAGCTTCGAGATGAAGCCGTTGTCGTCCTTGTCCAGCGGCGCACCGTTGATGTTGCTGACGTAGTAGGTCTCGCCATCGACGAAGACCGACTCGGGCGTCGCGAAGCCCTCGGTGTCGAACACCGGGGTCGGACCCGCCGCCGCGACGTCGCCAGCCGGGGCCGCATCACCAGCTGCCGGGGCCGCATCACCAGCCGGGGCCGCATCACCAGCCGCCGGGGCCGCATCACCAGCCGCCGGGGCCGCATCACCAGCCGGGGCTGCGTCGGCCTTGGCGGGCTCGGTCGCGTCGGCCTTGGCAGGCTCGGTCGCGTCGGCCTTGGCAGGCTCGGTCGCGTCGGCCTTGGCGGGCTCGGTCGCGTCGGCCTTGACGGGCTCGGGGGGCGGCGTCTTCTTGCCGCAGGCCGAACCGAGGACGAGAGCCGGGAAGAGGGAGATGAAGAGTGAGGAGCGAATCGACATATGCAGGACCTCCAGGCGCGGCCCTCTAGCTCAACGCATGGTCCCGCGCAACTTGCGAGATACGAAGCTCAGGGGTCGATCTCAAAAGCGTGGATCACGTCGCCGCGGTCGCCGATGGCCCGCACCCACAAGCGCCCGTCCTCGATGATGCCGCGTAGGTAGTGGAAGCGGCCGAAGGTCTGCTTCTCGACGAAGGCCGACCAGTCGTTGACGCGCGTGCTCGGATCGCCCGTCTCGAGCCCGCCGCCGCCACCGCCCGAGATGACCCAGGCCGTGAACTCGGGCCAGCGCGGGATGAACTGGTAGAGGTGGTTGTGGCCGTTCATGACGAGCTGCACGCGCATGCGCTGGAACAGCGGCGCGAGGTAGGTGCGCACGTCGGGGGCGTCCATACCGAAGGTGAAGAAGGTCACGTCGGAGGGCTCGCCCGCGATCGAGCTCCAGTACTCGATGAGGGGCGCGCGATGGAACAAGGCCACGCGGAACGTCGCCGACTGCGCGAGCTCCGAGCCCAGGGTCTGCTCGATACACCCGTACTGCGCCGTCCCGATGCCGTGCGGCCTCTCGGTGTCGATGACCATCACGAACAGCGAGCCCCAGCGCCACCCGAAGCAGTGCTTGTCGCCGGGCTGGTCGACGTAGGTGTCCCAGAGGGCCCGCGCGACGTCGCTGGTCAGGATGGTGCTCGAGTAGGTCTCGTGGTTGCCCGGCCCCATGACGATGGCGGCGTGGTTGCCGAGGCCGAAGTACGGTCCGAAGAACGTCTCGCGATAGTCCCAGGGCGTCCCGTTCTGCACCACGTCGCCACCGTGCAGGATGAAGTCCGGGTCCCACGCGGCCATCTGCTTGGCGAGCCCGCGAAACACGTTCGGGCCGTCCTGGTTGTCGGCGAACATGATGAACTCGATACGCCCATCGTCGTCGGGGGCGCGCGCCGTGAGGAAGTCGTACGGCGGCAGCGCGAGGTCGGCGTAGCGCACACGATAGTAGTAGCGCGTGAACGGCTCGAGGCCGGTCAGGCGCACCTTGTGGATCTGCTTGGCCACCGGCGAGGTCGCGACCTTGTCGAGGGCGCTCGGGTCGAGGCCGTACTCGACGACCGCGGTCGTCGCGAGCCGGGTCTCGAAGATGACCGTGACAGCGTTTGGTGTCACGTTCATGAGGAACGGCGGACCGGGCATCTCGGAGGTCAGGGCCTGCGGCGTGCGGTCGTAGAGGCAGACCTCGACGTCATCGAAGTAGGCATCGTTGTCGGTGCCCTTGAGCCGCACCCCTTCCAAGGTGATGCGCAGCTGGGTCGTGCCCGCGGGCAGCGCCAGCGCGACCTCGCCTTCCCGCCAGTCGCTGCTCGTGTACGGGCCGTTCCTCCGCGTCGCCAGCTCGATGCCGCGGTCGTCGAGGGCCGCGACCGCCATCCATGCCTCGTCGACGCTGTCGTCGCTCCGCACCATCGTGCGCAGCACCGCGGTGCGCGGCCCCGCGACCACGCTGCCCAGGTGATGGGTCTGCGTGAGGCGCGATCGCGAAGAGCGCCCGGCCCGGAACTGCCAGCCGCCGGCGTAGGGGATCGGGAAGTTGTCGGCCGCCTCGAAGGTCCCCTCGGCGACCTGCCAGCCAGTGAGATCGCCCGCCTCGGCCCCGGCGTTGACGAGCCGCGGACAGCTCAGCGCGGCCGGCGGCGCTTCTTCCTCGGGTAGGAACGGCGGGGTCGGATCGACCGCCTCGAACGGGTCGACCGGCGGGGGCGGGGTGGTATCGACCTCGACCTCGGGGGCCGTGTCCAGCGCGACGTCGGGCTCGGTGTCCGCCTCGACCTCGGGGGCCGTGTCCGGCGTGATGTCGGGCGCGGTGTCCGGCGTGACCTCGAAGGTGTCGACCGGGTCCTTGACCCCATCCTCGCCACAGGCGGCGAGCATCACGACAAGGGCGAGCACCCGTGAGCGCCCCGCGGGCACGACGAAACAGCGGCGAAACATGCGCGACAACCTAGCGTCGCTCGCGCATCGGCACAATGACCACGGGTGCCCTATCGCACGACGCCGCTACTTCCCGACGCCCAGCACTTCCATCGCCAGCGCGACCAGCACGATGGCCAGCGCCGCCAGCGCCGTGATGCGGGCCTGACGCAGTGCCTGGAGCGCCTCGGCCCGGCGCACCGCGACCGGCTTCTGGACCCGCGCCTTCTTCTTCGGGCGCCGCTCGGTCTCCTCGACCTCCTCTTCGTCCGCGGCGTCCTCGACCTCCGCCTCCTCGCCCGCCTCGGCCTCGGCCTGGGCTTCTTCGAGGGCCTTCTGTTCCTTCTTGCGGCGGTTGCGCACGCTGCGCTCGAGGGCCTTGCGCCCGGCCTCCGTGGTCGCCAGCGGAAAGGCCGCGCGCGCCGCGCGGAGATCCTTCCAGGCAGAGCGCTCGGCCGAGAGGGCATCGAGCCACGCGTCGACCTCGGGCGGCCACGGGGTGTTCAGCGACTGGATGAGGCGATGGACCGCCAGGAAGTCCATGCGCAGGTCGCCGGCCTGCCCGAAGCCCGTGACCTGCACCATGCCGTCCGGGTGGACCAGGACGTCGTTGGCGGCGAGGCGGCCGTGCGCGATCTTCTCGTTGGCTGCGGCCGCGAGCGCATCGAGGATGGCGATGACGAGGTTGGCGCCCGCCTCGACCGAGACCTTGGCGCGCCCGCGCTCGGGCATGAGCTTGTCGAGGCTCACCGCATCCACCAGGTCGAGCACGGCGTACGGTCGACCCGCGGTGATCTCGACGCCATGGCAGTGGACGATGTTGGGGTGGTCCAGGCGCGAGAGCTGCGCGTGGGCCTGGAGACGGACCTCGAAGGCCTTGGCCGCGTCGGGGTCGTGCGCGAGGAGCCCGTGCAGGACCTTCACCGCCCGGGCCTCGTTGGTGCCATGCCCGCCGACGTGCGTCGCGCGATAGACGGTGGCGCGCTCACCGGCGCCGATCGCCTCGACGAGACGCCAGGGGCCGAGCCCGGTCAGCTCGGACTTCGCGCCGCGCGCGCCCGCGTCGCCGCGCGAGGCCCTCTGCGATTTCGTTCGCGCCGTATTCGCCACCACGTCCGTTGCCCCCGTCCCGCCCGCGCCTCGCGATGCGCCGTCGGCCTGACCCAGCCAGGCTGCCAGCGACTCCGCCCAAGGCGCTCGCGCGAAACCTCGTGTCCAAACGGCCCCGCGTCAAGAAAGGAAGATGGCCGAGGGCACAGAGCCGCGCGCCGCCTCGCCGATGTCGACGGCCGCGGATGCCGTTGCGGGCCGCGTGGGAGGCTGCTATGTCGCGCGTCCGTTGCGGCGCGCGCGCAGCGAGGCAGGGCCCCGCGGCCAGTCGGAACCCCGCGGACAGGAGCGACGATGTCCCATTTCGATGACCCCTTCGACACCTGGGAGAGCCAGATCGACACGGCGGGCGCGACCTTCCGCGACAATCAGCGCGCGATGGAGACGCTGGTCGAGACGCTGCGCACGAAGGTCGGCCGCGCACGCTCCGGCGGGGAAGGGGTGGCGCGCCAGCGCGAGCTCGGCAAGCTGCTCGCCCGCGAGCGCGTCGAGCTCCTGCTCGATCCCGGCACGCCCTTCCTCGAGCTCGGGTCGCTCGCCGCCGATGGCCTCTATGATGATGCGGCGCCTTCGGCCGGCATCGTCACCGGCATCGGCCTCGTGTGCGGGACCGAGTGCGTCATCGTGGCCAACGACGCGAGTGTCAAGGGCGGCACCTACTTCCCGATGACCGTGAAGAAGCACCTTCGCGCTCAAGAGGTCGCGCTCGAGAACCGCCTGCCCTGCATCTACCTCGTCGACTCGGGCGGGGCCTTCTTGCCGATGCAGTCCGAGGTCTTCCCCGACCGCGACCACTTCGGCCGCATCTTCTACAACCAGGCCCGCCTCTCGGCCGCCGACGTCCCGCAGATCGCCTGCGTGCTGGGCTCGTGCACGGCCGGCGGCGCGTACGTG